>NZ_JBHZBG010000012.1:0-223469 GCF_042754695.1 Nocardia sp. NPDC059195 | reverse complement strand
CGCCATCAGCGCGTAGCCTCTTTGGAGGCCTTTGCCGGCCAGGGGGCCCAGAAGCGTCTGACCGCTGCTCAAACTAACCGTTACCGATTAAGTAGGGGGCCCGATGACCGGGCCGAATCCGGTCGATCGCGGTAAATCGGGCTCGAAACTGCACGTTTTGTCCGACCGGGCCGGGATACCGCTGACAGTGGCAGTCTCGGCGGCGAACACTCCTGACGCGGCTGCGTTGCGTCCGTTGGTGCGGGCGATTCCCGCGGTGAGGTCCAGGCGCGGTCCACGTCGGCGCAGACCGGGGAAGCTGCACGCGGACAAGGCGTATGACAGTCGCGAGTTGCGGGACTGGGTGCGTGATCGCGGCATCGGTGTCCGCATCGCCCGCCGAGGGATCGAGCCGAGTCAACACTTGGGTCGGCACCGGTGGGTCATCGAACGCACCATCGCCTGGCTGGGCGGTTACCACAGGCTCTCGATCCGCTACGACCGCAAGGACACTCACTATTGCGGGTTCCTCACGCTGGCAGCGGCGTTGACCTGCTACAAGAAGCTGACGAAGGCCCGAGCAGCCACATGAGACACGCTCTAATACTCCAGCCGCACTTCGTGATGTAATCGGTGTCGCCGCTGGTAGTGGGCTTGTTTGGCCCGGTATTGGTGGCGTCGCCGCCAGATCGACCATTGCCAGACCAGGTCGAGGGTCGGGTCGGTAGTGATCAGGTGTGCCAGGAGACGTCGAACTTCGCCGAAGGTGAGCGAGATGAGGCCGCTGCCAATGCTTTTGGGGCAATAGCGGCCGTCACAGCGAGGTAGGTATGGGCGAGCATGGCGAGAGTGACATGCCGATACCAGGCGTCGTAGCGCCGGACCTGATACTGGTCGAGCCCGACCTCGGTTTTCGCGGTCTGGAAACAGTCCTCGACAGCCCAGCGAGCACCGGCGACCCGGACCAGTTCCTCATCACTGGTACCGGTCGGCGCGCAGCACATGTAGTACGCGATCTCCAACTCGCCCTTGGGATTCGGAGACAGAGCGCGGCGGGCGAGTAGCCACCGGCTCCATCCTGGTGCAGTGGTCCACTCATAGACCGGCAACGACGCGACGGCCCAGTCGAACATCCGTGGCCCTTTCGCGCCCGCCCCGCAGCTCAACCGTTTCCACGCCTGCTGTGGGGCGTGCGCAACAAGGTGATCTGCGCGGGTGCTGCCCGCGGTGACCGGGATCGTCTGGTTCTTCGGGACGGCGACCACGTACCCGATGCGGCGGTCTTCGAGCCAGGTCCGGAACTTGTAGTCACCGCCGTAGGCTTCATCCGCGGTCACCCACCGCGCCGGCACTCCAGCATCCAGCGCTCGGGCCAGCATCTGTTTGGCCAGCGTGGCCTTCGTAGCAAACTCCACGTTATCGGGCACGTATGCCTCGCGGCAGCGGTCACGATCACCAGCCCACGACTTCGGCAGATACAGTTCCCGGTCGATCAGCGTGCGACCCTTGCCGGTGGTGTACGCGCAGAACACCCCGAGTTGGCAGTTCTCGATACGACCCGCCGTTCCGGAGTATTGGCGCTGTACCCCAGCTGATTTCAGCCCCTTCTTGATGAATCCGGTCTCGTCGACCACCAGAACACCGTCCGGGTCACCCAGGTACTCGACCGCGTAGGCGCGCACGTCGTCACGTACCCCGTCGGCGTCCCAAGCTGCATGGTTCAACAGCCGCTGCATCCCATCCGGCGTCTGGTCACCGGCGGCTTCGGCAATTGTCCAGCCATTCTTCCCGGCCAGCGGCGCCAACAGGCCGCGCACGTACGCGCGGGCCCGTAATCTCGGCTCTGCCCGGTAGAAACGGCCAGCGACTCGCCCGAACAGGTCATCCAGCCCGGCCACCCACGCGACCAGGTCCTCATCGATCGACACGACGGAAGATGTTACCGCACAACATAACTAAGTGCGGCTGGAGTACTAAGCGGCATGCGCGGATACGCGAGAGATCACGCCACCAATCGATACGTGTTTGAGTTGACGGGCGAGAGCAGACATCGATGGCGCAGTCCACATCGCCTGCATCGCAGGCGGATTCGGCTGGACGTGGACCAAGCCGGATGTGACGCGCTTCTGCCACGCCACGGGATGGAGCCTTCTCCACGAAGATCGAGGCCACGGTCCCACCTTGCGAACAAACCTCGACGTCCACACGCCGCAATGCAGCGTCGACTTCAGCAGCCGAATCGTGGATCGTCAGCCTGGAGGCGGCGGGCTCATCGACGAACTGGCCGTCTACGTCGCAGGTTCCGAACGGGTGAAACCCGCGAAAGCCCAGTCTGCCGCAGCTCATTGCCAACTCCGGGATCGTCTAATCGAGGAGTTGGGACCAGTATCCGAATATGTCTTCAGCTTCCATTGCTTCAGCGTCGAACAGATGTGAAGCAGGCTCCAGACTGTTCTCCACATAGTCAGCTACGGCCCGCGCAGTAGGCGGGCGAACAAACCGAAGCGGAATCCCCTGCTCCGCAGTCGCACCCGAAGCGAGGGACTCCGCCCCGAATACTGCGATCTCGGCCAACCCGGCTGGATTGCGTTCTTCCTGCTTCCGACGGTTGGGCGCAAGCAACCAGTACACTGCGTCCCACGCCCGAGTGGAGAAAGTCCGGTCAAGAATGCCAGGCCGCTGCCCCACGATCTGACGAGCGACCGGGGCCAGCTCCACCCAGATCGGGTCATTCCAGTACTGCGAATCCGCGCCATCGCTCGTAGCCAAACTGCCGAAGAACTGGATGGCGTTCTCGGCGGCTCCACGATCGCGCATCGCGCGTTCGAGCAGCGGTTCGTAAGGAACTGCCTGGTATCGAGCATCGAGGGCCATCCCCAGACCATAAGACTCAGCTCGAGCAGGCCCTACCCGACATCACATAATCGGCATGAGCGGATCTTCGACGACGAAGCCGTCGACGGCCGCTCCGAGTGTCACCACGTTGTCACAAGTACCCCGAACAACCCCAAATGTGGCCGGACAGAATCGGCAGGTCACGGTACGTCGGAAGATTGACGAGTACCGTCATGAACGGTCCGAGGCTGCCTCCGGAGCAGAAGGCCGCAGGTTCGATATGAGCGGGCGGGCTGCGGTGCTCGCACGGACACGATCCCCTATCGGCGAACACGATTGGACACTACGGCGGCGGCGATCAGCGCTACATAGTTGTCGGTCCAGCAGTCCGATTCCTTGGTAGCGACATCGATACCGCAGCCTGCACAGACGAGGTTGGGGCCGTCCTGGCCGTCGAGCCCGCAGCAGCCGTTGCACCGCTTGGAGTCGGGATGGCGAACCGTTCCGGGCGCGTCGTCGGGATGCAAAATGAACTGCGTGGAGTCGTAGTTGATCGCATAGGTGCCTTGCGCGACTAGGGGGTCAGCGATTCGGTGGTCGGACAGGTTATCGCCGGACTCGAAGCACTGCGATTCTTGGAGATCGCCAGTGAGAGGGTGCTCGCACTCGGTGCAGGCGAAGAAGATCACCGGGCCAGTATGACGGGCACGCAGCTCGACGACTGCATCGGCCGCTTCAATCGGCCCGTCCGCAGTCCGTCCGCAGCAATCACGGATGTGCCCACATACAGCCAACGATGCCACCAGTAAAAGCCAGGTTCCATGCCGGTCACCGAGAACGCGGCAAGCGGCAGAAACGGATGGTCGAGTTGGGCTGTCGTAGTGTTGAGTGTGGGGTGATAGTCTGGCGCGCAAAGGAACTCGGATTCTGCACGTGGACGGGGAGCGTTCAGGCGCATCTGCTACTGCCGTGTTAGCGTCGGGCACGTGGGGACAACAACGCAGCAAACTGACTCCGGCGGCGCGGCCGCGTACGACTCGATCGCCAAAGCCTACGCCGAGGAGAACGCGACGAGCCTCCTCAACGAGTACTACAACCGGCCTGCGATCCGGAACCTGCTCGGCGATGTGACGGGTAAGCATGTGCTGGACGCCGGGTGCGGCTCGGGTCCCACGCTCGTCGACCTCATCGAAGGCGGAGCGACTGCGGTCGGAATCGACGGCAGCCAGGTCCTGATCGACATCGCCACAGCCAGAGTTGGGGGCGCCGCAGAGCTACACGTCGGGGACCTGGCTGACCCTCTTCCGTTCGGCGACAACACATTCGACGCCGTTGTCTGCTCCCTCGCGCTGCACTACCTCGAGGACTGGCACTCCCCGCTGGCGGAGATGCGCCGCGTGCTCAAGCCCGGAGGCCGCCTAATCCTCTCGGTCGAGCACCCGCTGGTCATGTGGTTCACGCAACTTCAGGCCGGCGAGACCACAAACTATTTCGCCACGCGCCAACGCAAGGTGACCGATATGGCCGGGCAGACCGCGGACCTCACATTCTGGGATCGGTCCTTGTCGACGATGTTCCAGACATTCTTCGACAGCGGATTCCGTATCACCCGCGTCGAGGAACCGGCACCTGCCCCGGAAGCGGTGGAGCGGTTCCCCGAGTTCTTCCAGGACCGCGAGGACCCGAGGTTCCTGGCCTTCCTGTTCCTGGTGTTGGAGGCCTGACTTCTACGCTGCGGCGGGCCGGTTCTGGGCGATCATCGTGCCGCGCACGGCTTCTGCGATCGTCGCTTCGCCGTGCACCCGGCTCCATCTGATGGTGTGGCTTGAACCTTGCGTAGGAATCAGGCCGGTCTGGCCCCAGCCCGCCGAACTCCGAACAGTCGGACAAGCTCGCTCATCGGCAGTTGAGTGCGTTCGTCGAGTGGTGCCGCGGCCCTCAGGATCGCTCGATCAGCGGCAAAGTAGTGCGGCAAGTCAGTGGACCTTCTGGCCAATTGCCCGCAGTACCTCCGAGAGCCAAACCAGGTGGTATCCGATCGCTCGATCCGGATCGGCCAGTAGATCCGTCAGATGCTCCCACGACCACGAGAGTTGGCCCAGCGCCAGATCGGCCGGAGTGTGGTTGACGTCGTACAGCGCATCCGGCGGAATCGACCAGAAGTAGTCCTGGTCCAAGCGGATAGCGTCGCCGTCGGTGGCAGCCTCGACATGATCCATGAGCAAGTCGATGGACCTGCGCAGCTCAACCAGGGACACATGCAGTTGCCATTCGGTCACCAGCACAATCATCCCCGGATCCAGACAACGCCCTGAAGTGGAGCCATGAGCGGCTTTCGACCGTGGGCAACTCCACTGGAGGACGCCTCCCTCCGTGCCCCATTCGTGCCCCGAGCCAGGGTCAAAGGCGGTGAATCCGGGTACCCCACGCGCAACCTACAGACCAGGTCAGACCGTTATTCCGGCCTGTTCGCCTGCTTCCCAAGGGGATGGCGCGTACTCACGTGCGATCGAATTGCTGAACAGAATCCGCGGTGAGGTTGGTGTGGTCAGCAGTTCAGGTCGCAGCTGGGGGCGAGACCGCGACAGATGCTGTTGTCGCCCAGCTCGCGCCCGTCACGCTTCGAGAAGATGTCGAAGCGTGACGACCAACTTGACGAGAACGCCGACCAACGTCTATAACTGCTGGTCATAGGGGTAATGCGTTGAAAAGCGTTGTGTCCGGAGGCGGTATCGACCAGTACACCAATCACCTGGAAGATCGAAAACTGCCGGTCATCGGCATATAGCGCGGCGAAAGCCAGTGCCCTGGAAGGTCCTGGCGGACGTTTCTGTGCCGGCCAGCACAGCCTGCGCGCTGGGACGTCGTTGCTCGACCGTGGATGCCGCGGCCGCGCGATGGCCCGTCCGACTCGAAATACCGTCTCGTCGACGAGTGCGTATGCTACGTTCTCGTCTGGTCTGGTCAGAAGGCGTCACCCTTAGCTGGGAGGTCGAGACATGGATCAACAAACACTGTTGCAGCTCGCTGCTGACGAGCTTGCGATGCGATCGCTCAAGTATCGCGAGATCGAGGTTCTGGACTACGTTCCTACGCAGCCTGATCGCGCACTGCTTTGCATGCCCGGATCCGTCAGGGTTTTCGTCGCTGCCCAGGATGATCCGATACTGCAGCGAGTTCGAGATGCCGCTACCCTACGAAACGGCGAAGATGTCGCACTGGTCGAGAACGAGCTCCGGCCCCGTTTCGAGGGTCGCACGAGACTTTCGAC
This sequence comes from Nocardia sp. NPDC059195, assembly GCF_042754695.1. Lineage (NCBI taxonomy): Bacteria > Bacillati > Actinomycetota > Actinomycetes > Mycobacteriales > Nocardiaceae > Nocardia > Nocardia sp. NPDC059195. Next base: position 217,384 of record NZ_JBHZBG010000012.1, on the reverse strand, counting down.
TTACCAGGCTTGGCGTCTACTTCAACGTGCTCCCGTATTCGCGAGCGTTCGATATGGCGGCCGGACCCTCGCAACGAACATCTTCCCGCCGGACGACCTCGGCGTAGTTATCCTGGACAATCCATACAACGGTGGACAGCTGAGCCCGGAATCTCTGACTCTCGTCGAGCACCGACGTGACGGTACCGACGACGCATTGGCGGCCGTAGCCATCAAACACGAGCCGCCGCTGACCCCTGCTGAACGGGCTGCGTTGGCGCAGGTGCCGGAGGATCAGTTGGAGGCGAACCTGACGGCGGACGCAAGTTGTTGCGAGAACGGCACCTTTGTCGCGTGGGCTGCCATGGCCGTCACCGTCGCTGTCCTATGCACGGCAGCTGTCATGGCCGCAGAGGAAGAAGAGCGGCACCTTTCGGACGAGCAAATTCAGAGATTGGGCCCGGCCACAACGGCACGGGAATTGCTCGATATCCGCCGTGAGGCTCTCGGGCATGTGCATTGATCAAGATGGCGATCGACCATATGGTATTCGCTGCGCTTGCCATATTTCTGTTGGTGTGGTTCTCAGTGTCTGCCATCTGTCAGATACCCAGTAATGTCGAGAAATGGGAAGCTGGCAGAGCGGAGCAGTGGGTTCGCGCGCACGACGTATTCGGATTCATACCGCGCTGGAATTTTTTCGCGCCTACACCGGCGACGGACGATCTTCATCTGCTGTACCGCGATCGACTGCCGAATGGACACATAACTCGTTGGTGCGAGGTTCGTCCGCGCACGTCTTCGAAGTGGATAGGACCGGTCTGGAATCCCGAAAGGCGGCATAACAAGGCGCTGATCGACGTGACAGTCGAACTCGTCAAGGCCAGCTTGTCACTGAACCGTGACACCGCCCAGATGCAACTCACCCTGCCGTATATCGCGACGCTCAACTTTGTCTGCAGTCTGCCCCGAGACTATTGCGCCCAGGCCACCCAGTTTCTCATCATGCGGTCACAGGGGGCTGACGAAGATTCGGATCATCACGTGGTTTTCTTGTCGACCATGCATCTGTCAGAACAGTTGCTCCGCGAGAGGTAAGCAGCCGATGTTCACCAGCTCGGATGCTCTGCATCTTTCGGCGGCTATCGGCTCCGTTGCCGTCATCATCGGGTCGATGGAGAGGCTAGCGATGCATCGGCATCTTTCCGATGGCGCCCTCGCCAGCTGGCCTGTCTCGACTACGAGTGTCGCCATGCTGACGAGAAGGCCCTTCCAACGCAGTGCCGGACGACTGCTGGCGTATCCGAGAGTGCTCGGCCTTGTGGCCGTCTGCCTGGCCTGCGGGGTCCTCTTGGCGCTCCGCCCCTCGTCGGTCTTCAACTCCTTGGCTGCCGGCATGATTGCCGTGACCTACATCTTGCTGAGTATGCGCTCGCGCTTCGGAGGCGACGGGGCAGACCAGTTGACAATCATCGTCTTCGCCTCGTTGGCTCTCGCCTTCGGCATCGGGCAAGAGCGCGCCAACGAGATCGTTCTCTGGTTCTTGGCAGCACAAGTATGTCTCGCGTACTTCACGGCAGGCGCGGCGAAGTTGGTCAGCCCGTCGTGGCGCAGCGGAGCGGCATTACCAGGCATCTTGACGACGCAGGCCTATGGGCACCCGCAGGCCGGCAAGATCCTGGTGCGCCATCGAGGCATCGCGACGGCGGCGTGCTGGTCGGTCATCCTGCTGGAGTGCGGTTTTCCCTTGGCGCTCCTCGGCATTCGACCGCTCACCTACGCCCTCTTGATCAGCGGAGCTCTCTTGCACATCGGTACCGCAGTCCTCATGCGCCTGTCCACTTTCCCCTGGGCCTTCGTCGCCACGTACCCGGCAGTAATCTTCTGCGCGACTGGCACAGGGATGTGACAGTGTCCCAATGCTGTCACCACCGCGGCACGGTGGGCAACGTTGCTTGACGCGGCACTAGCTCCGATCCCGCGCCCCGAACGTCGCGTTCACCCCCACGAGCCGGGAAGCGAAGCTCGCGCTCTGGACGGACACGTCACAATTGAAGCAACGCCGCTGTTCGTTCTTCCTCGATGTGGATACTCTGGAAGACCACAACATCCGCGGTAGCTTCGGTTGATCCTGGGAGGTCAACGGTGCCTTGGAACACGAACATCATCGACTCCGAGATTCTGGCTATCCACGCATCGTTCTTGAATTTCGATCAGCTCGTATACTTCGGTGGAGATCAGCACGATCCGGAATTCAACAAGACCGGAAACATCGACGCGATTCGGCTGTTCGACTGTAACTCGTTCTCGATCCATAAGGTGAAACTCGATCTGTTCGACACCTTTTGCTCCGGTCACGCCCTGACCTACGGCGGGATACTCCTGGTTGCAGGCGGCACGCGAAGATTCCCGGACAAGGTGGCGGCGGGTCCACATCACATACACTTCCCCGGGCTTCGAGACAGTGCAGTGATCAGGCTGGATGAGAACGCGAAGTACCAGGCAAAACGGGTAGCCTCAATGAACCGAGGGCTCCCCTACCGACCCCCGAGTGAACCTCCGGCCGAGCATATCGACCACAGGGGGGATACCGGCGGCAGGTGGTATCCGACGCTGGTCACCCTGCCATCGGGCAACGTGCTGGCTCTCAACGGCCACCCGGGCACCGATGACGCCTGGCACACCAACTACATCCCAGAGGTCTTTACGCCGAACCCTCTCCCGAACGGGCGGTGGCACCGGTTGGGCGATCCTGAGAACGTAATGACACGGGCACATTTCGAGCAATACGACGCCGTCACCTTATATCCGCGGGCCTACGTGATTCCCGGGGGGAAGGTATTGATCGCCAGCCCCAGCAAGGGATACAAGACTGTGACTCTAGCGATCGACGAAAGCGCGATGAAGGGCCAGTATCAGGAGCTGGGTGACTTTGCCCCAGGGCCAACCAATCGGTACGGAGCGTTTTGGGAGTCCTCGGTACTCCTTCCCATGCGGTGGGACTCGACCGAGGCACGTGTCCTGATCACAGGCGCTGAGGACTCCTGGATTTGCACCGTTCCATCGGGTCCCGGTATCCCGCTCTGGCGCAGGACCGCACCGCGCCAGCTGGCCGGCCACCCCAGAAGGATTCACGGACAGGCTATTCTGCTTCCCAATCTCAAAGTTCTCCTGGTGGGCGGGGTCGCGGGAACGCCCCCGGATGCTGCGACACTCGATGCGACGGCGGTGAGGACACCAGAGATCTACGATCCCGAGGTGAACCGGGACGGCGCGACTCCCGGCAACTGGAAAGCGCTCACGCATGCCTCTGAAAAGCAGAGCCAAGTGAGGAACTACCACTCCACCGCAATTTTGATGCGAGACGGTAGGGTCTGGGTCGCCGGCGGGGACAAGGACGGTGCTGCCGGAATCGCCAATGCCAATCTGACAATCGAGATCTACGAGCCCTCCTACTTCGGGAACCCTAACAGGCCGGAGATCCTCGCCGCACCTAACCGCTGGCTCACCGGAACTACGTTCGAAGTCGAATCAACGCAGGTGAGCGAGAACAATATTGAACACGTGATCATCGTCCGGTGTGGGAGCGTGACCCATGCATTCAACGCCGACCAGCGATTGATCCAGTTGGGGTTCAACCGAATCGACGGAGACCGGTTGAAAGTGACCGCCCCCAAAGACGCCACCATCGCTCCACCGGGCTTCTATTTCATGTTCACAGTCAACAAGCAGAACCTGCCCAGCCTGGGAATCAAGGTATACATCACCGAAATACCCGAGTCCGACAGCGAACGCGCCTGGAACGGACTGTTCGCAGGGAGATGACCCGGACCGACTTCAAACCAGCGTGGATCCGATAGCGTCGGCCATCCACTGGACCAGGCGCTGTGGGATGAAGTTCGTGCATGTATCCATGACGGTTCCGGTGTTGACAGGGGAACGGCCGGGACAAAGAGTGGCGTCGGGGTACTCGTCGGGCAGGCCGAGCATGTGCCCGAACTCGTGGGCTGCAAGGTTGCCCGGCGGATTATAAGCGGTGTACCAATCTTTTTGGTCCCACCGGAAGGGGGCCGGAGGCGGCGGTTGGGCATGGACGCGGACGATGTGATCAAAGAGCCCGGTTTCGAAGTGCACTCGAAACGACACGCGGCACGGGACCTCTTTGCCCTTCCCGCATTTCCACTGCTGAGGTGGCGCACCGGGGGTCCGGACGGGGTTGTTCCAGGTCGTTTCGATATCGGTTTTCCACAGTAACCGCAGGGAGTCCATGACGGCGGACGCGATCCCCGCGTCCGGCACCGTCGCGATGTGGACGTCGATATGCGTCCACGTTCGGGTGAAGGCGATCCTGCCGACGACGTTGTCGCATACGGTCTGCGACCATTCGCCCGGTCCGAAGTACTCGCGGGCCAGGGTCTCGAGCGGCGCTCTGACAGAGCCGACGGACGAGCCAAGGACGTCTTTGCCGACACGGAAGTTGTTCAGGTCGCCCACGATGGCCGGATCGGCGGTTCCGTAGAAGTCGATGGCGGGTTCGACCACGTGTCGCCGGTAGATGCCCCGAACGCTGAGATCTCTCATGGTCGACCCTTTTCAGAAGGTTCGCCGAATGCCAGGATCCAGAACTGCTGCAGCGCGCGATCCATCACCGGGGTGATGAATGTGGTCCGGGTGGCGCGCTTCTCCCGTTCGGGCACGAAGCGGAACGACTCCTCCGCGCCGTCCACGACGATGGTCAAGGTACCCATCAATCCGTCGGGGACCCACTGCATGTGTTCCTCCGTAGGTGCCAGGCTCTGCAGACCGTGCCTCACCTCCCGGAACAAGTCGGCAACGTCGAGCCGATCGGGTGATATGGACTCGTATTCAGTGCGATCAGAGATTTGGGTGTTGAGACGTGAAATATCCGCTCCACGCACGGCATCCAGAGTGACGGTGCAGTCCACGCGTTGGGACGGCATACCGCCCGCAACGTGGTAGCGGACCTGAACCTCCGCGCCCAGTTCGCCGCGTTCGATCCTGGCGGCGAATTCCCGCAGTGTGCGCTGATCCATTCGGACGCCTCCCCCGTTCAGCCCAGCAGTACGAGAGTGGGAATCAGGCCGCGACCGCCGTCCCATGGGGCCAAAGCCTTTCCGAGCACGGATCCGAAAGTCCGGTGAGGGTCACTGGCTTTCATGGCACACCCGGGGGTCGGCGAGGTGGTGAGCAGATCACCCGCCACGATGGGTCCGTGCGAGCCGTCGACCTTGCAGAACACTTTGCCGATGAGGGCCACCGACAGCCGCTGCCCTGACGATGGCTGTTGGTCAAGGATCATCCCTGGCCGGTAGTCACCGGCTCCCGATACGACGCCGGCGACCCGGGTGTCGTACTCGGTGTCGCTCTGTCGTAGACCACCGCCGTCGGCGATGATCAGGACGGACCCGGGTTCGATGGGCTCCCCGTCGGGGACGTCGAACTGTTCGGCACAGTCCGCCCCGGAGAGGAGGATGTCGCCGAGAACCTTCACATCGCCGCGGAAATCTGCGACGAATTCCTTACCCGGGGCGACGGCGAGCAGTCCGCCGATCGCGTAGACGCCTGGTTGGTCGTTGGCGCCGGCAAAGCCGACCACTCCGGCTCCAACGTCGCTTACACCGAAGACCCCAGCACGCCCCCCGGCGACGGAGGCGGCCGGCATCGATGTCAATACGTTGGGATCGCCATGAACACCAAGGACACCGCCGTCGCTATTGGCAAACCCAATGACACCAGGACCTTTGCCGTTGCTTCTTCCAAGCACGCCCGGACCAAGGCCCGACGGGTCCGTAGCTATGCCGGCCACACCTGCAATCATTCCGGATGGACCGAATCCCGCCGGATTAATTGCCGCCGTTTCGCCTCTTATGGCTTCCTCATTGGCAGCTTTAATTGTAAACTTCGCCATTCCAAATACCTCCGGATAGCATATTTGCTCAGCGGGTCCGCTCAAGTCCTCCGATGGCAGCGTGCGACCGACTTGTCCGGTCAATGGCGGCCCAGCGGTGGAACGTCCTGGGGTGGTATTTGAACCACCGGCATGTTGCAGGTAGCGAATCCAGTAAATTCAACTTGCTGCCAAGTCGCTGGACCGTCCGAACTTGCCGCTTTGGTGCAGAACCAGACGCTGGCCTTACCTACCTTGGAGGAGTCGAACTCTCCGTGTTTCAAGGGCGTCAGGATCAGCAGATCCCCTACCTCCCCCTCGCAGGGAACAGTGACTTGCTCGAAAGAGGGCTTGAAGTTGAATTGCTCGCCAGTCATTGCAGGCCTTCCAATGATAGCGGGTCTGGATATGACTCAACGTTCTGGATATGACGCCCTAGTCGGCCCATGCGGAAGCATGGAACCGGGACTCCACATAAGATCATTCTTGTTCTAACTCGATAATCCCCCCTATTGCCACCTGTGTCACGGATCCTTAGCTTCCCAAATGAGTTCCTTCGTCTACTGCGTTGGGCGAACAATCGATGCGGGATCCTTCCCCGGTCGACCCCGTGTGACTTCATCGAGCGACGCCGCGACTCTGCACCTCGCGGCCGCCCTGCGTGTCAGGGCGACCTTGACCCTCCGACTGCGCAGATTGCACCCAATGGTGCGAGCCGACGACGGTCGAGACAACTGGCGAAGCGCTCCCGGTCGGCGTTCTGACACGCGTTGCCAAGGACGGGGCAACGTGCAGGTCCGGGTTGGGACAACCGGTTACGATCAGCCACGACTTCCACCGGATACCCGATTTGACCTTCGATTCGACGGTATTTCCGCCGAATGACTAGCGCGTCTGCTGAGCAGCATGTCCTCCCGCAGCGTGCAGGCGCCGTCATCGATCGCCGTAGAGAGGATTTCCGGCAGCGGTTCGGGAACCATCGAGGAGCTTGCGAAGAAGTTTTCGCTCCTCGTCGAGTGAAGACCGCCGCGTCCTTGTCGGTGATCGGGAGACCGATTCGATGGCAGGGCGATCGGTCGATCGCGGCGTACCTGCTCGGCGCCTTGCCAACACTTCTCAGGCGTGTCGCGTCAGACTTTGTGGCAGGGCCCGTTGTTTGCTGGTTTGACCAGTGAGAGTCTGAATCATGGCTAAACCATAGGCTGTTCCGGCCGAGGAGAGACTCGGATCGTGTTGTCGGTCCTGGCCGGGAGCTCACCGTGGCCGAGGTGGCCCGGCGGGCGAAGGTGTCCGAGCAGTCGGTAGGAAACTGGAAGCGGCAGTTCCTCGAAGCGGGCCGCGCGGGGCTGACGGCCGGTAAGTCCGGGGTCTTGACGCGTGAGCAGCAGCTCGAGGCCAAGATCGCGGATCTGACACAGACTTTGGGGGAAACGCACCTGGCGGCGCGGGTATGGAAGAAGAAGCCCGCGGAGAGCCGGAGAGCTGTTGGGCGTGAGGTCGGAATCAGTCGCCGCCGCGGCACCGAAAGCGGCCGGAAATCGAGTAGTAACTACTCGTGTGCCTCTGCTCACCACAGGCGTACCGTCATCACTGGCGACCGACCCGAAATAAATGTCGGCACATTCAGCCGGTCAGGCGCCGATCCAGGCCGACGCGGTCAACAGGAGGAACCATGGAACACACAACGCCATGCGATACCGACTTCGCCGCATCTCCCGCTCGTCCTCGTCCGGACAGGGTTGGTGCACGCGTTCCACAAGGCTACAACCTCAACATACGAATTCGCTTCGGCGCACGGCAGGGTGCGCTGTCTTGCGTCGCCGACGAATCGCACCACCCACGGGTTGGATCCGCCGCCGCAACTACAAGATTGCCGAAGGCGCTCGTGTTCAAGCTCGAGGAATCCGACCCCAAGATCGTCAACTGGCTCGCACAGAATGCCTCGAATCGCCAACTTTTCATCGCCCAGCCGGTCGATGCGCTCGTGGCCGCCGGCGTGGAGCTGACCCGCTACGAGCGCAAGGTACTCCAACGGATTCATCGCGCGGCCGGAGAGACGAACGTCTTGCCCCCGGGGGCGGAGCTAGCCGAGGTAACAGTCACCACCGCAAAGAACCGTGGGAACAAGACAGGTGGTGACTAGCGATGGAACGCACACGTACATCCGATTTCGACGTGCTGCTACAGGTATCCGAGGACGAGCTGAACAATCAGATCGCCAACGTATTTCTCACCGACCCCCTTTTCCCCTCGATTGTATCCAGAACCGGCGAGGAAAGTCCGGTCCAAGCGACCACGTTCCTGAACTTCAGAACGCCGACCGTAGATCTGACGGACACTCGAACCGTCATACGATTGATCGTCGATTTTTCCGATTCCACCCTCATTATCGACGAACCGCAAGAGTTTGCCGGTGAAATCACTGCACTCGGTGGCACTATTCAGATTGTCGAAAGAATCAGAACGGCGGAGGAGGACGGAGAAATCTCTATTTTTCTGGACTTCACTGCTATCACTGACGACGAAATCGACCTCGATTTCGATACGGACTCCATCGATGCCTTCAACCGTCAGGGGATACCGATCGAACAGGTGCGGTCGGAGATGCGCAGAATCATAGCCGAAACGCTAAGGGAAAGCATCCGGCGTATGCCCTTGTCTCCCCCGGTTTCGGCGGAAGAAATCTCCGAAATCCAGGTGACAACCATCAACGACACGGAGTTCACGGATCGCGACTGCATTGCCCTCGGTATACGAATGTCAGCCGATTCCGGCGGTGATCCGAATGCCGGCCGCATCAACGACGTACGGCAGAACTTCATAACACCCGCCGGCTCAGCCCTGCTCATGATCAGTAATCGTTTTCTGTTCGCACAGTTCCGAAGGGAGGCCGCAGACGAACTCGAAATACCACCGGACAGTTTCGCGGCTCCGTTCGAACTGAGGTCCCCGGTGACCATCGAAGATATTACGATAAGAAGATTTACTGGGCGCGTAGACGGTAACAGAATTCGCTTCGACGGGTTCGCAGAGCACACCACCCGCCTCGCAGACATCGAAGCGACCTTTACATTCTTCGCCGATTTCTCGGCAGAAGACGGTGACGTCACCATTTCCTTTACGAGACCGGATGTCGACATAGAAATCGAGCTCCCGCCGAGCGCCTATATAGTAGGAGGCCTGTTCGGTTTTTTATTTCCCGGAGTGGGAACCGCGATCGCGGCATCAATACTCATAGTTCTGCGAGCCGGCGTCGAGTTTCTGGAAATACTCTTGGAACAATTTGTCAACAGACTTTCACGCGGCTCCTCTTCCGGCCTGAGCAGCCTGTTCGGCGGATCTCTGCGAATCGATGGCATTGAGCTCGACGATCTGGAGCTGCGCTGCTCGATCATCCCGGAGGACCGCATACTTGCACGGGAAGAAAGAAGTCATTCCTCCCGAACCGGATTCGCTGTCGATCTCGACTCGGGAACCATCGGCCCGGACACATTTTCGGGCGCCGATCTGGTTTGGTCGCCAATCCGAGGAATTTCCACCGTAGACGGAGCGCGATTACGGATCGTAGCGATATCGTACGAACAGTTGACACCGGAGCGAATGAGTCGGCTAGAGTTTACGGATCGCCGGATACCGCGGACAGATATCCCGATCGGAGGTGAGCAATTCGTTCTCGACCTCGGACGAATATTCCTCGGCGGAGTTGTCTTCGCCGTTCGCACGAGCGCGGGGCGCTTTGCCAGAGTGCGGGCTTGGCAGGATGACGATATCGACCGAGTCCACATGACCTGGGTAACCTACGACAACCCCATTCCGCTGATCGATCTTCGATCTCAATTCTCCGTGCTCGCCAAGGGCGATCAACTCAATCCAGGGGCAACACTCTGTCAGAAGTTCAGCGTACGCTCCCGAACAGCGCTGCATGCCGAGCCGCAACTGATGGCGCTGCCGATCGACTTCGTATGGTCGCTGAACGGCGAGGTACTGACCACTGAAAGGGGTAGCGTCACCGTTCCGAGCGGAACCCTCGACTACACGTTGTCCGCGGAGCGTGATCGGTTGACCGTCGAGACGACCGAGATCGGGCAGATAGTCGACTGCCCGCTGTGTGTGACCGGTACGGACGCCCGTCGACAGGAGGTCGTGACGTGCACCGATCTGCGGCCGACTCCGATCGTCTTCGAGAATTGCAAGATCCCGGATCCACCCCGTCCAATTCCTCGACTCCGGATTATTCCGGCCGGACCGCTGGTCGCGACTTGGCGGCCCCTCCTGCCTGAAATTGCGAAGGCACTTGCGAAGAGGCCGACCTGACCGAATGCCTAAGGGGTGTGCCGTAAGTCGTTGAGCAGCAACAGGTATCGTCTCACCGGTGGTGATCTCGGCAGCTGACCCGGTGACGGTGGAGTTCTTCTCCGGCCTGCGGCCAGCCACGTTCGCTCGCCTGATCACATAGTTGCGGCGCGAGGGCGCTGACCGACCGTTGCGCTGCCGACCGTGGGGCTTGTGCTTCGAAGACCGGGTGCTGCCTACTGGCGAACCAACCTCACAATGCGACAACTCGCGGCCGTGTTCGGCGTCTCGAAATCGGCCGCGGCCCAGGTGATCGAGGACCTCGGAGGATGTGGTGTTTTCCATCCTGCCGCCGGGAGATCTGTCCCCTCAGCTCTCCCCTGCCCGGGCGTCAACAACCTCATGACCTACAACACCTAGCCACGGTCGCCCGCAGCGGACTCGATCGGCAGATATCCTCCACGGTTGGGAGGGTCCATGGCCCGCTGATGTCGCCGGTTTCTTGAGGATCTCTCAGATTGACCCGTGTTGAACCCCCACGGGCTCCTACCTGCGGTTTTGCGATTTTCTCGACTTGACGAGACCGCCGACCAACGTCTATAACTGCTGGTCAGAGGGGTGATGCGTTGAAAAGCGTTGTGTCCGGAGGGGGACTTGAACCCCCACGCCCTAATACGGGCACTAGCACCTCAAGCTAGCGCGTCTGCCATTCCGCCACCCGGACTTGCTGGTGTGCCAAAAGATTATCCGACGCGCTGTCGGAAACCAAATCGCCTAGATGACCTGCTGTTTTGTGTGGGGTCGGCGTGATGTCGATCGGCCCGTAGAGCGGTATCTGAGATTGACGGCGCACCGTGTTGCGGCAGGCGCAAGAGTGCAGCCGGTGCAGCATGGCCGATGATGCCGGGGCTTCGCGCGCAACCGGGCATAGCCCGCGTGTCGGCGGTCGCTGCTAGTGTCGGTCGAGTTCTGACACGGGGTGCTTCGCATAGGGCGAGGCTGAGAACAGACCCGGGAACCTGTTCAGGTAATGCTGACGAAGGGATGTCACGGTGTTGCGCGCCCACACCACGAGTACCGATAGCTTCACCGCCCGCCTATGGGATCAGACGAAAGCCCTCCGTGGCGCGATCGACGACCTGGAGTTCCTGCGCCGCCTCGGCGAGGGCACTTTGCCGCTCGAGGTGTTCCGCACCTACATCGAGCAGGATTCGCTGTATCTCACCGGGTACTCGAAGGCGCTGGCGATTCTCGCCGCCAAGTCGCCGGACCCGCAGACCGCGGCCTTCTGGGCGACCTCGTCCGCGAACGCCGCCGCTGTCGAGTCGGCCATGCACGACCAACTGCTCACCGGTGGCGCGCTGCCGCCGCGGCAGGGCGAGCCGGAGCGTTCGCAGACCTGCCTGGCCTATGTCTCCTACCTGATCGCCGCCGCCGCGACCGAGTCCTACGCCGTCGCCGCGGCGGCCGCGCTGCCCTGTTTCTGGATCTATGCCGAAGTGGGGCGCGACCTGGCCGAGAGCGCCGCGCAGGTGATCGCCGCCGACCCCGCCCACCCGTACGCCCAGTGGGTCACCACCTATGGCGCTGCGGAGTTCCAGCAGTCCGCGGCCACGGCTCGAGCGCTGGTCGACGCCGCTGCCGAGTCGGCGAGCGAGCATGAGCGGGCGGCGATGGAGAAGGCATTCATCCTCGCCGTGCGCTACGAGTTGATGTTCTGGGATACCGCCCTGCATCCGCAGCCCTGGCCTGCCGCATGACCGGGCGGTTTCGCCGCGCGCTCGCGGTCATCGCAACCACCGTCGCGACCCTGTCGCTGGTCACCGCATGCGGTTCGGGCGGCGGCTCCGACCAAACCATCCGGTTCGCGCTGGACTGGACGCCGAACACCAACCACGTCGGGCTCTACGTCGCGTTGCAGCGCGGCTACTTCGCCGACGCCGGTCTGGATGTGCAGGTGCTGCCGTACAACAATTCCTCGGTCGACACGGTCGTCGATGCCGGAAACGCGGAATTCGGGATCAGTACACACAATTCGTCGACCTTCGCCCGCGCGTCGGGTGCGCAGGTCAAGTCGGTTCTCGCTCCGCTGCAGCATTGGGCGACGGGCATCGGGGTGCGTGCCGATCGTGCCGACCTCGCGAGCCCGAAGGACCTCGACGGCAAGACCTACGCCGGTTTCGGCGACCCGGGCGAGCGGGAGGCACTACAGCAGGTCATCCGCAACGACGGCGGCACCGGCGATTTCACGTCGGTGGTGCTGGGTTCGTCGGCTTACGAGGCGGTCTACTCCGGCAAGGCGGACTTCACCGTCTCGTATCTGGCGTGGGAAGGGATCGAGGCCGAACACCACGGCACCCCGATGCGGTACTTCCGGTACACGGACTTCGGTTTTCCGGACTCCTACGCGATCGTGATCGACGCCAACGAAGGCTGGCTGGCCGAGAATCCGGACCGCGCAGCGCAATTCGTGCAGGCTCTGCAACGCGGCTACCAGTTCGCCGCCAACAATCCGGACGCGGCGGCCCAGGATCTCATCGACGCCAATCCGGGCGCGTTCAACGACGAGGCGCTGGTCTTCGAGAGCCAGCGCATGCTGGCCGCGCAGTTCATGAAGGACGCCAAGGGCAAGGTGGGCACCCAGACGGTGGAGCAGTGGTCGGCGAATTCCGGCTTCCTGTACCGGGGCGGTCTGCTGACCGGCCCCGATGGAAAGCCGGTGACCACCGAACCCGACTGGTCGACATATTTCACCAATGAGTACCTCGCCAACCCGTGAGCTGTCCGTAGCCGCGTCGCCGCTGGTCCCCACCGGCGACGACGGCGGGACGGCTCGCTGGGCAGGGATCCGGTGGGCGGCGCCGTCGTTCGTCACGGTGGCGGTGCTCGTCGCGATCTGGCAGGTCTACGTCACGAGCAGTGGTGTCCGTCCGCAGGTGCTGCCGTCACCGCTGCGGGTCGTCGAGCAGGGGTGGGCGCACCGGGACGAGATCAGTTCCCATGCTGCCGCCACCTTGCAGGTGACTCTGGTCGGGTTCGCGGTGTCGCTGTGTCTGGCGTGGGTGCTGGCGGTGGTCGTGGACTTCTCGCCATGGCTGCGGCGGGCATTGGTGCCGCTGTTCGTCGCGTCGCAGACCGTGCCGATCGTCGCGATCGCACCGTTGATGATCATCTGGTTCGGGTTCGGTCTGCTGCCGAAGATCCTGGTGGTCGCGCTGGTTACCTTCTTTCCCATGGCCATCGGCCTGATCGAGGGATTCGCCGCGGCCGACCGTGACGCGGGCGCGCTGCTGCGGAGCATGGGCGCCTCCCGCCTGCAGGTGTTCCGGTATGTGCGGCTGCCGTCGGCGCTGCCACGGTTCTTCACGGCGTTGCGGATCGGGATCACCTATGCGGTTGTCGGCGCGGTGTTCGCCGAGTATGTCGGCGCGAGCGTCGGTCTCGGCATCTATATGAGTCTGCAGAAGAATTCGTTCCGCACCGACCTGGTTTTGGCGGCGGTGCTGGTGACGGCGCTGCTGAGTATCACGCTGTACCTGTCGACGTTCGCGATCGAACGCCTCGTCGCTCCGTGGTCGCGCGTGCAGAAAAGGAGCCGACGTGACTGACGCCGGGGGCGACCGAATCGTCGTCGACCATCTCATCAAGTCGTTTCCGCAGCCCGGTCGGCGCAGCCCGGACCTCGAGGTGCTGGGCGGGGTGTCGTTCACAGTCCGATCGGGCGAGTTCGTCACCGTCATCGGGCCGAGTGGTTGTGGCAAGAGCACCGTGTTCAACATGCTGGCCGGACTCGAATCCCCCGACTCCGGCAGCGTCGGCTTCCGCGCGGCCGACGGCGAGGACACCGCATCGCATTGCGCCTACATGCCGCAGAAGGACCTGCTGTTCCCCTGGCGAACCATCCTCGACAACACCATCCTCGGCTTGCGCGTACAGGGTGTCCCGAAAGCAGAGGCCCGGCGCCGCGCCCGCGAACTGTTTCCGGTATTCGGCCTGTCCGGTTTCGAAGACGCCCGCCCGTCCCAGCTGTCGGGCGGGATGCGACAGCGGGCCGCGCTCCTGCGGACCGTCGTCCAGGAGCGCGAACTGCTGCTGCTCGACGAACCCTTCGGCGCGCTCGACTCCCTGACTCGCACCGAGATGCAGTCATGGTTGCAAGAGGTCTGGCAGCGTTACCGCTGGATGGTCCTGATGATCACCCACGATGTCCGTGAGGCGGTGTATCTGTCGGACCGCGTGATCGTACTGTCGGCGCGTCCAGCCACCGTGCGCTACGAACTGCGCATCGACCTGCCCCGACCGCGCGGGTTGTCCACGATCACCGCCCCCGAATTCGTCGCGCTGGAAGAGAAACTCCTCACGATCCTGCACGAGGAGTCGCGTCGGGCATTCACCGAACAGCGGTAGCTCGACCGATCGGTCGTGGCGGAGCCACCGTGGCGAGTAGGGCGCCTACCCCCGCACCAGCCGCGTTCATGAGGACGTCGTCCACCGAGGACACACGGCCCAGATCCAACGCGTACTGCGCGACCTCGAGTGTGGTCGACAGCAGCGCGCCGACACCGGTCATTCGAATGACACCGGACAATCGGGGAAATCGAAGGGGAAGAAGGAATCCCAAGGGCACGAACAACACGAGATTGGCGCCGACCTGCACCACGACGGTCGAGGGCGCGGCGCCCAGGGTGGCGGCCAGGTCACGCAGCGGCACCAGGCTGACCTCGCTGTCACCGGCGGCGGGCGTCAGGATCATCCAGACCCACGGCAGGATCGCCGCGACGACGCCGATTTCGGCGATCGAGTGCCGCAGCGCGATTCGCCGCGGCGTCCCCGCACCGAGCCGCCAACGGACGAGCAGCGCGGTGGCGGCCAGGACCACGGGCATGGCAAGCGCCCAGACGATCAGCACGTGCCCCCACGAATCCCATACGCTCCGCACCACTCGCTCCACCATAGTTGCGGGAGTGTGGGGCCGGCGCGACCGGCAGACAAAACACGGCGTCACCGGGTCGATAGTTGTTGGCCGTCACCGCCTGAGTGATCAGCGTGCGCCGTGCTGGTTTCGGGGGCCGCGTTGGGTGAGTCGGCCTGTGCCACCGTGGTGATCCAGAGCCCGATCATGTCGGCGGTCTGGTCGATCACCGCATCGCGGTCCATGCCCTCTTCTTCCATCTTGACCGAGCGCAGCGCGGTCGAGAAGCCCGCGTTGAGCACGATGTAGGCCATGGTGTCGACGTCGAGGCCGTGCGTCGGGCCCAGCGACTGGATCAGGTAGAGCTTGATGACCATTCGCAGCCGGGGTTCGAATTCGGGGATACCACTGCCGTAGAACTGCAGATCCGCCACCAGGGCGCGCACGAGCGGGCCGTTGGCTACGAGGATTTCGACCCCGATGCGGATGATCTCGGCAACCGCGTCGCGCCGGTGCCGGTCGACGACCGAAATGGTGAGCAGCCGACTGTATTTTTCCTCCGCCTGCACGAACAGGCTGTCGGTGAGCTCCTTGACGATCTCTTCGCGGTCGGCGAAATACCGGTACAGAGTGCCAATACTCATGCCGGCTTCCGCGGCGATCCGGTTGGTCGAGGTGTTGCTGATACCGCGATCACCGAACAGCTGAGCGGCCACCTCGAGAATCCGTGCTCGTGTCTCCTTCGCGCGATCCTGCTTGGGGCGTTTGCGCGGTGGATCGGCGTGGGTTGGCATCAGGTGGACCTCGAGAGAACGCGAAACAAAAGTGAGCGGGAACTCACATCATGATCACGAAAACGCCGAACTCGGTCAATTCCCCATGCCCGTAGTGATCTGGTCGGCAGCGACGGTGAAGCCGCGGGAGTCCGCTCAGGCGCCGCCGTCCTCAACGAAAGAATGACCACGCACGCCGGCCGCCAAGAGTCGGTGCGCGTCAGCGTTTCCGTCCAGGGCACGGCTCGTGCGGCGACGGACTCTCCAACCGTCGTCGGTACGTGCGAACAGCCAGTGATGCGCGGTTGCCCGTTGTACTACGAAGGAGCCGTCTCGGCGCAGAATCATCACCGAATAGCTTGCCGCGGTGGCGGAATCGCCGTCGACTGTGGCGTGTACCGGCCCCTGGAAATGCGCACATCCGCCTGCGATGAATCCCTGATGAGCCGACGAGCGCACCATCGCCGCGATGTCCGCCCGTCCTGACATGTAGAGGCCGTCGACATCGTAGACACCGTCGTCGGTCCAGATAGCCGCGACATCCTCGGCGGCGCCGTCGTCGACCAGGGGCCCGTAACGTGCGACGAGCCGGTGGATCTCACGCTCGTCCTCCAGTAGCCGCAGCCGTGATTCCAAGGCCGCCAACGCGTCTTCCACAGTCACTCCTTCTCCCCGTCCGATGCCTTCGGTCCACTGGATGGCTGCGACTCGAGCTGAGCCAAGTCGGCCAGCGTGGACAATTGAGCGCAGTAGTCGTCAATCGAGTCGGCAGCGATCGACACGTTCACCGTCGTGGCACCCGCGGCCACCGCTGCTTCGATGAGCTTTCCGGTCTTCGCCGGATCGCGTAATGGATCGAGCACCCCGGCGGACAAGACGACCTCGAAACCGTCCGGTAGATCCACGGATCGGAGCATCGAGTGCACCGAGGCATGCGACAGGCCGAAGGGCGCCCAGCCGTCACCTGATTCCAACGCTCTGCGAAGGGAACGCGCCGATCGACCTCCGATCCAGAACGGCACCCTGGCCTGGACCGCGTGCGGACGAACGAGCATGCCCGAAAACGCGTAGTGGCTACCCTGATATTCCGGCACTTCGTTCGACATCGCGCCACGCAGTGCGCGCAAAGCATCGTCGGCCCTTTCACCCCTTCCCGCGAACTCGACACCCAAGAGATCGAATTCCTCCGCCAACGACCCGACACCGAAGCCGAGGGTCAGCCGTCCCCCGGTGACGACATCGAGAGTGCCGTATCGCTTGGCGATTTCGAGCGGGTGGTGGTAGCCGAGCACCAGCACATGAGTGACGAATCGGATGTGCTCGGTCCGCGCCGCCAGGTACCCGAAGGTCGCCAAGGGGTCCCAATATGTCCCACCGCGTTGTTGTGCGACCTCGACGGGAACCGCGACGTGCTCGCTACAGGTCAGATGCGCGAAACCGAGGGTATCGGCGTGCGCGGCCATCCGAGCCAGGTCCGCGATGCTCGCCGTGGCTTCCCATGGTGAGTGGGCGCCGGGCACTCGAGTGACCACCGGCGTGACGATCCCGATGCGCATGATCAGCCCTGCCGACCGTCGGCCGCAGGCGCTTGCCGTGGCGGCAACAGCCGGAGCATGGCCTTGTGGTTCTTCAGGAGCAGGCCGGCGCGGTCGGGTCCGCTGCGTACCTGCACCATCTCCGCATTTCCACCAGCGATCCAGACCGGTCCGTCTCCGAGGTGTTCGAGCCCTTCCCGCGCGACCTCGTCGGGCTCGCTCACCATCATCCCGGGAATATCGAAATTCAATCCGGCCCGCTCCATGGCGGGTGTCCGTGTCACGCCGAGAATCAGTTCGAGAACGTCTACCCCGTGATCGCGCAGTTCCAGCCACAACGACTCCGCGAAGATCCGCCCGAAGGCCTTCGCTCCACCGTAGATTCCCTGCTGGAATCCGCCGAGGTAGCCACTCATCGAGCCGACCAGCAGCAGACCTCCTCGGCCCCTCCCCCGCATCTGGGCGCCGAAGTGGTGCGCCAGTGAGAGTTGCGCCGTGACGTTCAGATCGATCACGGTGCGGAACCGGTCGAGGTCGCCGAGGACGAATTCGGCGCCGCCGTAGCTGTTGGCGCCTGCGTTGAAGATCAGCAGTCCCACCTCGATATCGGAGGTGGCCGAGATGATCTCGGCGATCGACTCGTTCTCGGTGAGGTCGAGCGAGAGCGTGCGTACTCGAACGCCTTTCTTCCGCGCTCGTTCGGCGGTCTCCTCCAACGGCTGCGGCTTGCGCGCGATGAGAACCAAGTTGAGCCCGGCATCAGCGAGTAGATCGGCGAACGATGCGCCTACTCCCTCCGAACCGCCCGCGATCACCGCCCACGGTCCGTAGCGCCTCAGGTCGGTCACATCGCCTCCTCGTCGTTGCCGCTGTCGCCCGTCAGCATGCAGGGACTCGGCAGCGGCGGAAGGCCGTGTTCCCGCTGAACGGGACCTGAATTCCGTTCGTACCCCGAGGCGCGACGACGGAAGTTTCCGGCGACGGCTTCGGTCATGGGCACCCGATGAAGTACCCGAATCCTCCGAATCGGTCCCACACCGTCTTATGAGTGGTAGCGTCGCGCCATCAGTAACATGGTTACTCGTGGACGCGACTGAGCTGAGCCGCGTCTTAATACTGCAGCCGCCCAACATCTTCCATGAAAGGCGCCCCCACTCACGGGGCCGAAACCAACCCATGACTTCCTTGTTCACCCGGACGGCCCGACGCTGCGCCGCCGTTGCGGCGGTATCGCTGCTGATGCCCCTCGGTGCGGCGTCCACCCAGCCCGCCGCCGGTACACCGCCGGTGCAGGCAGTGGGCCAGGCGGACTGCCTACCCGATTCCCTCCCGGAAACCGGACTGCAGGGTGATGTGCCCGCCGCCGACCGTGACAGCGGGCGCACCCGTGACGGATTCCGATGCAATATGCGCCTGCTCGGTAGTTCGGCAGGCCGTGGTGGCGGCATCACCTCGGTGACCTACGACCACTGCGCCTATATCGGCACCTTCTTTCCTGGCAATCTGCTCGGTCCCGACATGGGTGTGCGCGTGCTCGATGTCGCCGATCCGACCGCGCCGGTACAGACCACGACCCTCACCGAACCAGCCATGCTCGCGGGGACTTGGGAGAGCCTCAAGGTCAACACGGCGCGAAAACTGTTGGTGGGCGCGGGTGTTCCCGCCCTGACCGGTGCCGGCCTGCTGTCGGTATACGACATCTCCGACTGCGCGCACCCGCGACTGCTCAACCCGGGTCCCGGAACCGATCTGGCGCTGCCGGTGCCGATCACCGCCCATGAGGGCGGCTTCTCCCCCGACGGGCGAACCTACTGGGCATCGGGAACGGCGCCCGGGCTGCTCAGCGCCGTCGATCTCACCGATCCGGCGAGCCCACGCGTGATCTGGCAGGGCCTGGCCGGGTTGTCGATGCACGGATTCGGTATCTCACCCGACGGCAACCGAATGTATCTGGCGAACAACATCGGCGGGATGAAGGTCCTCGATGTCAGCGCGGTGCAGCGGCGTGACGCCGAACCGCGCGTGCAGGAACTGGCCGACATGCCGTGGACCGACGGCTGGGCCACCCAGCATGCCATTCCCGTGACCTATCGGGGCGCGCCGTACGTCTTCACCGTCGACGAGGCAGGCTCGGGCGGGGTCAAGCTCATCGACGTCACCGACGACCGCCGACCCCGGCTGGCGCAGTCGATCAAACTCGCGATCAACCTGCCGGAGAACCAGGACAGCATGATCGCCTCAGCTTCGGGCGGCTCACTGTTCGCCTACGACGCGCACTACTGCGCCGCCGACCGACCGGCCGACCCCACCGCGCTGGCCTGCAGCTGGACCTCCTCTGGCATCCGCGTGTTCGACGTGCGCGACCCTGCGGCGATTCGCGAGATCGCCTACTTCAACCCGCCCGCGCGCACCAACGAGCACGCCGAACTGTGGAACTCACCGCACGCGCTCGCCTCGATCATCGGACCACCGCTGCTCGCGGCCCCGACCGTGGCCCAGGCGATGTTGCAGGGGCAGTTCGATCCGCAGCAGGCACTCAGCTCACGCACCGGCACACTGACTTTCGGCGATCTGTCCACGGACTGGTGCTTCTCGCCGCCGGAATGGCGTGGGAACCAGCTGTCGACCACCTGTGCCGACAACGGTTTCGTGGCACTCGAGCTCGCACCGACGGTGTACACCCCGCCTGCCGATCAGGCATCGACCACCGGGTCATGAACCGGCACAGGCTTTTCCGTGTGGCGGCTATGGCCGGTCTCGCCGCCTTACTGCTCGCGATGGGCATGGCGGTGCGGCCGGTGCTGATCTCGGATGAACCCCCGCGGCAGCCGGTGCTGAACGCGACCGAAATCTGCTTCGTGCAGGACATGGTTACCCATCACAGTCAGGCACTGATGCTGGTGCAGCGGCTCGACCCCGGTGTCGAGCCATCGGTGGCGACGTTGGCCGACCAGATAGCCGACACGCAGCGCACCGAGCTGGGAATGCTGCTCGGCTGGTTGCGGCTGGCCGGCGCACCGGTCACCGCCCCACATCCGATGGCCTGGATGCAGCAGTCCGGATCACACCCTCATCGGGCTGCCGCCGCATCACCGGACTCGAGCATGCCGGGAATGGCGACAATCGCGGAACTCGACCAGCTCGCCGCCGCCAGAGGCCCACAGGCCGAGGTGCTGTTCTTACGGCTCATGCAGCGCCATCACTATGGCGGCATCGAGATGGCCGCCGCCGCCGATGCGCTGCTCACCGGCGGCGAGGTTGAGCGCACAGCGCGCGGAATGCTGACCGAGCAGGGCCGCGAGGCCGGTCTGCTCGACCTACTACTCGCTCGACGTGGCGGCTGAACCTCCGCTCCTGTTCGTCGAACTACCCCTGACAATGAAAGTTGCTGACATGTCCGAGTTCACCCGCCGCTCACTGCTGACCGGCGCCGCGGCTGCCGGGCTCGCCCTGGCCACCTCGCGCACCGCCTCGGCACACAGCGGCATCGCGGTCCGCACCGGCGGCGTGCCGCTGACCAGGCACGAGCGCCGGGCCGTCGTCATCGGTTCCGGATTCGGCGGCGGCGTGACCGCGCTGCGGCTGGCGCAGGCCGGCGTCGACGTGCTGATGCTCGAACGCGGCAGGAGATGGGCGACCGGCCCCAACGCGGAGACCTTCCCGCGCGCCTCCCAACCCGACAAACGCCTGCTCTGGCACCGCTCCAACCCGGTACTGTTCGGCCGCCCGCTGGTTTTCGAGCCGTATGCCGGTCTGGTGGAGGCGGTGGCCGGGGCCGGGATGACCGCGTTGTGCGCCGCGGGCCTCGGCGGCGGCTCGCTGATCTACCAGGGCATGTCGCTGCAGCCCACCCGCGAGGTGTTCGAGACGCACTTCCCGGCCGAGCTCGACTGGGGGCTGATGGACCGGGTTCACTATCCACGGGTCGCCCGCATGCTCGGCCTGGCCACCGCGCCCGACGAGCTGGTCAACCACGAGAACTACCTGGCGGCAAGGATTTTCGCCGATCGCGTGCGCGCCGCGGGTATGCCGCTGTCGAAGATCCCGATGCCCATCGACTGGGACTACGCGCTGGCCGAACTGCGCGGCGAGATGAAGCCGTCCTATACCAACGGCGACGGCGCGATGGGTGTGAACAACGGCGGCAAGAACTCCGTCGACGTCACCTATGTCGCGGCGGCCGAGGCCACCGGCCGGGTCGACGTGCAGACCCTGCACGAGGTCACCGATATCGAACGCGCCCCCGACGGCCGTTGGGTGGTGCGGGTCGATCGACTCGACGTCGCGGGCACCGTGCTGGAGAACAAGATCATCACCACGCCCACGCTGGTGCTCGCGGCAGGCAGCCTCAACACCACCCGGCTGCTCGTGCGGGCGGGCGCGAAGGGCCAGATCCCCGACCTGCCCGATGGGCTCGGCGGCGGCTGGGGCACCAACGCGGACCGAATCTATGTGTGGCGCAACCCGTCCGCCGGATTCGGCACCGCACAGGGCGGACCGGTCGTGTACGGCAGCCTGAACTGGGACGACCCGAAGTCGGCGTTCACCGTCATCCAAGCCTCGATTCCGCCGCTGGCCGTCGATCCGGGCAGCACGATGCTGGTCGGCTACGGCGTGAGCAGTGGGCGCGGCGAGTTCGTCTACGAGTCGGGCACCGACAGCGCGACCCTGCGCTGGCCAGGCGACGGCGACCGGGCAATCCAGGACGGTCACATCGACCCCGCCGTGCGCCGCATCGCCGGACCCGACAGCATGCTCCTCGACACCAACTCCGTATTCCCCTCCACCTGGCATCCGCTCGGTGGCGCGAATATGGGCACCGTCTGCGATCTGGACGGCCGGGTGCTCGGTCAGCGCGGTCTCTACGTCATCGACGGCGCACTCATGCCCGGAAACACCGCCGCGTGCAACCCGTCGATGACGATCGCCGCCGTCGCCGAACGCGCGCTCGACAACATCGTCCACACCGACGTGGGCACGGTGATCTGAGCCGTCGACACCCGTCGCCGCACACAACTGCCTGGCGCGCGAGGTCCAGGATCACGCCGGCCCGCGCACGTCGCCGCATTGGCGAAATGCGCGGGCCGGCGCGACCTGACGTCGCGCACCCCGGTGGCCAGGTCCGCAAGCAGCGCGCGGACGAGGTTGGCCGGCCGCAGCCAGGCTCCCTGGCAAAGTTCGGCCAGACGAAGCGAGAGCAGCCTCGCACGCTCGGCCGACGGACGGCCCACAGCAGTGATGACGGCCTGCTCCCAGTCACCGCTCCCCACAATCGCCGGCCAGCGGTCCGCCATCTCGCCGACCAAGTCCAATCACTTCGGGCGACGCCCTCGACTGTGGGATAAACCTCGATATGACGTCGCACCCGAGCCCGGTACCCGGGGCCTCGCCTCGGAATTCCTCCACTGCACCCGTGAAGCACGCTCGGCAAGTCACCGAGGCCTCCAGAACTACTACGCTCGTCCCACATCGGTTCGACCACCCGGTCTCCGTCCAGCTGATGGCGGAGTACGCCAAGGAGCGTCGGTCGATGGTCGGCTTCGACGATCCCCCGAATCTCGATCGACCAGCGCAATACGAACCCCATCAAGGGCTGTTCATAATCGCGTACACCGCAGGCGAGCCGGTCGCCTGCGGCGGACTCCGCACGTCATCACTTACCGAGCGGACAGCCGAGATCCGGAAGATGTTCGTGGTGGCGAACCATCGCAAACGCGGGGTGGCCCGGCTCGTCCTCTCTGGTCTCGAGCGATTCGCGTTCGAGCACGGCGTAGCCCGGATCGTCCTGGAGACCGGCGCGTACAACCAGGCCGCTATGCGCCTCTACGCCTCGGCCGGGTACACACCGATCCCGCCCTATGTGCCAGGTCGGCCTGATTTCAACCGAGCCTTCGCTAAGCCGTTGAAATCAGAGCCCGTCCCGCACCAAACAGGAACGTGCTGAACGTATGGCTGCGGAACGCTGATTGCCCGCGACACGACGCTGACCGAACTACCCGACCCCTGGTTCGCCGAGAAGGCAGCCAGACCACAGGACACACCACGCGGCCGCTCGAGAACTCAGCGAGTCATCGGCGCATGGTTCGGACTACTGTTCATCAAACTGATAACAATACCGTTGCCCTATTGGTAGCGTCTCCGAGAGGCCTACTCGAACCCTCGTCGCGCTCGACAATGCGCCGAACCTCCGCCGAGCCGAGCTTCGCCCACGGCCGAGGCTCCCGCCAGGCGTGGGATCCCCTGTTGCATCCACGCTTGCAGATCGAGGTAGACCATGGCCACCGAACAGCGGCAACTAGATGAGTTGGGTTACTACCTATTGGCCGGCTCAGGCGAGACGGTCCGGTCCACCTCACCGACGACGCCCGCAAGGGCGAGGCACTCGGACCGGACTACCTGCCCGCGACCTCGCCTATTTCACCGGTACCAGCCTGGACCCCGACACGCGAGCGGCGTGCGAGGAAAGCCTCGTAGATGTGTACCACCGGGCACTCCTCGACTACGGCGTCACCGGATACACACCCGAAATGTGCTGGCAGGATTACAGATTCGGGATGGTGCAGGCCCCGTTGATCATCGCTCTCGGTGCCGCCTTCGCAACACCGACAGCGCGTGGCGAAGAAATCTTCCTTGTCATGTTGGAGCGTAGCTGCCGGGCGATTCGGGATCTAGGGACACTCGCATTGATCGGCGCGACGGACTGAC
The DNA here is from genome assembly GCF_042754695.1 of Nocardia sp. NPDC059195. Lineage (NCBI taxonomy): Bacteria > Bacillati > Actinomycetota > Actinomycetes > Mycobacteriales > Nocardiaceae > Nocardia > Nocardia sp. NPDC059195. The sequence goes on along the minus strand of NZ_JBHZBG010000012.1, from coordinate 193,279 downwards.
GCGCGGGACGAAGACCGCAGCCCGATTGAAGTCGGACTTGCGCAGGGTCGTACCGTAAGGGGTACAGTAAGTCAAACGTTTACGCCCGCGATGGTCTCCCCGGAGGTCTCGACGGCGTCGTCCGTGTCGGATGCCGATCGCCCGGTTTCGACGACGGAACGGCTCCGACGGCACAACCGGTTGCGAAAGGACACAGAATGACAAAGCTGGACTATCAGGCAGTCGATGTCGACAACCACTACTACGAACCACTGGACGCGTTCACTCGCCATCTGCCCAAAGAGTTCAAACAGCGCGGGGTGCAGATGCTCAATGACGGCAAGCGGACGCTGGCGGTCATGGGCGGAAAGGTCAATCAATTCGTCCCCAACCCGACGTTCGACCCGATCATCGAGCCGGGTTGCCTCGACCTGCTGTTTCGCGGCGAGATTCCCGAAGGTGTCGATCCGGCCTCGTTGATGAAGGTAGACCGTCTGTCGGAGCATCCCGAGTACCAGAACCGCGACGCCCGCGTCACCGTCCTGGATCGGCAGAACCTCGAGACCGTCTTCATGCTGCCGACCTTCGCCTGCGGGGTGGAGGAAGCGCTCAAGCACGACATTCCCGCGACGATCGCCTCGGTGCACGCTTTCAATCTGTGGCTCGATGAGGACTGGGGATTCGATCGTCCCGACCACCGCATCATCTCGGCGCCGATCATCTCGCTCGCCGACCCGGTGGCGGCAGTCGAGGAGGTCGAGTACGCGCTGGGCCGTGGCGCCAAGATGGTGCTCGTCCGCCCCGCGCCCGTACCCGGCGTGACTCGCCCACGATCCCTCGGAGACCCGCTCCACGACCCGGTGTGGGCCCGCCTGGCCGAAGCCGGCGTGCCGGTCGGCTTTCATCTGTCCGACAGCGGATATCTCGCCATCAACGCACTGTGGGGCGGCACGGCGACATTCGAAGGGTTCGGGAAGAAGGATCCGCTCGACCAGATCCTCCTCGACGACCGCGCGATCCACGACACCATCGCCTCGATGATCGTGCACCAGGTGTTCACGCGTCACCCGAAGCTCAAGGTGGTCAGCATCGAGAACGGCTCGTATTTCGTCTACCGGTTGATCAAGCGTTTGAAGAAGGCCGCGAATACCGCGCCGTACCACTTCACCGAGGATCCGGTGGAGCAACTGAAGAACAACGTCTGGATAGCGCCGTACTACGAAGACGACGTCAAACTCCTGGCCGAGACCATCGGCGTGGAGAAGGTCTTGTTCGGCTCCGATTGGCCGCACGGCGAGGGGCTCGCCGATCCGACGACCTTCACCGCGGATATTCCGCAGTTTCCGGAGTTCTCTTACGAGGACACACGAAAAGTGATGCGCGACAACGCACTCGACCTGATCGGCTCGAATATCGGCCTGGAATCACCCAGCCGCTGATCAGCGGGATGATCGAGCGCAAGCGTGCGGCTCCCCCGTCACCGACGGGGGAGCCGCATCGCGTTTCGGGGATACTGCGGGCATCGCGTCACAGCACTCGGACAGCCGTCACTTCGCCGTGAACTTGGTGACGTCGAGAATCAGCACGACGCGATCGTCAACATCATCGGGCAGCCCGGCCTCGGTGTCACCGTACAACTCGTTCAGCTCACGATAGAAGACCCCCTCGTCATCTCCCAGGACCGTGACCAGCCATCCCTGCGTCTGCAGCGATCTGCCGGGGATCTCCGGGTCGGTGATCAGAAAGGAGTAATTCGGGTTGGCCTGCAAACTGGTGAACTTGCGCCGTGGGATCGTGTGACTCATCCGCAGATGCGCACCATCCCATTTGAAGCGCATCGGCGCCAGGTCGGGGGAACCGTGCGGGGTCACAGTTCCGAGCACACCGACGATCGGCCGCTGCAGGAGGTCTTCGTACTCCGCTGGCACTCTCGAGTTCATGAGGGACTCCACTATCGATTCGCAGTGAGATATACCGTCCCGCACCAGCGTGCTGCTCTTCGCCGCAGCGAGAATCGGTATACCGTCCTAATTACAGTATGTACTACTGTATACCATCCCCGAGGGGCGGTCGCCTGAAGTTGCCTGCTCGACCCACCAGTCGCATCGCAGGTCAACCCCCTGCGATGACCCGCTCCCCGAAGCACTTCACAAACTGCGCGGCAGCGGTCGGACTCGAGCCGTCGACGTGCACAACAGCCCAGGTGGCGCCACGCTTTTCCAGGTCGGCCAGATACACCGACGCCGCTCGCACGGTATCGGCATCGCCGAAGTCCAGGTGCGGACACACGACCTGGATGTCAACCGCGTCGGCATCTCGGCCCGCTGCCGCCAGGCCATGGCGCAGGTCAGCCACGGCGGCACCGAACACCTCGGCGTTCTCGATAGCGGTCGTTCGCATGGCGGCGGCCATGCCCGCATCGGCGATGATCGGCATCCACCCGTTCCCGTGCCGGACGACTCGACGCCGAGCCGCCTTGCCGTTGCCCCCGATCCAGAGCGGCGGGTGCGGGCGCTGCGCCGGAGGTTGCAACCACAGAGGTCCCGGTGCACCGAAATTCATTCCGGCAACAGGCGTTTCCGGGTCGGTCCAAATATGACGGAGGGCGCCGAGCGCCTGGTCGAGTAGTTCACCGCGCCGCTCATGGTCGACGCCCACCGCGGCGAACTCGGCACGCAGGTATCCAGCTCCGACACCGGCGATCAAGCGACCGCCCGACACGATGTCCAGACTGCCCAGAGCTTTCGCCGCAAGGTACGGGTTACGAAATGGCAGCACATACAGATTGGTGAGCAATCGAATACGTGCGGTGAATCCGGCCATGTAGCTCAGGGCCGCGATCGGGTCGAGAGTGTTGTGACCGCCGTTGCGCCGCCACTTCAGCGAAGGCGCCGGGTGCTCGCTGAGCGCCACCGCGGCAAATCCGGATTCCTCGGCCTGGCTGACGACATCACGGATAACCGCGGGCTCCAAGAATTCGTCGGATGCCGTCGGCAGCTCAGCGGGATACTCGAGAACGTACTTCATTGCGCGAATTCCTTTGTCCAGATCACCGCGCACGCCGTTGTGCACGACAGCGTGCCACTGGCCGACGAACCACATCGAGTGCAACAGTGGCCAACTCGGTCTCTCTTACTGTATACGTTACAGTACAAGGTCCATGCCAGAGCGGCGCGGTGACGAGCGATGATGAGGTGAGCTGTGCACATCCCTGTTCAGGACGAGTCGGGAGGTCCGCTGGCCGGGATTACCGTCGTCGCACTCGAGCAAGCGGTGTCGGCACCGATGTGCACCCGCGCCTTGGCCGATCTGGGTGCCCGGGTGATCAAGATCGAGAACCCACGCGGCGGCGATTTCGCGCGACACTACGACGACGTGGTGCACGGGCTCGCCGCGCACTTCGTCTGGGCCAACCGTGGCAAAGAGTCCATCGCTGTCGACCTCAAGCATCCGGACGGGATGGCGGTATTGCACCGGCTCCTCGCGACCGCGGATGTTTTCGTCGCCAACCTCGCACCCGGGGCGACCGCGGCACTGGGGATCTCACCGACCGAACTCGCGCAGCGGCACCCGGACCTGGTGGTGATGGAGATCGACGGATACGGCGCGGGGGGACCTCTGTCGCACAAACGCGCCTACGACCTGTTGATCCAAGCCGAGTCCGGAGTCTGCGCGGTCACCGGTTCGCCGGGAGCCCCGGCCAAGCCGGGCCCACCCATCGCGGATGTGGGCTCAGGTTTGTACGCCGCGCTGACGATCCTGGCGATGATCTGTGGCAAACGGTCATCCGCCGGGCGCACCGGCGATGGCACCGAACCCGCCCCGTTCACCCGCGCATCGGTGAGCCTGTTCGATACCGCCGCGGAGTTGATGGGCTACCAACTCACCTACACCCGCCATACCGGGGTAGATCAGCAACCACTCGGGATGAGCTCCCCCGCGGTCGCCCCCTACGGCGCCTACCGCACCGCGGACGGCGAGACCGTGGTCCTCGGCACCACCAACGACCGTGAATGGCAGCGCCTCGCCCGGGATCTGCTCGACCGGCCCGACCTTGCCGAGGACCCACGCTACGCGGGCAACCTCGACCGGGTCCGGCTACGGGCCGAACTCGACACCGAGATCGCCCGATGGTGTGCGCGCTACGACGCGGACACCATCCAGTCGCGGGCCGACGCGGCAGGAATCGGGAATTCTCGTTTCAGAACGCCGAGCGAGGTGATCGCGCACCCTCATTTGGCGGCGCGCCGCCGATGGCGGGAGATCAGCACTCCCGAGGGTCCGGTGACCGCACTGTTGCCGCCTCCGGTCATCGCGGGCTTCGCACCGCCGATGGGTGCGGTTCCCGGGCTCGGCGAGCACACCGAAACAGTCTTGGCAGCAGCAGGATTCGCACCATCCGACATAGCGGCACTCCGTGATCGCGGTGCGATCGGCACCACCACTTCCCGCCCGTCCGGCGTGACGGCGACGAAAGGATGATCCAGTGACAGACGAACCTGTGTTGCTCATCGACCACACCGCCGGCGTGCGCACGCTGACACTCAACCGTCCGCGTCGAAAGAACGCGATCAGCACCCCGCTGTGGCACGCGCTGCGGGCGGCACTGGGTGACATCGCGAACGACCCTGCGGTGCGTGCCGTTGTCCTCACCGGGGCAGGCGAATCATTCTGTGCGGGAGCCGATATCGCCGCGACCGAGGGCATGGACGAGTTCCCTGATCCGGCTCGCGAATTGCACACCATCAACGAGACCGTGCGGCTGTTGCACGAGCTACCGGTGCCGACGGTGGCAAAGGTGCGCGGCGTCGCGGTCGGCGCGGGGTGGAACCTCGCGCTGGCCTGCGATCTCGTCGTCGCGACCCCCGAGGCACGGTTCTGCCAGATCTTCGCCCGCCGGGCGCTGTCGGTGGACTGCGGTGGCTCATGGCTGCTGCCCAGGCTCATCGGCTTACAACAGGCCAAGCGCCTGACCCTGCTGACCGAGATGATCACCGGCGAACAGGCCGACGAGCTCGGGCTTGTCACCTGGCTGCAACCGGTCGAGACGATCGATGAGTTCGTCCACGACATAGCCGCCAAGCTGGCGGCGGGACCGCCCGTCGCGCTGCGACAGACCAAAGACCTGCTCAACGCCGGAACCGATCGAACGTTGTCCGAGGCGCTGGATGCCGAAGCGCGGGCCGCCGGTGTCAACCTCACCGGTGCCGACGTGATCGAAGCCTTCGCCGCCTTCGCCGAAAAGCGTGACCCGGTATACGCCGCCGCCGACCAGCAAGTCGCGCCATGACCGGTCGACAAGTCGGGCAGCCACGTCGCAGGCGCGAACGCGGATCGCTCAATCCCGCTGACATCATCGACGGCGCGTTCGAGCTCGCCGAACAGGTCTCGGTCGACGGGCTCAGCATGCCGTTGCTCGGCAAACACCTCGACGTCGGCGTCACGAGCATCTACTGGTATTTCCGTAAGAAGGACGACCTGCTCAACGCCATGACCGATCGCGCGCTGCGCCAGTTCATCTACGCGGTGCCGTATCCTTCCGTCGAAGCACACGACTGGCGGGAGTCGCTGATGCGTCACGCGCGCACCATGCGCCGCGCCTTCCTGAGCAATCCGATCCTGTGCGACCTGGTCCTGATCCGTTCGGCGCTCAGTCAGCATGCGGCGAGACTGGGCGCCGAACAGGTGGAGCGCACGGTCGCGAGCCTCGTCAAGGCCGGGCTCTCCGTCGACGAAGCCTTCACCGTCTACTCCGCGGTCAACCTGCACGTCCAGGGCTCGGTGGTCCTCCAACGACTCCACGACAAGAACCAGGAGCTCGGCAGCGACGCGACCGCCTACTATGACGTCATCCACGTCGACCCCGAGACGACTCCGCTGCTCGCGGCCGCCATGGCCAAAGGCAGGCGGACGGGAGCGCCGGACGACCAGAACTTCGAGTGGGGGCTGCAATGCATCCTGGATCACGCGAAGCGCACGATCGAGGGGCAAGATCGATGAGGCAGCCGAATGACTACGACGAGATGGTGGCCTGAGCGTCCGTGGACGAACGTACCGACTTTCACCCCGACCTCCGTCTGGCCCGATACCTGCCACACACGGCTGTCGGAGCACGGTCGGTAGGTCTCATCAGGAAACTGACCGCTCGCAGCGGCAAACGACCACCGTCGAAAGGCGTGCTCGCGCAGGTCGACACGAATGTCACGGTCCGGCTGTTCCAGCCCCGCCGCCCCCGACCGAAAGCACCCGCGGTTCTGTTCGTACACGGCGGCGGATATCTCATCGGCAATGCGGCGATGGGTGACGGATTCTGCCGACAGGTCGCCGACGAACTCGGCGCGGTCGCGGCCTCGGTCGAGTACCGGCTAGCACCTGAACACCCGTTCCCCACCCCACTAGAGGACTGCTACGCGGCGCTGCGCTGGCTGGCAGCTCGACCGGATGTCGATGCCCGGCGGATCGCGATCGTCGGCGAAAGTGCGGGCGGCGGGTTGGCCGCCGCATTGGCCCACCTCAGCACCTGGAGCACTGAGGTCCGTCCTGTTCTCCAGGTGCTGTCCTATCCAATGCTCGACGACCGGACCACCGGGCGCACCTACCCGTCCCCCGGCCGGCTGCGGATGTGGAACGAACAGAGCAACCGGCTCGGCTGGCGTTCCTACCTCGGCCCTGCCGGTGACGACATATCGCCGCTGGCGGCGCCGGCCCGCTGCGAGAACCTTGCCGCGCTCGCACCGGCCTGGATCGGCGTAGGAACCAACGACCTGTTCTACGACGAAGACCTCGTCTATGCCGAACGCCTTCGGCAGGCAGGCGTTCCCTGCACCCTGCGGGTGGTGCCCGGCGCTTACCACGGCTTCGACCTGGTCGAGAAGTGGACGCCGGTCGCGCGCGCCTTTCAGCGCGCCCGACTCGAGGTACTCGACGCGGCACTCAACGGCGATGCGGGCATCGCGCACGCCGGGTGAAGTCCGAGCCCGGTCCCGCAGCGCTTTCCCCGGGAGCCGATGCTTGCTACCTTGTTCAGCGCTGGCAACGGTAATCTCTACCGTATAGCAAACAGTATTGAGTGAAGATGGAGTGCGAGGCCGATGAGCGATATCGACTACCACGAGCCGATTACGCCCTACTCGTCCACGATCGTCGAGGTGCTGCACCGCACCGCGCGCGCTCATCCCGACAAGCCGCTGCTGCTTTGCGCCGACGAAGAACTGAAGGTTCCGACAGTGTGGGTATTGCTCGACTCCCCCGATCGCGTACCCCGCGGAACGACCGGCGAAGTCGACGTCGTCGGCCTGCGGGAAAGCCTCGCTGCCGCCCAGCCCGCGAGCACCCTCCGATGAACGAGACCGGGAGATCGGCGGCGCGGCCGTTGGCCGGGGTACGGGTGGTGGAAATCTCCAGTTTCGTCGCCGCACCACTGGCAGGGATGACCCTGAGCCAACTCGGTGCCGACGTGATCCGGGTCGACCCCATCGGCGGGGCGGCCGACTACCATCGCTGGCCGATCACCGACGACGGTGCGAGCATCTACTGGACCGGCCTCAACAAGGGCAAGCGCTCGGTCGCGGCCGACCTGCGCTCCGGCGCTGGGCAACAACTGATCTCGCGCCTGATCACCGGCGGCGGACCGGCAGGCGGAATCTTGCTCACCAACACCGTGGGGCGGAGCTGGCTCGACTACGACACGCTCGCCGCGCAGCGTCCTGATCTGATCCGGCTCGAAATCCTCGGACGTGCCGACGGATCGACTGCCGTGGACTACACCGTCAACGCCGCGGTCGGTTTTCCGATGGTTACCGGACCCGCCGAGCACGCGGGGCCGATCAATCAGGTTCTGCCCGCGTGGGATCTGCTCTGCGGAATGTACGCCGCGCTGGCGATCACCGGGGCCGTGCGGCACCGCGAGGCGACCGGGGAGGGCAGCCGGATCACGCTGCCGCTGGAGGATGTCGCGCTGGCGACGGCGGGAAATCTCGGTTTCCTCACCGAGGCGATGCTGTGCGAGACGCCGCGGCCGCGCCTGGGCAACGCCATCTACGGCCAGTACGGTCAGCATTTCACCGGGGCCGACGGTGCCACGTTCATGATCGTCGCCCTCACGTCCCGGCACTTTCACGCACTCACCGAACTCACCGGAACCCGCGCCGTCGTCGACGCGCTCGCCACGGCCTTGGACGCCGACTTCACCGACGAGGGCGCCCGGTACCACCACCGTGATGTCCTCACCGGCCTGTTCACGCCGTGGTTTCGCGCCCGCACGGGCGTCGAGATCACGGCTGCGCTGGAACGGACCTCGATCCTGTGGGAGCGCTACCGGACATTTCACGAAGTCGCCGGTGATCCACGAGTCACCGCGAATCCATTGTTCGCGTCGATGTTGCAACCGGGCATCGGCACCTACCTCGCACCCAGCGCCCCCGCTTCGGTGAACGGCTCCCACACCGCGCCGCAGCCGGCCCCACGGCTCGGCGAACACACCGAAGCCGTGCTGCGCGAGCAACTCGACCTGTCACCGACCGCCCTCGCGGAATTGCGCGACGCGGCCGTCATCGCGACCGAAAGTTGATCTCGCGGCGAGGGCGCGGAATTCCCGCATCCTCGCCGCGTGCCGCATCGCCGCGACCGAGGATCAGGCGTGCCGCCGGGTGGCGAGTAGCGCCTGCGCCCTGGCCAGATGGGGTCGATCCAGCAGAGCTCCCCGATAGCCGATCGCGCCGGCCTCGGGATCGGCGGCGAACAGATCCACGATCTCCTTGGCAGCGGCCACTTCCTGATCGCTCGGCGCGAAGGCCGCGTTGATGACCTCCACCTGGTCCGGGTGAATGGCCAGCATCCCCCGAAAGCCCTCGCGGCGGGCCTTTTCGGCACGCGCACGCACACCGTCCAGATCGCGATAGTCGCCGTAGATGGTGTCGACGGCGGCCACCCCGGCGGTCGCCGCGCCGACCAGACACAGACTCCGCGCCAGTTCGTAGGTGAAGCCGTAGCCTCCGTCGGGACCGAGGTTCGTACTGGCGCCCAGCGACTCGGCCAGGTCTTCCACACCCCAGGTGAGCGCGGTCAATCTCGGTGCGCCCCGATAGGTTCCGGTGGTGAAGACGGCTTCGGCGGATTCCGGTGCCAGCACGATCACGCCGATCTCGCCCGGTTCGGCACCGGAGGCGACCTCCAACGCGGACACATAGTGGTCCAGCGTCCGCACGTCGTGGCCACCACGTGATTTGGGCAGCATGATCCCACCCGGTCGCGCGGGCACGATCGCGGCCAGATCCGCCAGTGTGTACGGCCCGTCGAGCGGATTGACTCGAACCCACAGTCGTCGGCGGTCCGAATCCGAGTGTGCTGCGAGGAAATCCGCGGTTCGTTGCCGGGCGGCGGGCTTCTCGGCGGCCGCGACGGCGTCCTCGAGATCGATGAGCACGATGTCGGCGGGGCCGGCGGCCGCCTTGGCCATCTTTCGGGCACTGTCACCGGGGGCGAACAACCAGGACCTGGCGTCGAATCCGTTGGGTCCGCTACTGGTCATGATCTACCCCTACTGTGTCGAACACATTACTGTATTGAATACAGTAATGCATCTATCGAATGTTTTCGACGCGCTGCCGACACTGGTTCGCCCCCTCCCCATGATCGGCTCGACGACCCGATAGAATGCCCCCCGGTAGCATTTACTGTGGCGCGTACCACCGGTATCGGCGGCACAGCGCCGACAACAGGTGACGTCGGCAACCCAGGGACTTCACAAAGGTGGTTACGGCATGGTGAAACAGCAAGCGGCTGCGGAGAAACGGCAGCGGCGCGAGCGGGGCTCACTCAACCCCGAGGACATCATCGACGGCGCATTCGAACTCGCCGAAGGTGTTTCGCTCGACAATTTGAGTATGCCGATGCTCGGCAAGCATCTCGATGTCGGAGTAACCAGCATCTATTGGTATTTCCGCAAAAAAGACGATCTCCTCAACGCCATGACCGATCGCGCACTGCAACAGTATGCGAGCGCGGCCCCGTTCATCGAGGCCAGTGACTGGCGCGAAACCATGCGCAACCACGCCAGGACCATGCGGGAGACGTTCCTGGGCAACCCCATTCTCTGCGATCTGATCCTCATCCGATCGGCACTCAGCCCGCGAAGCGCGCAACTCGGCGCACAAATGACCGAGCAGGTGATCGCCGGCCTCATGGAAGCCGGTCTGCCGCTCGACGACGCCGTGGATACCTACTCGGCGATCCAGTTGCACACCCGCGGATCCATTGTCCTGCAGCGGCTCTACGACAAGAACAAGGAATCCGGTAACGAGCGCGGTGCGTACTACGAGCACCTCACCATTTCCCCGGAAGCCACACCGCTGCTGACCGACGCGGGCGCGCGAGGCCACCACAGCGGCGCTCCCGACGATCACAATTTCGAGTACGGCCTCGAGGCCATTCTCGAGCGGGCGAGCCGATTGATCGACGGGCCGCCGTCAGCGCCGAGCAAGAAGGCCACTCCTGCCAAGAAGGCGGCCGCCGGACCGGCGAAAAAGACCGTGGCCGCGAAAAAGACCGTGGCCGCAAAGAAGACCGTAGCGGCCAAGAAAACAGTGGCAGCGAAAAAGGTCGCCGCCCCGCGACGCAGCAAGTCCGCCGCCAGGGCCGAATAACGGGCGAGCTATCGGTCGCCGTCGGGTCGGCGGACGTTCCACGCCCCGGTGAAGGCGGCTTCTCGTTTCTGCGCGAACGCCGCATACGCCTCGGGGACATCGGCTGTCGCGAAGTTGACTGCTTGCGCACGCGATTCACTGGCAAGCGCCTCGTGCATCGTCCGGTCGACGCCCTCGTTGAGCAGCGCCTTGGTCTGTGCGACGGCGATCGGCGGGGCGGCCGCCAGCCGGTCGGCGACCCGGTCGACGAAGTCGTCGATCTCGGCCTCGGGGGTGACCCAGGTGAGCAGGCCGAGCGCGAGCGCCGTGGCGGCATCGATCGTCTCGGCCAGCAGTGCCAGCCGCTTGGCCTGTTGCACGCCGACGAGCTTGGGCAGCACCCACGATCCGCCGCAGTCGAGCGAGAGCCCGCGGCGGGCGAAGACCTGGGAGAACGTCGCATCCGGTGTCGCGACGACGAGGTCGCACCCCAACGCCAGATTCCAGCCGGCGCCGACGGCGACACCGCGCACTTTGGCGATGGTGGGCACCGACAGATCGTGCAGCCGCTGGGCGACCTCCGAGATCGCCTGCAGTTTGGTGAACGGCGCGGCGTAGGGATCGCTGTCGACGACGTCGGCGCCGGAGCAGAACGATCCACCTGCCCCGGTGAGGACGACCGCTCGCACGGTGGGGTCGTGCGCGATCGTGTCCAGCGCCTCGCGCAGGGCGATCCACAGACCGATATTGATCGCGTTCTTGCGATGCGGGCGATGCAGTGTCAACGTGCACACCCCGCCGCGCCGCAACTGTTGCAGCACAAGCTCTTCCGTCATCGTCTCGGACTTCCTGCGCTAGAGGAAAAGATCGACGGTCAGCGGAGCATCGCCGGGAACGGCCCGATACCTGTCGAGGTCGGTGATCCCGTGCTCGGCCAGCACCTCCTCGTCGATCAGGAAGTTGCCCGTCATGTGTTCGGCGGGCGAGGTGAGCACCAGATAGGCGGCATCGGCACAGATGGCGGGCGTGCGTGAGGTGGCGATCCGCTGCTCGCCGCCGGGCCGGTTCCGGATCGCCGCCGTGGCGATCGTGGTGCGCGGCCACAGCGAGTTCACGCCGATACCGTCGGCGCGCAGTTCTTCGGCCAATCCCAGCGTGGTCAGCGACATACCGTATTTGGCGATGGTGTAGCCGAGATGGGCACCGGCCCAGCGTGGATCGAGATTCAGTGGTGGCGACAGAGTCAGGATGTGCGGGTTGCGTCCGGCCAGCGCGGACTTCTTCAATGCCGCGAGGGCGAGCTTGGACAGCAGGAAGCTGCCTCGGCAGTTGATGTCGAGCATCAGGTCGTAGGCCTTCATCGACAGGGCCTCGGTGGTGGACAGGTCGATCGCCGAGGCATTGTTGACCACGATGTCGATCCCGCCGAAGCGTTCGACCGTCCGATCGATCGCCGCCGCGACCACCGCGTCGTCGCGCACATCACCGACGACCTTCAAAACGGTTCCACCGGCCTGTTCGAGTTCCGCTGCCGCGGTGTGCACAGTGCCCGGCAACTTCGGGTGGGGCTGATCGGTCTTGGCGACGAGGGTGATGTTCGCCCCGTCTCCGGCCACCCGCTTGGCGATCTCGAGGCCGATGCCGCGGCTACCGCCCGACATGATCAGGGTCTTGCCCGCGAGTGGCTTGTCACTGTCCGGCATCACCGGCTCCCATCTGTTCGACCTTCCGGGCCGCGCGTCGTCGCCGAGGAATGACTACGAATGCCTTCCAGTTGCCATTACAGTAATACCACCAGTCACCATTGCGCGCCAGCAGTCGGAGACCCGATCGGCCGGAGTGACTGGGCATTTCACTCTCCTGAAGGAGCAGCACACATGGCCTATGTCATCACCCAGCGTTGTTGCAACGACGCCACCTGCGTCGCCGAGTGCCCGGTCGATTGCATTCGCCCTCGGCCGGACCACCCCGAATTCGCGACGGCCGAAATGCTCTACATCGACCCCGACACCTGCATCGATTGCGGTGCGTGCGCGGATGCGTGCCCGGTCGAGGCGATCTTCCCCGAAGACAGCCTGACCGCGTCGCTGGCGCGATTCCGCGATATCAACGCCACCTATTTCCAGCATCATCCGCTCGGCCCGACGTTCGATTCGATCGTGCCCGCGACCCGCCCACCGAAGGATCTGGGCACGCTTCGGGTCGCGATCGTCGGCGCCGGACCCGCCGCGTGCTACGCCGCCGATGAGCTACGGCGTCGCTGCGCCGCCGAGGTCGAGATCTTCGACAGGCTGCCGACACCGTGGGGCCTGGTGCGCGCCGGGGTCGCCCCCGATCATCCGGGCACCAAGACCGTGACACGGTTGTTCGAGTCCGCGTTCCGTGGCGACGCGGTGGGCTTTTACCTGAATGTGGAAGTGGGCAAGCACATCTCCCACGAGGAACTCATGGTCCACCATCACGCGGTGCTCTATGCCGTCGGCGCGTCGAGCGACCGTCGGCTGGGTGTGCCCGGCGAGGATCTGCCGGGTTCGCATTCGGCCACCGAATTCGTCGCCTGGTACAACGGCCACCCCGACTACGCCGACCGCGTATTCGACCTCTCCGGGCCGCGCGCGGTGATCGTCGGCAACGGCAACGTCGCCCTCGACGTTGCCCGCGTGCTGACCGTTGCGCCGGACGAGCTGGCCGGGACCGATATCGCCGACCACGCCCTCACGGCGCTGCGCGACAGCAACATCCGCGAGGTCGTGCTACTCGGGCGGCGCGGCCCGTTGCAGGCCGCCTACACCGGTCCGGAGTTCATGGCGCTGCGCCATCTCGACGGTGTCGACGTGATCATCGACGAGGCCGATCTCGCGCTGGACCCGCGCGACCGTGCTGTCCTGGACAATCCGGACGCCGGGCCGTCCCTGCGTTTGAAGTACGCCCTGGCCGAGGAATACGCGGGCGACCGAACCGACCCCGGGAACAAGCGGATCGTGTTCCGCTACTTGACTTCTCCGACCGGGATCCGCGGCAGCGGTCGGGTCCAATCCCTCGAGTTCGCCCACAACGAACTGGTCGACCGGGACGGACAGCGGGTGGCGCGGGCCACCGATCGCATCGAGCGTCTGGAGACCGGCCTCGTACTGCGTTCGATCGGGTATCGCGGAGCCGCTGTGCCCGATCTGCCCTTCGATGAGGCCCGAGGTGTGGTGCCCAACGAGCACGGGCGCGTCATCGGCGCGGACGGGTCCTCGATCGCCGGCGTCTATGTCAGCGGCTGGATCAAGCGTGGGCCGCGCGGTGTCATCGGGTCCAACCGCGTCGACTCGGCGGAGACCGTCGAGCACCTCGTCGCCGACTTCGTCGCGGGCCGACTCACCGCGCCCACCGGTGATCGGGCCGCACTCGCGGCCCTCATCGACGAGCGGCAGCCCGATGTCGTCGACCGCGCGGGATGGAAAGCCATCGACCTGGCCGAGCAGGCCGCGGGCACGCCGGACGGCAGGCCACGGGTCAAACTCACCGACCACGACGATCTGCTCGACGCGGCACGGACAGCGAAGGTGCCGTCCTGAACGAACCGACCGCCGCTTCGATCGGCGAAGCGGCGGTCGGTCGAGTTCTGCGGGTGAACGTTATCCCGCGCTGTCGCGCCGAAATCTGTCGCAATCGGGCCGCGTCGTGCAGGTGGCGCAGCGTATCGGCCGCGACATCGTCACCGATAGACCTCCGCCATGTCGAACTCGGCCTTCTCGGCGCCGCAGTCCGGGCAGGTCCAGTCCTCGGGGATGTCGTCCCAGCGGGTGCCCGGTTCGATCCCGTCGTCCGGCCAGCCAAGTTCCTCGTCGTACTCCCATCCGCAGATGACACAGCGGTAGAGCTTGTACACCGTCGTCGTGTCGGTCATCGCTCACTTCCCCCAGGGCACGGCCTTGACGAAACCACCCGCATCCACCCGCAACTGGCTGCCGGTGATGTATCGAGCGTCGTCGGAAGCGAGGAACACCACCAGGTTCGAGACGTCCTGTGGCTGGATGTAGGGGACGGGCATGGCCTGCATCGCGGGGAAGGCAGCCTCGGCGTCGGCGCGGGTCGGAGCCTCGAGATCCGGGCGGAAGATCTTGTACATGCCGTCGTTGTGCAGCATGTCGGTGTCGACGTTGGTGGGATGCACCGCGTTGACACGAATCGACTTCTTCGCGAGCTGGATCGCCAGATCGTTCACGTAGTGCGCGACAACCTGTTTCGCGAGGCTGTACGCGGAACCGCCCGGCCCCTGCTTGGTCGAACTGCCCAGCTGCGCGGCGAGGGAGCCCGTGGCGATGATCGACGACCCGGGGCCCAGATGAGCAAGGCTCGCCTGCACGACGTTGAACACGCCGACGAGATCGGTGTCGATGGTGTCCGACCAGGACTGGATGGTCTGACCGCGCCCCAGCGGGGCGATACCCGCGTTGGCGACCACGATGTCGAGCCGCCCCAGCGCTTCGACACCCTGGGCTATCGCCTGCCAGACCGCGCCGCGCTCGCGCACGTCGACGATCACCGGATGGAAACGCGCACCTTCCTTCTCGACCAGCCTGCCCGTCTCCTCCAGGTCCTCGGGCCGCGAGAGCGGGTAGGTATTGCCTTCGAGGTCGGCGCAGATGTCCAAGGCGATGATGCTCGCGCCCTCAGCGGCGAGGTTCACCGCGTGCGAGCGTCCCTGACCTCGCGCCGCGCCCGAGATGACCGCGACCTTGCCGTCCAATTTTCCCACTGGTGACAACCTTTCCGTACTTCGATGGTGAATTGTTCTGCCCGACAAGCAATTCAGCGCTGTCGTGGCAACCGGGAGCCGATGGTCTTGGTCTCCAGGTACTGCTGGAATCCCTCGATGCCGCACTGGCGACCGACGCCGCTGTTCTTGTAGCCGCCGAACGGTGCGTCGGCGCCGTAGAACATGCCGCCGTTGACGCCGACCGCGCCGGTCCTGAGCCGACGGGCGATCCCCATGCTGCGTTCGTCGGACTGTGACAACACCGCGCCCGCCAGCCCGAAGGCGCTGTTGTTGGCGATCCGCACCGCCTCCTCGTCGTCGGAGAACGGGATCATCACCAGGACCGGACCGAAGATCTCGTCCTGGGCGATGGCCGATTCCGGGTTCTGGGTGACGAACACCGTCGGCTCGACGAAATGGCCGTCCGCCAGATGAGCGGGCAGATCGGCGGGCAGACCACCGCCGGTGACCAGCTGCGCGCCGTCACGAATGGCCTGCGCGCACGCGTCGAGTACCCGGGTTCGCTGGGCCGCGTTGATGACCGGGCCGACCAGCGTGTGCCCCAGCACCGGATCGCCCACCGGTACCGCCGCGAACGCCGCCCCGACCGCCGCGACCATGTCGTCGAACATCGAGCGGTGCACCAGCATCCGGCTCGTCGCCGCGCAGGCCTGGCCCGCGTGCACGCACACACCGATGGCGCTGCGCACCGCGTTCTCCGGTTTCGCGTCGTCGAGCACGATGAGCGCGGACTTTCCACCGAGCTCGAGGAAGGTGCGTTTCATCGTGCCCGCGCCGTGACGCAGGAGGGTGCGGCCCACCGCGGTCGAGCCGGTGAAGGAAATGAGGTCGACCCTGGGGTCGGTCGCCAGCAGACCGGCCACCTCGTTGGAGGGGGTAGTCACGACATTCACCACGCCGGGCGGGAAGTCGGTGTGCTCGGCGATCAGCCGGCCGAGTCGGGTGGCGTTCCACGGCGTGTTCGGGTCCGGCTTGAGCACGACGGTGTTCCCGGCCGCCAGCGCCGGACCCAGCTTGTTGAGGATGACCTCGATCGGGAAATTCGACGGGCAGATCGCGGCGACCACGCCCACCGGCTCCTGGACAACGGTGCGCCTGTTGCGATCACCGAACAGGCCACCGCCCTCGAGCACCCGCTCCCACTCGAAGTCATCGATCAGACCCGCCGGATACCGCAGCGCCTCGGCGAGCGGCCATTCCAATTGCGCGTTCTGCGTGGTCATCACCGGGCAGCCGACCTCGGCGACGAGTTCGGTGCGCAACAGCTCGATCTCCGATTCCAGCGCGCGCTGGAGTTGTTCGAGACACCGGCGACGCAGGTCGCCGTCGGTCGACCACGTGGTCTCGTCGAAAGCACGCCGAGCGGCGGCGATCGCGCGCAGCATGTCCTGCTCCTCGGCTGCCGCGGTAGTGCCGAGCAACAGCCCGGTGGCCGGGCTGTGGTTGTCGAACGAGCCACCCGACGCCGCTGCCGTCAACTCACCATCGATGAGCATGCGGTGCTCGGCTCCAGCGGCTGCCCGGCGACCCCACTCCGGACTCAGGGCCGTCCGCTCTTCGACGACGTCGCTCACATTGCCTCCCGATGGCCATCCTGGATGAGTAACTGTAATGATTACCGTATAGTACTTCACTACACGTATCAATCGCGGGAGAGGAGCGCCGATGTCCGGTTTGCTCAATGGCGTCACAGTGATCGAATTGGCATCGTGGACCTATGTGCCGAGTGCGGGAGCCGCACTGGCCGACTGGGGCGCGAATGTGATCAAGATCGAGGACACCAGTGGCGGCGATCCGTGCCGCAACCTGACCATCGGCGGTCTCGACGGAACCGGCACCGCGGTGCGCGCCAACTTCATGATGGAGCTCGGCAATCACGGCAAACGCAGCATCGGTGTCGACATCAAGTCCGAACAGGGCAGGCAGATCCTCGGCCGGTTGATCGCCGGTGCCGATGTGTTCCTGACCAATTGGCTGCCCGGCCCGCTCGAGCGAGCCGGATTCACCGTCGAGCAGATCCGCGAGTTCAACCCGAACGTGATCATCGCCAGGGGCAGCGGCGCAGGCAGCCGTGGTCCGGAGAAGAACCGGGGCGGGTTCGATGCCGCGAGCTATCTGGCCCGCGGCGGCGTCGCCTACGCATTGACGCCGACGAACGCCGAATTCCCGATGATCCAGGGGCCGGCCTTCGGTGACCTCCAGGGCGGCATCACCCTGGCCGGTGGCGTCACCGCGGCGCTGTTCCATCGCGAACGCACCGGACACGCCCCGCTGGTCGACAGTTCGCTGCTGGCGCAGGGCATGTGGGCTGTCGCACCGGATATCGCGGCCGCGGACTACTACGACATCGACCGCATTCCGATCGGTGTGGCAGGCACCGCCCCGAATCCCGCGGTGAACCGGTACCGAACCCGGGACAATCGCTGGGTCCAACTCGTCCTGCTCCAAGCCGATCGCTACTGGCGTGGATTCTGCGAGCGCATCGGCAGACCGGATCTCGGTGTCGACGAACGATTCGTGCCGCTGGCGAACCTGGTCGTCAACCAGGAGGCCGCGACAGCCGAACTGCGCAAGACCTTCGCCGAGCGCGATCTCGCCGACTGGCAGAAGGCCCTCGCCGACGAGCCGGGCGTGTGGGCGACCATCGCGAGCCCGCGCGAAGTCCTCGACGATCCGCAGGTCGTGGCCAACGGCTATCTCATGACGGTGACCGACAGCGCGGGCAACGACTACCGAACCGTCGCCGCCCCGGTGCAATTCGATGGACTGCCCGCACCGGCGAGCCGGGCCCCCGAGTACGGCGAGCACACCGAGACGATCCTGCTCGAGCTCGGCCTGGAATGGGACGACATCATCGCCGCCAAGGAAAGCGGGGCGATCCTGTGACCGCCGCCAGGGGCCGGGCCGAGCGATGAAGCGCTACCTGAGCTGCCCGTGCGGTGAATTCCTGAGCGGCGCCGATGAAGACGATCTGGTCGCCGCAGCTCAACGACATCTCGCCGAGCAGCACCCCGACCACGAATACAGCCGCGAGCAAATCCTGTTCATGGCCCACTGAGCCGACCATCGGCTATATTGTAAGCCTTACTGTAATAATATAAGGAGTGTGATCGTGGATAAGAACGACATGATCCTGATCAGCGTCGATGACCACATCATCGAGCCGCCGGACATGTTCAAGAACCACCTGCCCGCGAAGTACGCCGCCGAGGCGCCGCAATTGGTGCGTACCGACAACGGCGCCGACGTCTGGAAGTTCCGCGACACCGTCATCCCCAATGTGGCGCTCAACGCCGTGGCGGGGCGCCCGAAGGAGGAGTACGGGCTCGAGCCCGACGGCCTCGACGAGATCCGCCCTGGGTGTTTCGACGTCCACGAGCGCATCAAGGACATGAACGCGGGCGGCGTGCTGGCGTCGATGAACTTCCCGTCCTTCCCCGGTTTCGCCGGACGGCTGTTCGCGACCGAGGACTCGAACTTCTCCCTCGCCCTTGTACAGGCCTACAACGACTGGCACATCGACGAATGGTGCGGCGCCTACCCCGGCCGGTTCATCCCGATGGCGCTGCCGGTGATCTGGGACGCCGAGTTGTGCGCCGCCGAGGTCCGCCGGGTCGCGGACAAGGGCGTGCACTCGCTGACCTTCAGCGAGAATCCCGCCGCACTGGGATACCCGAGCTTCCACGATCCGTTCTGGAATCCGCTGTGGAAAGCCCTCGTCGACACCGACACCGTGCTCAACGTCCACATCGGATCCTCGGGACGGCTGTCGATCCCCGCGGTCGACTCGCCGCCGGATGTGATGATCACCTTGCAGCCGATGAACATCGTGCAGGCCGCGGCAGACCTGCTCTGGTCGCGCCCGGTCAAGGAGTACCCGGACCTCAAGATCGCGCTGTCGGAGGGTGGCACCGGCTGGATTCCGTATTTCCTCGAGCGCGTCGACCGTACCTTCGAGATGCACTCCACCTGGACGATGCAGGACTTCGGCGGGAAGGTGCCCTCGGAGGTGTTCCGCGACCACTTCATGACCTGCTTCATCAGCGATCCGATCGGCGTGCGGCTGCGCCACGAGATCGGCATCGACAACATCATGTGGGAGATGGACTACCCGCACAGCGATTCCATGTGGCCCGACGCTCCCGAGGTGCTCGAGCAGGTCCTCGGGCGCGAGCAGGTGCCCGACGACGAGATCGACAAGATGACCCATCTCAACGCGATGCGCTGGTACTCCTTCGACCCGTTCCAGCACATTCCGCGCGAGCAGGCCACCGTCGGTGCGCTGCGGGCGGCCGCGGCCGACCACGACGTCAGCATCCAGGCCCGCAAGCACAAGAACTCCACGTCCGAGGCCAAGCTCCAGGCGTTCCAGGCCCAGATCAAAGCGGCTACCGCCCAGAACGCGGGCTGACCGCACGACGACGCGGCCACTCTCGGCATGCACGCCAGGGTGGCCGCCTCCTTCTCTGAAACCGATGAGGTGATGTAGTGAGCATTTCGGTGATGCTCGAGATGGTCGCGGCCAGTGAACCGGAGCGGGCCGCGGTCGTCTCCGACGGCACGCGAACGAGCGCGGCGGAATTGAGCGAGCTGGCCGATCGGGCGGCCGGACTGATCGGTTCCTCGGGCGCCGAGCATGTCGCGTATGTGGGAACCGGCGGCATCATGCTGCCGCTGTTGCTGTTCGGATCCGCGCGCGCCGCGGTGGCGTTCACGCCGCTGAACTACCGCCTCAGCGCGGCGGCGCTGCGCGAGCTGATCGACCGGCTGCCCACACCGCTGATCGTTGTCGACGCCGAATACCTCGACATGGTGGCGGGTTGCGGCAAACAGGTCATCGACTCCGCGTTGTTCTTCGCCGCCCTCCGGACCGCGAGCGGGGACAACACAGTCCAGGACGCCTCACCCGATGACGTTGCCGTGCTGCTGTTCACCTCCGGCACGACCTCGCGGCCCAAGGCCGTCGAACTGACGCACGCCAACCTCACCGGCTATGTGATGGGGACCGTCGAGTTCGCCTCCGCTGAACCCGACGACGCGGCGCTGGTGTGCGTGCCGCCCTATCACATCGCCGGGGTCGGCGCGGCGCTGTCGAATCTGTACGCAGGCCGACGGACCGTGTACCTGCGGCAGTTCGACCCGGCCCGCTGGATCGACCTCGTCCGCGCGGAACGGATCACCAACGCCACGGTCGTGCCAACCATGCTCGACCGCATCGTCACCGTGCTCCGTGCGAGGCCCGGTACCGATCTGCCGACGCTGCGCACCCTCGCCTACGGCGGATCCAAGGCACCGCTGCCGCTGGTCCGCGCGGCCATCGAGCTGCTGCCCGAAGTCGGCCTGGTCAACGCCTACGGTCTCACCGAGACCAGCTCGACCGTCGCCGTGTCGACTCCCGAGGATCACCGGATCGCCCACGGCTCCGGCGATCCCGTAGTCGCCAGGCGGCTCGGCTCGGTCGGCCGGGCTGTGCCCGGTGTCGAGTTGCAGATCCGCGACGGGACCGGCACCGTCCTCGGGCCGGGCGAAGTCGGCGAACTGTTCGTCCGGGGACCGCAGGTGTCGGGCGTGTACGCCGAGATCGGTTCGGTCCTCGATCCCGACGGCTGGTTCCCCACCAAGGATCTCGCCGAACTCGATACCGACGGCTTCCTGTTCATCGGTGGACGTTCCGACGACACCATCATTCGCGGTGGCGAGAACATCGCGCCCGCCGAACTCGAGGACGTTCTCGTCGAACATCCGCAGGTGCGCGAGGTCGCCGTGATCGGTGTACCCGACGAGCAGTGGGGACAGATCATCGTCGCCGTCGTCGTGCCCTCCCCCGGCATCGCGCCGAACCCGGAACTGCTGCGCGCGTATGTGCGCGAGAATCTGCGCGGCTCGCGCACACCGGACCGAGTCGTCTTCCGCGACCAGCTGCCCACCACGCCGACCGGAAAGATCCTGCGGCGCACGCTCGTTCAGGAATTCTCGGCCGTCCCATCTACCGCCAAGGAGGCATCGTGATCAAGAGCGGCACCCGGCTGGCGAGCCAGGTCTGTCAGACACAGGTCATCGTCATCAAGTCCACCGAGGCCATCGACGGCCTGCGCTGCGGCGGCGTCCCGATGGTTCCGCTCGGCGCGGTGTCCGACACCGGCGCGGTTCTCGATCCCGCATTCGCCGGCGGTACGGCGGTCGGCAAGCGCTATGTGCACGAGACCGGCGCCGAAATCCTGGTCACGCAGGCAGGCAGCGGCACCCTCGACGTGAACGCGGTGCCGCTCGATCTCAAGGAGGCCAAACAACTTCCGTCCAGTGACTGACCACGACGTGCGCATAGGGCGCTCCTGCCTCGCGGAGGCTGGAGCGCCCTGTGTCGTCCTGTGGTCGGCTGGTGCTCAGCGCCAGGCGGCCAGCAACTCCTCGGTTGTGGTGACGGTGGCGATCAACGACAAAGTGTTGTCGATGATCGCCTCGCCGTATTCGCGCGGAATGCCCGCCACCGCATCGCGCGGCAGCACCACGTCGTAGGCGGCGTTGACCGCGTCCATCACCAGATTCGGTATCGCTACGTTCAGCGAAACCCCGACCGCCACAATGGTCTTGATGCCGAGATTGCGCAGCACCGCATCGAGGTCGGTGCCGCCCATCGGCCCGAGCCCGTGCTGGCGGCCGAGCACCAGATCGGCAGGCTCCGGCCCGAATTCGGGCAGCAGGCTAGCGCCCTCGCTGCCCGGGGTCACCGCGACGCCACGGCGGCCGAGGGCGAACAGTTTCGCATTGTGATTGGAGCCGAGGCCGTCGACGCGTCGCCACACCAGACAGTGCACGACCTGCACCCCGGCAGTACGGGCCGCCGGCAGCAGTGCTCCGATATTGGGCAGCGCCGTGCGGCGTGCCTCCTCGGCGAGCGCGGGCAGTCCGGCGGCGGCACCGACCACCGCACCCTGGCATTCCTGGGTGATCACGGCGGTGTGCGCGGGGGCCACGAGCTCGGCCAGCGGCCGGGCACTCACCCGGGCGCCGCGCCGTCTACGGCGCGCTTCACGACGACACCGTGGTGGCGTCCACCGGCGGAACATCGTAGAACTGGGTGGCCCACTTGCGCAGTGACAGATAGGGTTTGGCGTCCTTCGGCGAGAGCGGTGGTCGCTCGACGTACTTCTGGTAGCGCCAGATGCTCAGATCCTCCCAGACCGTCACCAGGAACTGTTTCTCCACCCGCGCACGAACTTCCGGTGGCGGTACGTCGGAATCATCGCCCGGATTCTTCGGCCACCAGATCGAGTAGAACAGGTCCGAGCACTCGTCGTCGACCGGTGTGGTGGCAAAGATCAGCCGATGTTTCGACGATCCATCGAACGCGCTGATCGAACCGCCGAGCCCGAACATCTGCGCGTGGATCTTCAACGCCATCTTGTCCGGATCATCGCTGCGCGCGTCGGGCCACCCGGTCAGGAAGTTCCAGGTGTGATCGACCGCGCTGTAGTCCAGCATCTGCGGGGTGACCGTCGCGCCGTGAACGTATTCGAAGTGCAGGCTGTCGGGGCCGTTCTCGAGCACGACCTGCGGGTGCACCGGCTCGCGTTCGGTCTTGCTCGAGAACTCGGGATAGGGCCGGTAGTACTGCGTGGGATCGGAACCCAGCTCAGGGAACATGGTGAGAATGTCGGGCATCTCCCACTGCGGAGCCTTTCCCTCCGGGTGGTGCCACATGAACACGCACCCGTTCTGCTCGTTGACGGGATATACCTGCAGTTTCAGGCCACGGTTGACCCGGTTCTCGCCGGGGATATTGCGATTGGTGCCGTCGGGTCCCCACCGCCAGCCGTGGAACGGGCATTCCACGCAGTCGCCGACGACCTTGCCGCCGTGGCCGATATGGGCGCCGAGATGCCGGCAATGCCCGGTCAGAATGTGTACCTCGCCCGCCTCGTCACGATAGGCGACCAGGTCCTCGCCGAAGTAGCGCAGCGGCCGGGCCTCGCCGAGCGGGAACTCGGCCGACCAGCCGACCATGAACCAGCCGGTGACCTTCCAGGTGAACGGAACTTTCACAACGCACCTCCAGTGCGGGACGATTCTTCGAGGCTTCGGCACCGGGTAGCGGACCCGGCCGGTTCATGTGGTGACGATGGTGGCGCCCGCGGTCCCGGGAGCGCCGTAGAGCAACGCGAACCCCGCCTTGGGGGCACCGGCGACTTGACGCTCCCCGGCGGTCCCGCGCAGTTGCAGGACCAGCTCGTGGAGTTGGCGCATGCCCGAGGCGCCGATCGGTTCGCCGTTCGCGATGAGACCGCCGTCGGTGTTCACCGGCAGGGAACCGGAGATCTCCGTCGCGCCCTCGGCGATCAGCCGCTCCTGGTCGCCGTCGGCGCAGAACCCGGCTTCGGCCATGTGGATGATCTCGGCGCCGGCATCGGTGTCCTGCAACTGGACCACATCGATGTCCTCGGGCGCGATGCCCGCGGATTCGAAGGCGCTGCGCGACGCGTAGACCGAGGGCGATACGTCCTCCTGCACCGGCGCGTAGGTCGTGTTGACTTCGTAGGCACCGTAGGAGCGGGTCCGTACCTCGACGGCTCGCACATAGACGGGCTTGCTCGTGTACCGGTGTGCGATATCGGCACGGCACATGATCACCGCGGCGGCACCTTCGTCCGGCGCGCAGAACATGTAGTGGGTCAGTGGGTAGTTGAACATCGGCGAATCGAGGATGTCGCGCTCGGCGATCGGCTTGCGCCGGAACGCATTCGGATTCAAACTGCCGTTGCGGTAGTTCTTGGCGGCCACCTTGGCCAGGGTTTCCTGGGAGATGCCGTGATCGTGGAGGTAGCGATTGGCCTTCATTCCGAAGAACTTCGTGGTCAGGTACTGGCCGTTCTCGCCGTACCACTTGGGCATCCCGACGAGCGTGGGATCCACGGTGAACGCCCCGCGCGGATGCTTGTCCATGCCGATCGCGATACCGATGTCGTACTTGCCGAGCCGGATCGCGTCGGCGCACGCCTCGGTGGCGCTGGCCGAGGTGGCGCACGCGTTGAAGACGTTCGTGAACGGAATGCCGGTCAGTCCCATCATCCCCACGATCGCGTCGGGGTTGGCGACCTCCCAGCTGCCGCCGACGGCGAACTGGACATCTCGCCATTGCAACCCGGCGTCGCCCAATGCGGCCCGAATCGCGTCGGTACCCATCTGCATGGCGGTCTTGTCGAATCGGCCGAAGGGGTGCATACCCACGCCGATGATCGCTACCTCGTTGGTCATCTCAGAACTCCTGTCCCTCAGACGGGTTGGAAGGCGAAGGTGATGACCTCGGCGCCTTCGGGGTCGGTGCCGAGCGACACGGTCGTGAGCTCGACGTCCATGCCGAACTCGAGCTTGGCCGGGTCGTTCTCGGTGAGCCTGGCCTCGACCCGGATCACGTCACCGAGCTGCACGAGTCCGACGCCGAACGGAACAAAGGTCTTCGGCGTCTCGTCGCCGAGATAGGGAGCGCCCGGCAGGAATCCCTGCGTCGTCCAGGCCACCAGCGTTCCGGTGCGCGGTAGCGTGATCTGCTCGATCGAGGGGAGGCTGCACCGCGGGCACAGGTCCTGGATCGGGAACACCGAGGCGCCGCAGTCGGCGCACGCGCCACCGACGAGCCGGAAGTCCTCGGCCGGCCAGTTGGAAATCTCCGGGGCGATCATTCGTTGCATCTGTGGTTCCTAAACGTCGAATTGGTTGCGAGCGGGGGCAGACCGCAGGCCGCATTCCTCCACGAACGACAGCAGGCCGAGGTGATAGGCCGCGGCGCCGAAGCCGACGCTCACGTTGTGCCCGGATCCGGCTTGCTGGTTGTGCGCGAAATGTGGTGTCGCGGTGAAGAATCCTTCGATCTCGGCACGTGCCGCGGGGTCGGTCCGCCATACCTGCTCGTATTCGGCGTCGGTCAGCCGTACCGGTACCCGCACCTGCGCCGCCAGCACCGGGAAGTCGGTCGGCCAGTCGTGCACGACGGCTACTTCGTAGCCCGGTGTACCCACGGTGAGCGAACGCCCGCCCACCACCTCGGGCGGATAGCTTTCCGCCGGACTCCACAGCAGTTCCCGAATCCCGCCAGCCTTGCGGGTCTTGCGGATCTGTTCGATGACCTGGATCGCCTCGGGGCGTTTGTGAACGCCGGTGCCCGCCAGTTCGAGACCGAGCAGTTCGTCGCCGCGATCGTCGGCGGCCATCCGTGCGGCCAGATCGCAGCCGGCCGAATGCCCCGCGAGGAATACCCCCGCGCCGCGCCCGCTCGAGCCGAGGAGCGCGTCGATCGCGGCGTAGCTCGCGTCGACGCGGCGCTGCGGCACATCGAAGCTCGCATCCCATGGCTCGGAAGCGCCGTATCCCGGCCGGTCGAGGGCGAGCACGGTGAAGCCGAGTCGTGCGCCGAGCCGCAGCAGCGACAGCCACGGCCGGCCAGGAACATCGAAGTAGCGCGCCGAGGTCGCGCCACCGTGTACCGCGACGAGCACCGCGCGCGGATCGGCGACCTCGGCGCACAGGGCCGACATCCGGATCCCCGCCACGTGGACTTCCCTGGCCACCACAGCATCCACAGCCGTCGGCTCACGCAGCAGGCCGGTCCCCTCGGCGCTCATACGTCCGCCCGCAGGAGCATGACACCGCTGGGGGTGAGTCCCCCGCTGCTGACAACGGCGACCCGCGCATCCGGAATCTGGCGCTGCTCGGCGCGACCACGCAATTGTGTGATCGCCTCGTGGATCAGGCCCATGCCGTGGGTGCGCCCGTGGGAGAGTTGCCCGCCATGGGTGTTCAGCGGTAGCGATCCGTCGCGGGCGATGTTCTTGCCGCCCTGGAGGAAGTCCTTGGCCTCGCCGATTCCGCAGAAGCCCAACGCCTCGATCCAGGACAGGCAGTTGAAGGTGAAGCCGTCGTAGAGCTCGGCGACATCGACGTCCTCGGGGCGCAGTGTGGTGCGAGACCACAGATGCGCCGCCTGACCCAGGACCTGTGGCTCGTGGGTGAGTGTGCTCTGGTCCCATTCGAGCCGTTCGATGATCTGGGTGCCGACCGCCTCCACCAACACCGGCGGTTGGGCCAGGTCGGCCGCGGTCTCGCGCGCCGAGACGATCACGGCGACCGCACCGTCGCACGGCACGTCACAGTCGTAGAGACCGAAGGGCGTGGTGACCGGTCGGGCGGACAGATAGTCGTCCATGGTCAGTGGCTCCCGGTAGATAGCGGACGGATCGAGCGCCGCGTTGGCGCGCTGATTCAGCGCGATCCAGCCCAGCGTTTCCCGATCGGTGCCGTAGCGATGGAAATGGCGTTGCGCGGTCTGCGCGAGCAGGTGTGCTGCCGAGATGGCCCCGAACGGGGCGAGCCATGGGTCGGTGATGCCGCCGGACGGTGAAATCGTCCCGGCGCGAACGTGTTCGGCGTAGCTCGACTCCCACACCGTGCGGAAGCACAGCACGTGGCGAGCCAGCCCACTCGCCACCGCCAGCATCGCCGCGATCACCGAGCCACCGGGGCCGAAGGTCTCCGCGCCGCCGTTGTACCAGGTCGGACGGATACCCAGCGCCGATTCCACCGCCGTGACGCCACCTTCGGAGAAGGGCCCGAAATCTCCCGAGCCCGGATAGGTGGACAAGCCGTCGATGTCGTCGAGGCCGAGTCCGGCATCGGCGACCGCGTTGCGACAGGCCGTCAGAGTCAACGTCAGCGGGTCGGTCATGAGCCGTCGCCCGATCCGGGACCTGCCGATGCCGGTGAGCGCGACCTTGTCCTCGAACTTCTCCCGCGACGCCATCGGCCGGACGTACTCGCGAACGGCCGCTGGTTCGATCGGATCCACCGGCAGCGGGACCGGCGGCGACTGCGGGTCCGCGGGCCGGAACAGCGGTAGCCAGGCCGTGCATGTCTGCTCGAACACCACCTCCATCCGCTGCCCGAGTACGAGATCGGCGGGGTCGCAGCCGATCACATTGGTGGTCAACCGGACCCGCGAGTCCTCCTCGAGCGCGACCTGCGCCACGACGTAGGGCGCGGACAGCCCCGCAACGGCGAATCGGTGGTTGACGGTGAAGCCGATCAGTGTGGCGAATCCGGAGACCGCGCCGACCTCGAGGTCCTCGCTACGGCAGTATCGGCACACGGGTTGCGGCGGGTGGATCAGCGCCGTACAGGACCGGCACTGCGTGATCCGCAGTCGACCGTCGGCGCCGGAAGCCCAGTAGAACTGGGTTTCCGGCGTGATCGTCGGCGGCGGCCGTTGAGTGGACTCGGCCACGGTGCTCCTTCCGAGCTGAGTCAGCTCGCCGTTGCCTTCGGCTTGGCAGGCAGCGAATAGTTGGGCCGCCCGAGCCCGAGGATGTGCTGGGCGATCATGTTGCGGAACACCTCGAGCGTGCCGCCGTAGATGCCGCACAGCGGGGCCCAGCGGTAGATGTACTCCATGGCGCCGTTGTCGACGGCGCCTTCGGTGTCCACCGGCAGCGCGGCGGCGGGGCCGAGGATGTCCATCAGGTCCGGCGAGATGTCGCGCATGGTCTGCGCGATGGCGACGCGGCCGAACATGTGCGGAGCCGACAGCGCTGCCTCCATCCGCGCGATGCTGCGGCCGAGGCGATGGGCGACCGCCCGGTCGTCGAGCAGGCGCCGACCGTCAGGTCCGGTGGCCGCCGCGATCGAGACCACCTTGTCGACCGAGGTCGCCATCATGGTGCCCTGATGGATGAGGATCGAGACATCCTGCAGGCCGTCGTCGTCGGCGCCGACCACGCCGTGTTCCTCGTTGAGCGGGCCCATCAGCACCGCCCAGCCGCCGTTCACCTCGCCGAGGCGGTACTTGTCGTCCACCCGGACATCGCTGTAGTAGACGATGTTGGTGCGGTCGCCGTCCACGGTGCGGATGTCCTGGATCTCGATGCCCGGGCTGTCCAGCGGAACCAGGAACATGGTGAGGCTCTTGTGTTTCGACCCGTCGGGGTCGGTGTTGGTGATCAGGAAGACGTACTGGCAGTTGTGCGCGCCGGTGGTGAACATCTTCGAGCCGTTGATCACCCATTGGTCGCCGTCGCGCACCGCGCGCGTCTTACACATCGCGACATCGGACCCGCCGTCGGGCTCGGTGTATCCCAGGCACAACCGGACCTCACCGCGCTCCAGTGCGGGCAGGACCTCCTTCTGCAGTTCGACGGACCCGTGTTTGCGGACGGACTTGGAGACGATCGCGGTCGTTCCCCAGGTGACCCAGGGAGTGTGGACCCGGCGCCGCTCGAGGTCCCACAACCGGCGCCGCAGGCGATTGAGCCCGCCTTCTTCCTCGGAGTTCAGTTCCGCGCTCAGCCAGCCGGCCTCGCCGAGAGCCAGGTGAACTCCCTCGTCGAAGTTGTCGCCGGTCTCGCGGTCGCGACGACGGACCTCGTCGGTGACGTGGGTGGTGAGGAAAGCCCGTGCCCCGTCCAGGAATTCCTGGTCATCGGCAGAGAGTTCGACTCGTGAGAAATCCATGTTCTACTCCGTCCTAGGCCGACGCTGCGGCGAAGAGTTCAGCGACCTGCACTGCGCTGGCGCCCAGATCGCCCGCGGCCAGCGGCCAGCCCCTGGCGCGCACCAGATACGCCGACGCGGCCGCTTCCGTCGCGACCCCGAGTCCGCCCTGCACCTGGACCGCCGTGGTCGCCGCGCGGGGCGCTTCCTCGGCGATGTAGACGAACGCCGCGGCAGGCAGACCGGGCTGCACGTCGGGCTCGTGTTCGAGGAACCACGCGGCGCGGCGGGTCAGATTGCGGGCGGCGTTGACCGTGATCGCGATATTGGCCAAGGGATGGGAAATGCCCTGCAGGGTCGAGATCGGGACACCCATGGTGTAGCGGGTGGTAGCGAATTCCGCTGCTATCCGCAGGGTCTCGTTGATCAGCCCGACCAGCGCGGCGGCAGTCAGCACGCGCCATTCGTCGAGCGCCCGGTCGTACTCGGCGAGCGCCTCGGCACCACTGGCCAGCACGGTCCGGCGGTCGGCGGCGGCCGGGTCTACCCAGGCCATCGGCAGACGACCGATGTTGTCGACCTTGGTCGGCCGGGTGTCGAAACCCAACCGCACAATGTCATCGCCGTCCCGCATGACGATGTCGTCGGCGACCGAGCCCGCGGCGATGAGCCGAATACCGGTCGCGGAGTCGACGCGGGTGTCCAGCGCGACCAGGCGCTTGCCCTCTACCACGTCGGCACTGTCGCGATCACCCACACTCAACGCACCGAGGCGAGCCAGCAGCCGCGCCGCGCACAGATGATCGATCCACGGCAGCGGCGCGATCACCCGCCCGAGTTCCTCAGCGACCAGGGACAATTCGACCAGCGTCGCACCATCGCCGCCGACCGATTCCGGCAGCGCCATCGAGGTCGCGCCGGTCGCGCACAGCTGCTCCCACAGATCCTTGTCGAATCCGGTCTCCTCGGCCGCGCGGACGGTGTCGAGTGAACACCGCGAGCGGAAGAACTTCGCGTAGACGGCTTGGAGTTCGGTTTGGTCCGCCGACAGGCTGTAGTCCTGCCGGCGCAATTCGTAACGGTCCATCATCGTATTTCTCCTGATTCCGGCGCGTCAGTCGCCGACGGATCGGTCGCCGAAGAAGAACTCCTGCGCGTTGTTGTAGAGGTAGTTGTCCAGCACGTCCGCGGGCAGATCCAGCGCTTCGGCTTCGGGCACGACCCTGCGCAGGGCGAGCACCGGCCAGTCCGAACCGAAGATCACCTTGTTCTTGCCTCGCGTGCGCATGAAGTGAACGAGACTGTCCGGCAGCCGTTTAGGCGACCACGCCGAGGTCATCAGGCGCAGATTCTCGTACTTGATGAGCAGCCGGATCGCGGTGTCCCACCACGGATCGGCGCCGTGGATCATGCACAGCCGCAGTTCGGGAAACTGGTAGCACACCCGGTCCAGAT
Organism: Nocardia sp. NPDC059195; assembly: GCF_042754695.1. Lineage (NCBI taxonomy): Bacteria > Bacillati > Actinomycetota > Actinomycetes > Mycobacteriales > Nocardiaceae > Nocardia > Nocardia sp. NPDC059195. Next base: position 162,982 of record NZ_JBHZBG010000012.1, on the reverse strand, counting down.
AGATCGGATTCTGCACCTCACCGGGAATCGGCGGGCCCGGGATTCCGGTGTTCATGCACAGCGGCAAGCCGATTTCGGCGCATTTGTAGTAGAGCGGGTAGTACACCGCGTCGGTCGGCGGATAGCGCCCGTCACCCCAGAAACTCGGGCCGGTCGTGGTGTAGGTGACGGGGAGATCGCGCACCAGCGCGGTGAGTTCGCGCAGCGAGGCGACCGGGCGCAGCAGATCGACGCCGTTGACCGCCAGCGAGAACCGATCCGGTCGTGCCTCGACGAACTCGAGCGCGGTCTTGGACGGTTTCACCATCGAATACATCAGGACGGCCTTCTCCACGCCCTGTTCGTCCATCTCGTCGAGCAAGGCGGTGAGTTCGACCTGGGCGTACATCGAATCGGCGCCCTTGAAATAGTCGTCACGGACTTTGAGCATCCAGCTGGGTTGCTCGAGCTCACCGAAGTGAACATTGACCAGGCAGTCGTTGACCTTGCGCATCGTCATGCTCCGATTCCTTCGGCGGCGGCCTCGCCGGCTTCTTCGACGGCCCGCCGCATCGCCCAGCGGTAGTCCGGCTTGCCGTTGCCGAGCCGACGGATCTCCTCGACATAGATCACGGCCTTGGGCACCTTGAAGCCGGCCAACCGCGATCTGCACAACTGCTGCAACGCCGTTGGACCGACCCGGTCCGCCGCGTCGACGAGGTCGCCGGCGTCGACGCAGACCAGCGCGACCACCTCGTTGCCCCATTTCGCACTCGGTCTGCCGACCACGAGCGCGTCACCGACAAGGGGATTCGAACGCAGCACCTCCTCGACCTCTTCGACGAACACCTTCTCGCCGCCGGTGTTCACCACGAGGGCGTCGCGCCCGAGCAGTCGCAACGACCCGTCGGCGTCGACGGTCGCCCGGTCACCGGGGATCGCCATCCGTACGTCGTCGATGATGGGGAAGGTCCGCTCGGTGGCCTCGCGGTCGTCGAGGTAGCCCAGCGGAACGCGGCCGGAACGGGCTGCCCAGCCGACCTCGGCCTCGCCCGGTGTCAGGAATCGGGTGCGGTCGTCGGAGACGGCTGTCCCGCCGGGCATCGGGGCGAAGCTGTCGACTTCGTTTCCCTTGGTACTACGACCGAATCCCATGCCGCCGGTTTCGGATGACCCGTAGCCCTCGACGACGAACGCGTGCGGAAGCAGGTCGAGCAGGTCGCGCCTGTGCACGGGGTTGGTCGCCGCGCCGCCGGTGCCGATCGCCATCAGCGCGGACAGATCGTAGTTCCCTTCGCGCAGCGCGCGCACCAGCGGTCCGGCATAGGCGTCGCCGACGATCGTCATGAGCGCGGCCCGTTCCTGTGCGGCCACCCGGAGTGCGTTGTGCGCGTCGAACTTTCGCTGGTCGTCGTAGAGCACGACCGTCTGCCCGGCGAGCAGTCCGGAGAACGACGTCCAGATCCCGGCCGCGTGCGACAGCGGCGACACCGCGAACCAGACGTGACCGGTCATCAGCGCCAGCTGGCGCAGACCTTCACCCGACTCGTGGTCGGCACCGTTCATCGACGAGACGTACATGTCGCTCTGGCGCCAGAGCACACCCTTGGGCCTGCCCGTCGTGCCACCGGTGCACAACATGACCAGATCGTCGGGCGAGGTCTCGATGACCGGTTCGTCGGCGCCGAGCGCCACCGCGTCTTCGTACCCGATCGCCCCTGCCAGCTCCGCGACGTCGCTACCGTCGTCGACCGACACCAGCAGTTCGACTCCCGCGGGCGCGGCCTGCTCGACCACCGGGCCGAAGGACCGGTGATAGACGATGCCACGCGGCTTGATGTAGGCCAGCAGATCCCGGATCTCGTGCGCGGTGTAATGGTGGTTGATGTTGACCGGCACGACGCGCGCCTTCATCCCGGCGAGCATCACATCGAGGTACTGGTCGTTGCGCATCACCAGCGCGATCCGGTCCTGACCGCATTCCCAGCGGTCGAGTTCCGCGCGCGGGGTGTGCGCACCGAATCCGCGCTCGGCGAGGAAGTTCGCGAACTTCCGCGTCCGCAGTGCCGTCTCGCCGAAGGTGCGGCGGCGTTCGCCACACACCGTCACGGTCCGATCCGGTACCGCCGCCGCGACCTCGTCGAACACGGCACTGATCGTCCATTCGGTCAACAGAGCGCTCCGATGTCGACGCGGGGATTCGATTGTTCTGTCTGCATGGTTCGGTCCTCGATGTCCTAACGGGAGGTGGCGGGAAAGCTTGCCGCAAACCGAATAGATATGACTACTGTATACGTAACAGTAGCGGCCTGCGCAAGACATCGGGCCAGGATTACCTCCGAACCGTTGAACGAGGAACGCGAGTACGAGCCCGCCGAATCGGCCGACGACTCAGATACCCGACGGTACTATTTACTGTATACCTAACGGTATGAATCACCGATACCGATCGACCTGGAAGAATCGGGGACGACAGTGACCACCGAGAACCCGTCCGTCGACAGCGCCGGGACCGTGGGCGTCGAGCACGGCGGACCGATTCTGCGCCTCACCATCGACCGTGCGAGCCGACGCAACGCACTGTCCCCCAGCATGATCGACACCCTCGTCGCCACGCTCACCGCCGCCGCGACCGACGCCGAGCTGCGCGTCGTGCACATCACCGGGGCCGGCGCGGATTTCTGCTCCGGTGTCGACTGGGTCGCGACCAACAGTGCGGGCGAGCGCCCACCGACCGGCGATCTGGTCCGGCGCATCCCGCACACGGCCCACCGCGTCATCGAACTGGTGCACACTCTGCATCTGCCGGTGGTGTGCACCGTCCGAGGCTGGGCCGCCGGGCTCGGGTGCAATCTCGCGATCGCCGCCGATTTCACCCTCGCCGACACCGACGCGGTGTTCTGGGAGCCGTTCCTGCCGCGCGGATTCAGTCCCGACTCCGGCTCCACCTGGCTGCTCCCTCGCTTGATCGGGCTGGCCAGGGCCAAGCGGATGCTGCTGCTCGGCGAGAAGGTCGGGGCGACCGACGCCACCGACTGGGGGCTGATCCACGAAGCCACCGCTCCCACCGATCTCGACCGGGCCACCGAGGAACTGCTCACCCGTTTGGCCACCGCGCCGACCGTCGCCTTCGGCCTGGCCAAACAGTCCATCCACCGCAATCTCGTCACCGGACTCACCGAGTCGATGGACAACGAGCTCTACGCACTCGAACTTGCCTGCCGTACCACTGATTTCAAGGAGGGGCTGGCCGCGTTCCGGCAACGCCGTGCTCCCGAGTTCCACGGCCGGTGACACCACCGGGCCGACCGACACCACTGCTCGAGAGTATGAAGAGGTAACCGATGAAGACCAGAGGCGCGTTGATCTGGGACCGCAATCAGCCGTGGTCGATCGAGGACATCGAGATCGGCGAGCCGCGAACGGGCGAGGTCAAGGTCAGGATGGAGACGGCGGGGCTGTGCGATGCCGACCACCATCTCGTCACCGGCGATATCGCCATGGCCGGCTTCCCGATCCTCGGTGGCCACGAGGGCGCGGGGGTGGTGGTCGAAGTCGGTGCGGGCGTGCACGATCTCGCCGTCGGCGACCATGTGGTGATGTCGTTCGTGCCATCCTGTGGCACGTGCCCGCCGTGCCGTGCCGGACTGTGCAATCTGTGCGACCTGGGCGCCGGTCTGCTCGGCGGCGCGGCTGTCGCGGACGGCACCTTCCGGGTCACCGCGCGGGGACGCGGAGTGCATCCGATGGCGCTGGTCGGCGCGTTCGCACCCTACGCGGTCGTCCATCGAGCGTCGGTGGTGAAGATCGACCCGTCGATCCCATTCGAGATCGCCTGCCTCGTCGGCTGCGACATCACCACCGGCTACGGTTCGGCCGTGCACACCGCACGGATCCAGCCGGGCGAGGATGTCGCGATCATCGGGCTCGGCGGCGTCGGCGCGTCCACGCTCCAGGGCGCGGTGCTCTCGGGCGCGTCGCGGATCTTCGTCGTCGATCCGGTCGAGTGGCAGCGCAAGCAAGCCGAGAAACTCGGAGCCACCGACGTCTATCCCGACCTCGCCACCGCCACCGCAGGCATCGCCGCCGCGACCGGGGGACGCATGTGTCACAAGGTGATCGCCTCGATGGGGCGGCGAGACGGTGACGACCTCGAAGCGTGGATGGACCTCACGGCCAGAGCGGGCACCTGCGTACTCACCGCCATGGGCACCACGCTGGCCGCCGAGGTGCCGCTCAAACTGTCGATGCGGACACTGTTGCAGAAGAACCTGCAGGGCAGCCTGTTCGGCGGCGGGAATCCGCACGAGGACATCCTCGAGGTGCTGGCCCTGCACAAACTCGGCGACCTCGACCTGGATGGCACCCTCACCAAGGAGTACCGGCTCGACCAGATCAACGAGGGCTACGACGAGATCCACCGCACCCACGATCTGCGCGGCATCATCCGCTTCACCGACGCCGACCGTTAGCCCACACGAAAACGGGGGCCGGACGATTCGTCCGGCTCCCGTTCTGTCGGCGGTTCAGGGGCGGTTCAGGGAATGATGACGGTGCGCTGCACCGGCGCCGCGGGGGTCTGGCGCCCGTAGAGGCCCCGCTGCAGCGATCGAAGCAGGACGTTGCGTGTCTCCTCGGGCCGGATCAGTTCGTCGAAACCCATGTGCTCGGCGGAATGGTAGGACGCCTTCAGCTCCATGTCGCGCAGTTCGGCGGCCAGATCGGCTTCGGCGTGGGAGGCGTTGCTCAACGCGGCGGCGCCCATGGCGCCCATCGTGGCGCCCGGGTAGGCGAACGTGCCCGCCTGACCGTCGAATCCGATCAGCGACATCACCATCGAGCCGAATCCGTAGGCCTTGCGCAGTGTCACATGCAGTTTCAGCGTCGTCGCCGCGGTCTGTGCGACGAACATCCGCGCGCCGCTGCGCAGCACACCTTCCCGCTCGGACTCGCTGCCGGGCAACATGCCCGGGTTGTCGGCGAGGAAGATGATCGGCAGGTGGAAGGAATCGGCGACCATGATGAAGTGGGCCGCCTTGTCCGCGGCCTCGGCGTCGATCGAGCCGGCCAGGACCTGCGGCTGATTGGCCACCACCGCGACCGGGTGCCCGCCCAGATGTGCCAGCGCGCAGATGATCGGCGTACCGCGTTCGGGCTGCACCTCGAACCAGTCGGTGCCGTCGAATACGACATCGAGCACGGCCCGCATGTCGTAACTCTGCACGTTGTCCCGGGAGACGATGTCGAGCAACTCCGGTGTCGCGCGCGGCCCCGTCGTCTCGTCGGCGAGGTACACCGGCGGATAGGACCACGCGCTCGGCGGGAAATAGGACAGGTAGCGGCGGATTTCGTCGAGGACGTCCTCGTCGGTCTCGGCGACGTTGTGGACCACACCGCTGGGCAGCGCGACGTCGGGCCCACCGAGGTCTTCTTTCGAGATGTCCTCGCCGGTCGAGACTTTCACGACCGGCGGTCCCGCGGTGAAGATACAGCCCTGCCTGCTCATGATGGAGAAGTCGGCGACCGGGGCGACCAGCGCGCCGTGGCCCGCCGAGGGCCCGAGCACGCCGGTGACCATCGGCACCTTGCCCGAGCATTGCGCCTGGGCCAGCAGGTCGGTGGGCGTTCGGCCGTAGTGGTCGCCGGTCGGCCGGAATCCGGCGCCCTCCAGCAGCATCACCAGCGGAACCTTGTCGCGCACCGCCAATTCGGCCAGCCGATACCGCTTGGAGTTGCTGCCGGGTGCGATCGAGCCCGCCAACGTGGTGAAGTCCTCGGCACCGACCATCACGGGGACACCGTTGATCAGGCCGGAACCGGTCACGATGGCGTCGGCGGCCACATCGCCGCCGACGAGGGTGCCGAACTCCTGGAACGTCCCGGGGTCGAGCAGCCGTTCGATGCGTGCTCTGGCGTCCAGTTTTCCCTTCCCCCGATGTTTGGCGACCCGGTCGGGGCCGCCCATCTCCAGCACACGCGCGCGGCGACGGCCGAGATCATCGAGGGTCTCGTTCCAGGTGTTCGCAGTTGTCATGTCGGGCCTGTCTTCCGTGATCGGGTACGCCGGAAACGGCGCGGGAATTCGGGAAAGCGGGACTGTTCGCTCAGTCGACGGCTGATCCACCCGCAACGCGGTCAACGCCGCAGGCAACCTCGCCTCGTCGGCATAGGCGGCCGGATCCGCCAGAACGTTCGCAGCCTCATCAACGATCGGCATCCCTATCAGCACCTTTTCGCGTTCCGAGCCGGCAACCCAGCAATCCACCACCTCGCACGCACCCGTACCGATGGCGTTGTCTCGGTCACAAGACTGATTTATAGTTGCCCTTACTGTCAAGCTTTCCATAACATCGGCGACCGGTCGCCCCACGGCGACCCCGGGCCGCCCGCTCGCGCCCCTCGCCTCGACAGTCGCATTGCCGACCCAGACGTCGCTCATATACTGTATGGCTTACAGTAAGTATTACTCCGAATAGTCGTACGGTGTGACGAAGCCAGAGGTGAGCTGTGAACAGCCCAGTCGAGGACCAATCAGAGACGATCGGGGAAGTTCCCGATCCCCACGATCCCTACCCCTTCTTCGCCGCGCGGCGGCGAGCGGGCGGCGTGTTCCACGGGACGGTGATGGACTACTCCAGAACCCCGAAGGAGCTGCGCCCCACCGACACCTACGCCGCCATGTCCTGGACCGCGGTGAACAAGGTCTTGCGCAACAACACGGTGTTCAGCACGAAGCTCTACGACACGACGATCGGCGTGTTCATGGGGCCCACCATCCTGGCGATGGACGGGTCGCCCCACCGCGCGCACCGCAACCTCGTGTCCGCGGCCTTCAAGCCGCAGTCGCTGGCCGTGTGGGAACCCGAGGTCGTGCGCCCGATCTGCGAGGAACTCATCGACGAATTCATCGACGAGGGTCGCGCGGATCTGGTCCGCGACTTCACTTTCGAGTTCCCCACCCGGGTCATCGCCCGCCTGCTCGGACTGCCCGCCGAGGACCTACCGTTCTTCCGCGACGCCGCGGTGGCCATCATCAGCTACGCGGGCAATGTGCCGAGGGCGCTGCAAGCCTCCAAGGAACTGAAGGAATACTTCCTCGGTCATATCGACAAGCGACGGAACGCACCCAGCGACGACATCATCAGCAATCTGGTCACCGCCGACATCGACGGTGAGAAGCTCAGCGATCGCGCGATCTATTCCTTCCTGCGCCTGCTGTTGCCCGCCGGTCTCGAAACGACCTACCGCTCATCCGGGAACCTGCTGTACCAGTTGCTCAGTCACCCCGAGCAATTCGCCGCGGTACAGCGAGATCCCAGCCTGCTCCCGCAGGCGATCGAAGAGGGTTTGCGATTCGAGACGCCGCTGACCCTGGTGCAGCGATACGTCACCGAGGACACCGAATTGGAGGGCGTCGCGATCCCCGCGGGCGCTGTCGTCGATGTCTGCCTCGGCTCGGCGAACCGCGATGAGAGCCGTTGGGAACGGTCGGAGGAGTTCGACATCTTCCGTCCCCATATCCCGCACATCAGCTTCACCGCGGGCGCCCACACCTGCCTCGGCCTGCACCTCGCCCGCCTGGAGACTCGCGTCGCCATGGAGTCACTGCTCGCGCGCCTGACCGACATCACCCTGCTGCCCGACGGCGACCCGCACATCTTCGGCCAGCCGTTCCGTTCGCCGAGCGCGCTGCCGGTGACCTTCAATGCCGTCCGAGGAGCCTTGTGACCACCCGCAACATCTTCGATCTCACTGGCCGTTCGGCGCTGGTCACCGGTGCGGCGGGCGGTATCGGCGCGGCGGTCGCCGCGGCCCTGGCCGCCCAGGGCGCCGCGGTGCTCGTCACCGATATCGACGGAGCCGCCGCGGCGGTCACCGCCGAGAAGATCCTCGCCGACGGTGGCCGAGCCGCCGCGGTGGCTCTCGATGTCCGCGACCGGGCCGCCGCCGACGCGGCGGCGAGTGCCGCCGCGGCGCTGGCCGGCGGGACACTGCACATCGTGGTGAACAACGCCGGAGCCACCGAGCCCGCGATGTTCGGCGCCACCACCGAGGAATCGGTGCTGCGGATGCTCGACATCCATCTGCTCGGCGCGTTTCGCTGCACGCAGGCCGCGTTGGCGTATCTGCCGACCGACGGCACCGGTCGCGTCATCAACGTGACCTCGTCGGCGGGGTTGGTCGGCACGCTCGGACAGGTGAACTACTCGGCGGCCAAATCCGGGATCGTCGGCATGACGAAGTCGCTGGCGCGTGAACTGGCGCGCAAGCAGATCACCGTCAACGCGCTCGCGCCTGCGGCGGCGACACCGATGACTGAAACGATCCGTACCGATCCCAAGTTCGCCGAACAGATGCTGAATCGAATTCCCCTGCGCCGCTGGGCCGAACCGCAGGAGGTGGCGGGCGCTTTCGTCTTCCTCGCCTCCGACGCGGCATCGTTCGTCACCGGTCAGGTACTGCCGGTCGACGGTGGTCTGGTGATGTGACCGCACCGAATTCTCAGGCCCGGGCCGTTCGGCCCGGGCCTGAAGTCGTTGTGTGGACGGCAGATCGCGACACGCTTTGTTGGGCCGACACGATCGTGTCGGCCCAACAAGTGGATGTCGCGCTAGCCCAGATCCGGTTCCGGCACGTGGAAGTGCGCGTCCCGCAGTCGGAATGCCTCCTTGGTGCCGTGTTCGGCTCTGGTCTTCACGAAATTGAATTCCCCCGGGGAGAATTGCAGATTGGTGCCGTAGGCGTGGAACAGATAGCTGGCCACCTCCTCGCCCTGATAGGCCTGGCTCTGCTCCACCATCCGGAACGCCTCCTTCGCGATGACGACACCGTCGGCCGGCATCTTCGCCGCCTTCTCGGCCCAGTACCGCGCACGGGCGGTGACGGCGTCCGGGTCGCAGGTCTCGGTGAAGACGCCGAGATGTTCCAGCGTTGCCGCCTCGATGATGTCGCCGGTCAACAGCATTCGGCGCGCGAGAACCGGGCCGAGCCGATGGAAGAACATGTGCAGGCTACCCAGCGCCGGACCCAGGAAACGCGCTGCGGGCATGCCGATCTTCGCGTCCCGCGCGATGACCGAGATATCGGTCATCAAGGCCATCTCGAACCCGCCACCCAGCGCATAGCCGCTGATCTCACCGACGGTGACCTTCGGGAAGCCCATGAAATTGTGATAGAAGCCGAAAGACTTGCGATCCACCGTGAGTCGCCTGCGCTGACTCGGTCTGCTCTTGGCGGGCCGGTCACCGGTGGCCGCCGGTCGCGCGCCGTACCAGCCGTAGGCGTTGTTCATATCGGCACCGGTGCTGAACACCCGCTCGGCACCGCGCAGCAACACGACGGTGATGTCGTCGTCCTCGGCCACTTCGTCGAGGTAGCGCGCGATCCCGTCGCGCATGGCCGCGTCGTAGGAATTGCGCTGCTTCGGATTGTTCAGGGTGATGGTGGCGATCCTGCGGTCCGGATCCACCTCGTAGAGCACACGGCCCTCGGCGGTGCTGGAACTGGTCATCGGATGTCTCTTCCTTCTCGTTCGAGGGGGATGTGCGCGCGCTGCCCGTAGCGCGCCGTGGTCGGTATGGCCATCAGACGACCTGCCGCTCGCGCAGGTCCGCCACCTCGTCGGGGCTGTAACCGAGATCGGCCAGGATCTGCCCGGTGTGCTCGCCGAGCAGCGGCGCGCGCCGACGAATCCGTCCCGGCGTGCGCGACAACCGGAACGGCGTTGCGACGATCGGCACCGGCTTCGACGCTCCCGGATAGTCGATCCGCTCGAGGTAGCCCAGCTTCTCGACGTGCGGGTCCTCGAGCACGTCGTGGGTGCTGTGCATCGGCGCCGCGGGCAGTTTGAACTGCTCGAGCGCCGCGAGCACCTCGGCCTTGGTGCGACCCCGGCACCAGTCCTGCATGAGGTCGTTGAGGAAGTCGCTGTGCTGCCAGCGCAGGTCGTCACCGGCGAAGCGCGGATCGTCCATGAGGTCCTCGCGACCGATCAACCGGCACCACCGGCGGAACATCGGCTGCCCGGCCACCTGGAGCAGCACCCAGCCGTCGGTGACCTCGTAGAGATCACACGGCGCGACCGAGGTCCCCCGATTGCCCATGCGCGGTTTGTCGACGCCGAGCAGGTCGCGCTCGATCAGGAACGCGTTGCTCATCATCAACGCGGTCGGCAGCAACGCGCCCTCGACGTGCTGGCCCTCGCCGGTGGCGCGATGGTGGAACAGGGCCATCATGACCCCGATGGCCAGCGTCATCGCGGTGCCGAAGTCGGTGTAGGGGACCGTGGTGCGGATCGGCTGCTCAGGCAGGCCCTGGCGGTGGGTGGCGCCCGACATGACCTGGCCCGCACCGTCGAAACCGATCCGGTCGCTGTAGGGACCGCCCTCGCCGTAGGCCGTGGCGCTGGCCAGGATGATGTCGGCCTTGACCGCGCGCAGGGTGTCGTAGTCGAGTCCGCTGGCCCGCATTCCGGCCAACGGCATGTTGGCGACGACAATGTCGGCGCCTGCCACGAGGCGCCGGGTGATCTCGGCGCCGTCGGGTGTGGTCGAGTCGAGGGTCAGCGACCGCTTGTTGCGGTTGCACTGCAGGAACGTGCCGCCCTCGCCGCCCTCGGTCACCGCCTGCACCCAACGGTCCTCACCGCCCTCGCGCTTCTCGACCCGGACGACATCGGCGCCCATGTCGGCCAGGATCGCGCTGCACCACGGGGCGGCGATGAACCGGCCGTAGTCGAGTACCCGCACACCGTCGAGAACGCCCCTGGTCGTACTCCCCCCGGCGGGCCGGTCGGCCCCCGTGCCGTCCGAAGGTGTGCTCCCGTTCTCGGCCATCGCCACTCTTTCCTCGTCGGTACTTCACGTCACCTTGGCAGAACGATAACGGTATTGTCTACTGTATATCTAACAGTATGGGCCACGCCCTGTCCCCTAGGAGGAATGCATGCCGTTCGATACCATCGGCTACGAGGTAGACGGGCACACGGCCACCATCACACTGAACCGGCCCGAGGCCCTCAACGCGCTGAGCCCGCACATGATCACCGAACTGCGCGCCGCCTACGACGAGGCCGAGAACGACGACAAGGTCTGGCTGCTCATCGTCACCGCGAACGGTCGCGCCTTCTGCACCGGCGCTGACGTCAAGGCCATCCCCGGCGACGGCAAGGTCCTCAACGAGAAGCCGTACCTGTCGACGTACGAACAGTGGGAGGCTCCGCAGGAGGGCACCCCACCCTTCCGGACCATGACCAAACCGATTCTCGTCGCGATCAACGGAATCTGTTGCGGAGCGGGTTTGGACTGGGTGACCACCGGCGACATCATCATCGCCTCGGATCGAGCGACCTTCTTCGATCCCCATGTGACCATCGGGCTCGTCGCCGGCCGAGAGGTGGTCCGCCTGGCCCGGGTGCTCCCGCGCACCGTGGCCCTGCGGATGGCGATGATGGGCAAGCACGAGCGGATGAGCGCCCAGCGCGCCTACGAGCTGGGCATGATCACCGAGGTCGTCGAGCACGACCGCTTGCTCGAGCGGGCCAACGAGATCGCCGATATCCTCAATTCCAATGCGCCGCTGGCGGTTCGCGGCACCAGACTGGCGATCGTCAAGGGCCTTGATGTGCCGATGCACGAGGCCGAGATGCTGGCCGAGTCGTTCCGCGAACGGGTCACCCGCACCGAGGACGCGCTCGAGGGACCGCGCGCGTTCATCGAGAAGCGCACCCCGGAATGGCAGTGCCGATGAGCGCCGACTACAGCACGATCACGCTCGACGTCGACGCCGACGACCGGGTCGCCACCCTCACCCTCAACCGCCCCGAACGGCTCAACGCCTTCGACCGCACCATGTGCGAGGAGGTCCGCGACGCGTGGCGCCGGATCAGGCTCGACGACTCGGTCAACGCGGTCGTCCTGCGCGCGGCGGGCACTCGCGCCTTCAGCGCGGGACTCGACATCAAGTCCGCCTACGGCCAACCCGACGGGATCTGGCATCACGAGGACCCCGGCGAGCTGTTGAGCCCCAAGTGGCAGAAGATGTGGAAACCGGTGGTCTGCGCGGTCAACGGCCTGTGCACCGCCGGCGCGTTCTACTTCGTCAACGAGTCCGACGTGGTGATCTGTTCCGACGATGCCACCTTCTTCGACTCCCATGTGTCGGCGGGGTTGGTCTGCGCACTGGAACCGATCGGACTCATGCGCCGGGTCGGGCTCGGCGAGACCCTGCGCATCGCGTTGATGGGCAACGACGAACGAGTTTGCGCCGAGACCGCGCTGCGCATCGGCCTGGTGACGGAAATCGTGACCCGCGAACAACTTTGGGAACGCGCGCACGCCATCGCCGCCGGCATCGCGGCCAAGCCGCCGACGGCGACCCAGGGCACGGTCAAGGCGATCTGGGAATCGCTGGACAAGCCCTATCGGGCCGCACTCGATCAGGGCCTCATCTACACCCGCCTCGGCAACCCGATCGCCAAAGCGGAACTCGCCGCGGCTGCGGAAGATCAACAACGCCGCGGCATTTCGACCGAACCGAGGATTCGTTGATGACCGACACCCATGACCATCCACTGAGCGGGCGCATCGCCGGAGTCCTCGAGCTGGCGCCGAGTTCACGGGCCCTCGAATTCGACGGGGCCTGGCACAGCTGGGGCGAACTCGCCGAGACCGCGCGGCGCGTCAGCGCGCTGATCACCACACCGTGCCAAGTCGGCATCCTGTTGCGCAACCGCCCCGAACACGTGGCCGCGTTCCTCGGCGTTCTGCTCAGCGGCGGCACCGTGGTCGTGATCAACCCCGCGCGTGGCGACGACCGCACCCGGTCCGATATCGCCGCGCTCGACCTGCCACTGGTGATCGGCGGGCAGGCGGACCTGGCCCGCCTCGTCGGGCCAGGGGCCGCGACCGTGACCATCGCCGACCTCGACACCACGCCGATCCCCAGCGAGTCGGTCGGCGAGCACGACGCGGGCACTCCGCTGCCGGGGATCGCCGTCCGCATGCTCACCAGCGGGACCACCGGGCCGCCCAAGCGCGTCGAGATCACCTACGACATGCTCGCGCGCAGTGTCCTCGGCACCGACTTCGAGCAGGCCACCGCACCGACCGCGCCGCGCGGTGGCGTCGCGATCGTCAATGCTCCGCTGGTGCACATCGGCGGTATCTTCCGCATTCTGCAGTGCGTCGTCGATGCCAGGCCGTTCGTCTTCCTGCCGCGCTTCGATCTCGACCGCTGGACGGCGGCGGTGCGAGCGCACCGGCCGGGCGCGGTGTCACTGGTACCCGCCGCCCTGCGGATGGTGCTGCACTCGGACCTCGGCCCTGCGGATCTGGACGGCGTCCGGGTGGTCACCTCGGGCACCGCGCCGCTGTCGGCCGCCGACGCCGACGCCTTCCAGGCCAAATTCGGCATTCCGGTCCTGACGTCGTATGCCGCCACCGAATTCGGCGGCGGCGTCGCCGGCTGGACGCTTCCCGACCACCGGCAGTTCTGGAATACCAAGCGCGGCAGCGTCGGCCGTGCCAGTGGCGGCGCCCGCCTGCGGGTAGTCGACGAGGACGGCACCGCGCTCGGGCCGGATGTGCCCGGCCAGCTCGAGGTCGCGCCCGGCCAGCTCGGTCCCACCGCCGGCTGGGTACGTACCACCGATATCGCCCGCATCGACGCCGATGGGTTCCTCTGGATTCTGGGACGTGCCGATCAGGCCATCATCCGAGGTGGATTCAAGATCATGCCCGATGATGTCCGCGCCGCGCTGGAGGAACATCCTGCTGTCGGTGGTGCCGCGGTCGTCGCCAGGGCCGACGACCGGCTCGGCGAGACCCCGGTCGCCATGGTCGAGCTGCGCGCGGGTCGCCACACCGAGGTCGATGAGTTGGCGGCCTACCTGAGCACTCGATTGGCCCGCTACGAGATCCCCACCGATATCGCTGTCGTCGACGCGATTCCGCGCACCCCGTCGGGCAAGGCAGACCTGTCCGCGGTCCGTGAACACTTCACCGCAACCCCCATCGGCCGACGGCCACATTCCGAAAGTGGTGATCCGACATGATGTCGACCATCCGAGAGATCAGCGGGCTACTCGACCATATCGGCTTCCGCAAGGCGACAGACGCCGACGGCTCGCTCGTCTGGGAGCTGCCCGTCGCGCCACACGTGGTCAACACCTCCGGTGGGCTACAGGGCGGTCTGATCGCGACACTCGCCGACATCGCGGCAGGCACGCTCGCTCTGGAGTCCCGTCCACCGAACACCGGCGTGGTCACCTCGGATCTCAGTGTGCGGTACTTCCGCCCGATCACCGACGGCACGGCGCGCGCGGTGAGCAAGGTCGTGCACGCGGGTAAACGGTCGATCGTCGTCCAGGTCGAGGTATTCGACGTCGTAGACGGCGCGCTGGCCGCTCTGGCGACCGTCAATTTCGCCACGGTGAGCTTCGCGACCGACCGATCAGCGGCAACGAACAGCTAGAACCGCAGCCGGTGCACGACATTCCGGCGTCGGTCACACGATGCGGAGGCCAGCAGTCGGCGGCGGCCGGTTGGTCGGCGGCGGCCGGATCGGAATTGCCCCGATCCGGCCTCATCGAATCCGGTTGGCGCAGAGATGCTCTGGTGGTCGGATACCGCTGACGTCACGCTGTGGTCCGGTACCGCCATCCGTCGTCCTCGTTCACTCAGGACTCGCTGGGCGCCGGTGGCCGGTAGAACAGCGCGAGCTGGCCGAGGCCCGCGGCCAGACCGAGGCAGACGGCGATGCCGAAACCCCACCAGCCGTCCAGCTGATCCGAGCCGAAGATCAGCTGATCGAGACTGATCCGGCCGGGGCCGATAATGGCCACGCTCACCGCGCCGACCGCGAGCACCAGGTTGTATTCCCAGCCTTCGCCGACGATGAAGAAGCCGTTGGACCGGTGCACGGTCCAGGCGGCCACGAGCATGAGCGCGACGAACCCCGCGGCGGCAGCCGGCGTGAGCAGCCCGAGGGCCAGCGCGATGCCGACGCCGACCTCGCTACCCGCGGCGAGGCGCGCGTGCACGATGCCCGGTTTCATCCCGATGCTGTCGAACCATCGGGCGGTACCGGGAATCCGGCCACCCCCGAAGAATTTGTTGTACCCGTGCGCGGCCATGGTGAGGCCGAGGCACACCCGCAGAATCAGTACACCCGCGTCGTACGCTGCCATCTCCACACCACTCCGTCAATCGAGGTCAACGCCGTGAGCGTAACGCTCGAAGCGATTCCCGTATCCCATACCGCTAGTATTACAGTAATGTTAGACATTGCGAGCGCGTGGTCAAGACGAGACATCGCCGGACACGCTCGCCCACACCACGCAACGAGCACGACGGCGCCAGGTCGCCGCGAACGAGGAGGCCCTGCCATGACGAGCGCACCCACCGGAGTCGGCGCTGTCAGCGCGGAGGACTTCCGCGAAATACTCGCGCAGACCAAGGATTTCGTGCGAAACGTGGTCATGAAGCGGGAGCGGGAGATCGCCGAGCAGAACCGGATGCCCGACGAGATCGTCCAACAGGCCAAAGCCATGGGCCTGTTCGGTTACGCCATCCCGCAGCAGTGGGGTGGGCTCGGGCTCGACCTCGCGCAGGATGTCGAGCTGGCCATGGAGCTCGGCTACACCACGCTCGCGCTGCGATCGCTGTTCGGCACCAACAACGGCATCGCCGGACAGGTCCTGGTCGGATTCGGCACCGACGAGCAGAAATCCCAGTGGCTCGAACAGATCGCCTCCGGCGCCGTCGTCGCGTCGTTCGCACTCACCGAATCCGGTGCGGGGTCCGATCCCGCCGCGCTGCGCACCACCGCAGCCCGGTCCGGGACGGACTGGATCATCAACGGCGAGAAGCGATTCATCACCAACGCACCGGTTGCCGATCTGTTCGTCGTCTTCGCGCGCACCCGCCCGGCCGACGAGCACGGCGCGGGCATCTCGGTCTTCCTGATCCCCGCCGGCACACCCGGCGTCGAGGTCGGCCCGAAGGACCGCAAGATGGGGCAGGAGGGCGCATGGACCGCGGAGGTCTACTTCCGCGATGTCCGCGTCGGCGACGGGGCACTCGTCGGCGGCAACGAGGACATCGGCTATCGGGCCGCGATGACTTCGCTGGCGCGCGGCCGCGTGCACATCGCGGCGCTCGCGGTCGGCACCGCGCAGCGGGCGCTCGACGAATCTGTCGCCTACGCCGCGACCGCCACTCAGGGCGGCACACCCATCGGGCGGTTCCAATTGGTCCAGGCGCACCTGGCCGACATGCAGACCGGAGTAATGGCGGGCCGCGCGCTGGTTCGCGATGCCGCGCGAGCATGGGTGGCCGAACAGGACCGCCGGATCGCGCCGTCGGTAGCCAAGCTGTACTGCACCGAAATGGCAGGGCGGGTAGCTGATTCGGCGGTGCAGGTGCACGGCGGCACGGGGTACATGCGCGATGTGGCAGTGGAACGGATCTACCGTGATGTCCGGCTGCTGCGGCTGTATGAGGGCACCAGTGAGATCCAGCGCCTGATCATCGGCGGCGGGCTGATCAGGAATGCCGAGCGAGCCGCGAAGTAGCGGACCGGCAGGGTCGGCCACCGCACGGAGAGCGGCCGACCCCGGTCGCCGGACGTCAGCTCAAGTCGAGCGGACCGTCTGCGATCGCGGCCCCCAGGCCGCTCAGATCGATACCGAGGTCGGCGGTCGCGGTCAAGCACGCCGCGACGTCCTTGCGCAGGAACGGCGCGGCGCGTTTCTCGAACTTCGCCAAACCACCGGTGCGCCGAATCGAATCGGCCGCGTAGCTGTTGCCGCTGGCCACCGACAGCGCCGCCAGCAACTGCCCTTCCTCGATTCCCAGCTGTCGGCCGACGTCGGCGGCCACGGCCACCAGTTGCGCGTTGGCGGCGAACAGCGCGTTGTTGACCAGTTTCACACCGAGCGCACTACCGAGCGCACCGGTGGCCAAAACCGTACTCGCGTAGGCGGACAGCACCGACCGGACGGCCTCGACCGCGACGGACGGACCACCGAGCAATACCGTGAGACGCCCCGCGGCGATATCGTCGGCCGATCCACTGACTGGCCCGTCGAGCAGGACCGGACCGCCGGGTCGCTCGGCGGCCAGCTCGGTGATCGTCGAGACCGCGCCGGTCGTGTGCGAAACCACGACCGCGTCGGCCGGCGCCGTCGCCAGCACCCCGTCCGGACCCGACAGCACCTCGCGTAACTGGTGATCCGAGAACAGGCACGCGATGATCACCTCGCTGGATACCGCGGCCTCCCGCACCGAGTCGACGACCTCGGCTCCCGCCGCCCGCAGCCGCTCCCGCACCGCATCCTGGCGCGCATACACCACGGCCCGATGACCAGCCGTCACCAGTCGAACCACCATCGGCTCGCCCATCTGGCCTGCTCCGATGAACCCGACAACCTTGGACATCCGCCCCGCTCCTCACTCGCGATGAACCCGTTCGCTACCGAGAACGATGCGACGAGCCGCGAATCGATAACACTCCAGTAATTCCAACTGTAACAGCGTCATCGGGCGCGTTGCAGCAGCTTCTTGCGCCGCGAACGACCGGACCATAAGGTGGCCTGACACAGTACCGTTGTCTTTACGATATGACATACGATAATGACTTCTGGTGCGCTGGTCCGCCGACACGGGATCGCGATCCCTGTCCCACACGATCCGCGATCATCCGACAGCCCCGAGGAGAACACGTGACCGGCCGACACAGCGACAAAGTCGCCTTCATCACCGGCGCAGCGCGCGGACAGGGCCGTGCGCACGCGGTACGCCTGGCGCGCGAGGGCGCCGATATCATCGCTGTCGACCTCGCGGGCCCACTGCCCGCTGCGGTTCCCTACGATTCGGCGACGCCGCAGGACTTCGAGGAAACGGTTCAGCTGGTCGAGGCGACCGGCCGCCGGATCGTCGCCGCGACCGTCGACACCCGGGACCTGGATGGGCTGCGCAAGGCCGTCGACGACGGAGTGGCCGCCCTGGGACGACTCGACATCATCGTCGCCAACGCAGGCATCTGCATCCCGCATGCGGTGGAACGAGATCACCCCCGAGTCGTTCCGCGACGTCATCGACATCAATATCACCGGCACCTAGAACACCGCGATCGCCGGGGCCGACCACATCATCGACGGTGGGCGCGGCGGCTCGATCATCCTGATCAGCTCCGCCGCCGGGCTGAAGATGCAGCCGTTCATGGTGCACTACACCGCCAGCAAGCACGCGGTGACCGGCATCGCCAGGGGGTTGGCCGCCGAACTCGGCAAACATCGGATCCGGGTCAACAGTGTGCATCCGGGCGCCGTGTTGACACCCATGGGCAGCGGGGACATGGTCGCCGCGCTCGGCCGTTCGCTCGAGTCCAATCCTCAACTCGGCCACATGACGACACCGTTCCTGCCCGACTGGGTGGCCCAGCCCGAAGATGTGGCCGCCACCGTCAGCTGGCTCGCCGACGATGAATCCCGTTACATCACCGCCGCCCAGATCGCGGTCGACCTGGGCTCGACTCAGTACTGAATGCCCGTCACGCCGAAAGGATTTACACCATGTCACTTCTCGAGGGCCGCGTCGCAGTCGTCACCGGCGGTGCGCAGGGCATCGGCCTCGCCATCGCGTCGACCTTCCTGCGTGCGGGCGCGCGGGTGGTCGTGGGTGACCTGAATCCCGATGCGGCCCGGGAAGCGCTGGGCTCGGACGGTGTTCGCGCGGTCCGCTGCGACGTGACCAGCGCCGAGGACGTCTCGGCGCTGCTCGCCACCGCGCACACCGAATTCGGTTCGGTCGACGTCATGGTCAACAACGCGGGCATCACCAGGGACGCCTCCATGCGTACGATGAGCGAAGACGATTTCGACCAGGTCGTGGCGGTGCATCTGAAGGGCAGCTGGCACGGTACAAGGCTCGCCTCGGCGATCATGCGGGAGCAGCGCCGCGGCAGCATCGTCAACATCTCGTCGCTGTCGGGCAAAGTGGGAATGGCGGGCCAGACCAACTATTCGGCCGCTAAGGCGGGCATCATCGGTCTGACCAAGGCCGCGGCCAAGGAGACAGCCCGGTTCGGCGTGCGGGTCAACGCGATCCAGCCCGGCCTGATCCGCTCCCCGATGACCACGGCGATGCCCGCCGATATCTGGGACAAGAAGATGGCGGAGATCCCGATGTCGCGAGCAGGTGAACCGGCGGAGGTCGCCGGTGTCGCGCTGTTCCTCGCCTCGGACCTGTCCTCGTACATGACGGGGACCACGCTGGAAGTGACGGGCGGGCGGTTCATGTGACCGGCTGGCAGGCACACACCGTCGTCACCGACGAATACGTCGACCCCGCACCGGTCGCGGCGCTGAGCGCGGTCCTCGACTCGGGTGCGCCGCCGATCGGTGTCGGCGATCCCCTACCGCCGCTGTGGCATTGGGCGGCGCTGGCGCGCTGGCCCGTGTCGTCGGAGATCGGAGCCGACGGGCACCCGGCCCGTGGATCCTTCCTGCCTCCGGTGGATCTGCCGCGCCGCATGTTCGCCGGCGGTGACGTGGTGCTGCACGAAGCGGTGACCATCGGGTCGACGGTGCGGCGCGTGGCGCGGGTCGTCGCGGTGACGCCCAAGAACGGGCGAACGGGGCCACTGGTGGTGGTCGATGTCGAGATCCGGCTCTACACCGGCGCGGACACCCTCGCCGTGGTGGAACGTCAGAATCTGATCTACCGCGAGGCCGTGGAGCCCGGACCGATCGGTCCCGCGACGCCGTCCGCGCCCGAGCCCGCGGGCACTCCCCTGCGCCGCGTGGCCGAATGGGACTGGGAATTGCGCACTGATCCCATCGTCTTGATGCGGTTCAGCGCCGCGACGGCCAACCCCCACCGCATCCACTACGACTGGCCGTACGCGACCGGCGTCGAGGGATACCCGGCGCTGGTGGTGCACGGACCGCTCATGACCCTGGCCATAGCCGAGACCATCCGACGGGAACGGCCCGATCCGGCGCCGGTCGGGCTGCGGCACCGCAACCTCGCGCCGCTGTTCTGCGCCGAACCGGCCCGCATCCAGCGTCGCGACACCGCCGACACCGACTTCGAACTCGCCGTCCGCACCGGTGGCGGCACCGACCGAACCGTCGAACACACCGTTCTGACCGCCGATTTCGACCATGACGGAGACCGAACCCATGCGTGAAGCAGTGATCTGCGAACCTGTCCGTACCCCCATCGGACGCTACGGCGGGGTGTTCTCCTCGCTCACCGCGGTCGATCTCGGTGTCACCGCCCTGCGCGGGCTGCTGGAACGGACCGGGATCGACCCCGAGGTCGTGGACGACGTGATCCTCGGCCACTGCTACCCCAGCAGCGAGGCTCCCGCCATCGGCCGGGTCGTCGCCCTCGACGCCGGACTACCGGTGACCGTCGGCGGCATGCAGATCGACCGGCGCTGCGGATCCGGATTGCAGGCGGTCATCCAGGCCGTCATGCAAGTCGCCTGCGGCGCAAGCGAAGTGGTGGTCGCCGGCGGTGTGGAGAGCATGACCAACACCCCGTTCTACTCGCTCGACATGCGCTGGGGCGGTGCACGAGGTGGGGTCCGCGTTCACGACGCGCTGGCTCGCGGACGTGAGACCGCCGGTGGCAAGACCTATCCGGTGTCGGGCGGCATGCTCGCGACCGCCGAGAACCTGCGCCGGACCTATTCGATCCCCCGGGAGGAACAAGATCGGCTCGCGGTGACCTCCCATCAGCGTGCCGTCGAGGCCGCGCGCAGCGGTGCCAGCGCCGAGCAGATCATTCCGGTCACGGTGTCCGCGCGCCGGGGAGATTCGGTGGTCGACACCGACGAGCATCCCCGCGCCGACACCACCCTCGAATCCCTCGCCGTGCTGAAACCGATTCGGGCGCAGATCGATCCGGACTCGACGGTGACCGCGGGCAATGCCAGTGGCCAGAACGACGCGGCGTCGATGTGTCTGGTGACCACCCGGGACAACGCCGAACAACTCGGCCTCACCCCCCTGGTCACCCTGAAGTCGTGGGCCGTGGCAGGGGTGCGACCCGATGTCATGGGTATCGGACCGGTCCCCGCCACCGGCGCCGCCCTCTCTCAGGCGGGGCTCTCGCTCGCCGACATCGACCTGATCGAACTCAACGAAGCGTTCGCGGCGCAGGCACTCGCGGTCATGCGGGAATGGAAGTTCGGCGAACGGGATCTCGACCGCACCAATGTGCACGGTTCCGGCATCTCCCTCGGACATCCGGTGGGCGCCACCGGCGGACGGATGCTGGCCACCCTCGCCAGGGAACTGCACCGTCGCGAGCTGCGCTACGGGCTGGAGACGATGTGCATCGGCGGCGGCCAGGGCCTGGCCGCTGTCTTCGAGCGGGTGGTGTGAGCATGGCCGCACGCTCCTTCACCTCACTCGTTGATCTCTCGGCCGCGATCGGCGACACCGTTGGTCCCGGACCGTGGTGCACGATCGGCCAGGACCGAGTCGACGCGTTCGCCGAGTGCACCGGCGACGATCAGTGGATCCATGTAGACCCCACCCGCGCCGCCGACGGCCCCTACGGCGCCACCATCGCGCACGGCTACCTCACCCTGTCGATGCTGCCCTTCCTCGGCCGCGACCTCTACGCCATCAAATTCGGCTCGGCGCGAATCAACTATGGCAGCAACAAGGTTCGGTATCCCTCCGCCGTGCGTGTCGGCACCCGGGTGCGTGCCTCGGCCACTCCTGTCGACTTGTCGGTCGAGACGTCGCGGTGCCTGCTCACCGTGCGATGGGTCGTCGAGAACGAAGGACAGGACAAACCGGTGCTGGTCGCCGAAACCCTCACGGTGGTCGTGTTGTGACCCGCGCCGAGCCCATCGCATCCGCCGACCCACACCGCGAAGGCGCCGATTCCACCGAACGGATCTCCCGATGAAACTCGGACAAACCCACGGCCTCACCGAGGTGCAGACCGAAATCCTCACCACTGTGCGCACGTTCGTGGACAAGGAGATCATCCCGGTCGCGCAGGAACTCGAACACGCCGACACCTATCCGCAAGCCATCGTCGATCGGATGGCAGAGATGGGTTTGTTCGGGCTGATGATTCCCGAAGAGTACGGGGGTCTCGGTGAATCCCTGCTGACCTACGCATTGTGTGTCGAGGAACTGGCGCGCGGCTGGATGAGCATCTCCGGTGTCATCAACACCCATTTCATCGTCGCGTACCTGCTCGCCCAGCACGGCACCGTGCAACAGCGGCGACATTTCCTGCCGCGCATGGCCACCGGCGAGGTACGCGGGGCGTTCTCCATGTCCGAACCCGAACTCGGCTCGGATGTGGCCGCTATCCGCACCAGGGCCGTCCGCGCGGAGTCGGGCGAATACACGCTCAACGGCCGAAAGATGTGGCTGACCAACGGATCCACGGCCACGGTGGTCGCCACTCTGGTACGCACCGATGAGGGTCACGAACGCCCGCACGACAATCTCACCGCCTTCCTGCTCGAGAAGCCCGCCGGCTTCGGTGAGGTCGCACCCGGACTGACGATTCCCGGCAAGATCCACAAAATGGGTTACAAGGGCATCGACACCACCGAGATGCTCCTCGATAACCATGTCGTGCCCGCGGACGCCGTCCTCGGCGGCGAACCCGGTCACGGCTTCAAACAGATGATGGACGGCATCGAGGTCGGCCGGGTCAATGTCGCGGCTCGCGCCTGCGGAATCGCGCTGCGCGCGTTCGAACTCGGCGCGCGCTACGCCCAACAGCGCTCAGCCTTCGGCAAACCCATCATCGAACACCAGGCCATCGGGTTCTCACTGGCCGAGATGGCCACCAAGGTCGAGGCGGCCCATCTCATGATGGTCAATGCGGCTCGTCTCAAGGATTCCGGTCTGCGCAACGATGTCGCGGCGGGCATGGCCAAGTATCTGGCCAGCGAGTTCTGCAACGAGGTCACCCAGGCCAGTTTCCGGATCCACGGTGGCTACGGCTATTCCACCGAATACGAGATCGAACGTCTCATGCGCGAGGCGCCGTTCATGCTGATCGGCGAGGGCACCAGCGAGATCCAGAAACGGATCATCGGCAAGGGTGTGCTGCGCGACTATCGGCTCTGAGATCGTCGTGGGCGGGTGACGGCCGGACCAGTCGATGGTCCGGCCGAAACCATTGCGGCTCAGACGAAGTCGGAGCCACCGTCGACATTCACATTCGCACCGGTCATATAGGAATTGCGGCGCGAGGCCAGGAATGCGGCGACCGGGCCGATCTCCTCGGGCAGCCCCGCCCTCGGCATCTGCGCGGGGTGCCCGTAGTGGTCGCCGATCGCCTCCATGAGGCGGTAGGGATCGTCGTCCTCGATGCCGACCGAGCGCGCCCAGTCGGTGAGAGCAGGGGTGACGAAGGTGCCCGGAGACACCACATTGACCAGGATCTCCTCCTTGGCCAGCAACAGCGACAGGTTCTTCGAGATACTGGTCACCATCGCCTTCGCCGCGGTGTAGGCGACCAGGGACACGGTCTGGCGCTGGGTCGAATGCGCGGAGAAGTTCACGATCCGTCCCCACTCGGCCTGGCGCAGCAACGGCAGCGCCGCGTTGACGCAGTGCACGATGGCGAGCGCCCCGTGGTCGACTGCCTCGTGCCACTGCTCGTCGGACAGTTCCTCCACCGTCCCCTGCACATTCGGGCCGACAGTGGTGGTCAGCGAGTTGAGTTCACCGCCCCACCGTTGCCCTAATCGGGTGAAGACCGATTCCACCTGCGCGAGGTCGCGCGCGTCGGCGACGAGACCGACCGCGTCCGGACTCCCCCGATCCACCAGACTCGCGACCGCGCGCTCGACATCCTCGGCGGACCGGCCGACGACCGCGACCCTGGCCCCCTCCTCCGCCAGGCACTGCGCCGTGGCCAGCCCCATCCCACGACTACCACCGACCACGACGGTCGCCGCGTCCCGCAATCCCAGATCCATACCGCTTTCCGCCTCACGTCGAGAGAGCCGCTGTTCTGGATTGGACCGCGGCGGACTCTCGTCGGCCCACGGCACGACCGAACAGCTCGAGCCACTACTGTAATACACTCAGTATGGCTTACGGGAGTTCGGTGGGGATTACCCGACGGCGTTTTCCTCGATGCCGTCGATCAGCTTCCACCGCAACGCGGTTGCGGTGTCGACGCGATCGCCGGTCAGCATCATCCATGCCGCGCGCCAGCGCCCGATCCGCCGTGGGACGCTGACGGTACCGCCCGCCCCCGGCACCAACCCCATCTCGATCTCGGGCAGTCGGAAGTAGGTGTCCGGCGCCGCGATCAGCTGCCCCGCGAAGGCTGTCATCTCGATGCCGGCCCCGATGCACGCCCCGTGCACTCGGGCGCAGACATGGTCGCGCAGTCGGTCGATGATCCGCCACGGCGCGCGTTCGAGTCGCACCTGATATGCGGCCACCACATCGACGGCGGTACCGAACTCGTCGAGATCGCCACCGCTGCAGAACACCGGACCCGCGCCGCGCAGGAGCACCCGGGCGATGCCGTCGTCGAGTTCGGCGAGCCGAAGCGCCTCCAGAAGTTGTTCGCGCAGCGGCGAACTCAGTGCGTTTCGACGCTCCGGATGGTCGAGAGTCACCGACAGCAGGTCGGCATCGCGGTCCAGCCGCACCAGCGGTCGATCGGGAAAGTTCACCGGTTTCGGCCCGCCGCGTTCGGCCAGCCACCGCTCGAACTCGCTGCCCGCCAGCAGCATCGAGTAGACCGCGGCCTCCGCTCCGAGTCCTGCGGTCGTATCCGACACCGCCGTCTGGCGCAGCAGTCGCCCCAGCGCCACACTCGCCTGCGGATTGCGCAGCACCGCTTCCGTCAGGTGCTCCACCGCGACGCCGGGGTCGGGATGTTCGACGATCATCGGCGAGGTTCCGGCGTCCTCGGCCAGCGTCAGGGTGAGCGCGCGCAGCAGCGGCACCAGGCTCGGCGAGGCCGGTCCCCGCAACACCCCGATCGACAGCCGCAGCGAACCGGCCAGCGCGTCGGCGAACCGTGCGATCCGCTCCGTCGATTCCCCCGCCCACACGTCCAGCGGGACGACCAGGATCGGGTTTCTCGGCGTGCCCTCCGGGCCGATATCCAGTTCGAGGGCATCCAGGGCCAGATCGGTAGCGTCACGGCTCACCGCGCAATAGTGACACGGTGTCGGCCCCGTAGTGACCGAGACCGCGCGGGCCCCTCGACCTAGTATCGAGCCGTGCACCCTACGACAGCGTCGGTTCCCGGTCCGCCCGCAGCGGACTGGGCGGCGAGCGGGGTGGTCGCCCTCTCCGGTCGCCCCGACGGACCGATGCTGGTGCCGCCGGGGCGCGCGGCCACCAGGGCCCGCGAGCTGACCTCGACGCTGGCCGCCGTCTCAGGCCAAATGATCACCGTCGACGGTGCCCACCTACTGGGCGAACGCGCCGCACTCGCCGACCTGCGGCGCCGGGGAGCGGTGTCGGCGGGCGGCCGTTGCCGCTTGCTGCCCACCGCCGACGGGTGGGCCGCGATCTCCTGCGCCCGGCCCGATGATCCGCTCCTGCTCGGCGCGCTGATCGGGGACGAGCTCGACGCGGCGAATCCGTGGCCCGCGCTTGCCGACTGGGTGCGCGCGCATCGCGGCGCCGAACTCCTCGAACGCGCCGAACTCCTCGGCGTGGCGGCCGGGCCGGTGCGGCATCACGAACGCGTGCACTGCCCGGCACCGATGACGCCGAGGCCGGTCGAAGGGCTGCTCGTCGTCGACTTCAGCGCCTTGTGGGCGGGTCCGCTGTGCGCCCACCTCCTCGGGCTGGCAGGCGCGCGCGTGGTCAAGGTCGAGACCCCGGGACGGCCCGACGGCGCCCGACGCGGAAACCCGGAGTTCTACGCACTACTGCACCATGGGCACGAGTCAGTGGTTCTCGATCCTGCCGACAGCGCGGGAAGGTCGGCGTTGTCGGCCCTCGTCGACGCCGCCGACATCGTCATCGAGGCGTCCAGGCCCCGCGCGCTGGCCGGTTTCGGACTCGACGCCGAGGCGGCCGTCGGACGCGGGGCGAGTTGGGTGTCCATCACCGCAGCCGGTCGAGCGTCGAACCGCATCGGTTTCGGGGACGATGTCGCCGCGGCCGCCGGACTGGTCGCCCACGAGCCCGGTTCGGGCACACCGGCTTTCGTCGGCGACGCCATCGCCGATCCACTCACCGGCCTGACCGCCGCCATGCTCGCGATGTCCTCGCCCGCCGACGGTCGCGGAGTGCTGTGGGACATCTCGATGACCGATGTCGTCGCGAGCACGCTGACAACCGATCCGGTTCCACGGACCTCACAGCGCGGCGACAGCTGGTTCATCGAGTCCGACGCCGGACCGATTCCGATCGCACAACCACTGTCTCGCACCCCGATCGGCCCCGCCGCGGATTCCGGTGCCGATACTGCGCAAGTACTCGAATCGCTCCGGATCCCAGCGCCGTGACCGATTCCCACCTGCCTGCGGCTGGCCGGACCACCATCGTGCGCGACGCAGAAATCGACGGCATTCCAGGTCTCGATCTGCGGGTGCGGGACGGCAGGATCGACGACATCGGGCCGTCGCTGTCCACGGACGGGGCCACGGAGGTGATCGACGCGCGCGGCGGTGCCGTCATCCCCGGACTGCACGATCACCACCTGCACCTGCACGCCACGGCCGCCGACGCGGCGTCGGTGCACTGCGGCCCACCGGCAGTCCTCGACCGCCGCGCGCTGGGCACGGCCCTCGCCGAGGCACCGGGAGACGACCATGGCTGGGTCCGCGGCGTCGGCTACGTCGACACCGTCGCGGGCGATCTCGACGCCGTCGCCCTCGATGCCCTGCACGCGACCCGACCGGTGCGAGTACAGCACCGCAGTGGCGCGATGTGGATCCTCAACTCCGCCGCGCTCGCCGCGGCGGGCATCACCGACGCGGCACATCCCGGTGTCGAGTGCGCTGCCGATAGCGTTCCGACCGGCCGGATCTGGCGCGCGGACACCTGGTTACGCACCCGACTGCCACCCGCGAGGCCACCGCATCTCGGCTCGCTCGGCTCCACCCTCGCCGAGTACGGCATCACCGGCGTCACCGACGCGACCCCTGATCTGTCGACCGGGTCGCAGGCCGCGCTGGTCGCCGCCGTGACCGAGGGCGACCTGCCGCAACGGTTACACCTGCTCGGAGCCCCCTTGGGCAGCGCGCCTGCGCTGCCGGAGCGGATCGGTGTCGGACCGTACAAGATCGTCATCGCCGACTCCGGACTCCCCCTGTTCGACGCGCTGGTGGAGCAGATCAGCGCGGCCCACCGCGACGGACGGGCCGTGGCCGTCCATTGCGTCAGCCGCGAAGCACTGCTCCTGCTGCTCGCGGCCCTGGATGTGGCGGGCGATTTCCCCGGCGACCGCGTCGAACACGCGGCGCTGGTGCCCGCCGACAGCATCGGCGATCTCCACCGCCACGGCCTGCGGGTGGTGACCCAACCAGGTTTCCTGTCCCGGCGCGGCGACTACTACCTCGACCATGTCGAACCCGACGACCTCGACGATCTGTACCGCTGCCGAAGCCTGCTCGCGGCGGGCGTCCCCCTCGCCCTGTCCAGCGACTCCCCCTACGGCCCGCTCGACCCGTGGGCGGTGATCGCCGCGGCCAGTCGCCGATCCACCGAAACCGGCGCGACCATCAATACCGGCGAATGCCTCACGCCCGCACAGGCGCTCGCGGGATACCTCACCCCAGCCGAAGACCCGGGCGGGCGCCCGCGCCGGATCCGACGCGGGGCGTCTGCCGATCTCGTCCTGCTGCGCGCACCGTTGGAGCAAGTACTACGCGACCCGTCGGCCGATGTCGTCGCTCGCACCCTGTTCACGCGAGCGCCGGCGCAGCTGTGATCGGCAGCTAGGTGGCGGGTAGCGCAGCCGCCGAAACCGTGTCGGCGACCTCGAAAGTCGAATCGTGCCAACCACACGGCAACCCACACGTGCGATACAGCCCGCGCTCGACCAACCCGCTGGAATAGGCGCGGACCGTCTCCGACGCCTGCGCCGCGTAGCCGCATCGTGGACATTTCGCAAAGTAGTCGAGCAGGTCATAGCTGGTGGTACGAACCACCTCGCCGGGGATCCGCGCACCGTGCTCGTAGGCCGTGCCGGGTGGCGCGGCCGATCGCGGGTGAGCGATTGTCGGTGCCCTGCGTCGCGGGTCCTTGTATTTCGTCATCGACCGATCACCTCGACACTCGCGGAAATCCCAGAGGGAGTTACTGTTGCTACGACAGTAGTCGAGAATGTTCGAGCCCGAGCGCTGATCAGGGATATACTGTAAACCTTCCCGTATGGCTTATGATCGGCATGTGCCGGATACCTGGAACGACCTCATGGCTTGCCTCGACCTCCGCTCGCTGCCCACCGATGCCACGTCGCCGAGTCCGGCCGATCCCCTTCTCGCCTTCGAGGGATCGAATCAACAGCTGCCCCATCGGCGCCTCTTCGGCGGGCAGCTACTCGGCCAGTTCGTGCGCACGGCGAATGCGGCGAACCCGGACAAGGCAGTCAAGTCGCTCCATGCGTCGTTCTTCCGGGAAGGCACATCCGACACTCCCATTCACTACATCGCCGACCCACTCCACGACGGACGCTCGTTCGGCGCGCTGACCGTGACCGCGACGCAGGGCTGCCGCCCGATCGCCACCTGCGCAGTCTCGCTGCATGCCACCGAAGCGGGCCCGACACACCAGCCGGTCCGCCCCGCCGCCGCACCGCCGGGTCCCGAGAACCGCGTCCGGTTCGACCTGCTCCCGTGGGACACCCGGTCGATCACCGATCTCGACGCCCACGACGACGGGCGAGCCGACTACGACCTCTGGATGCGAATTCCCGACACGGAGGACGCCGGAACCGCCGCCGCACTGCTCGCCTATTCCACGGACCTGAACGTCATCGGCACCGCGCTACGCCCGTTCGACGGCATCGACCAGCGCGGCAACGGCACCGCCTTCACCTCGGCTACGACCTCGCACACGGTCTGGTTCCATCGACCGTTCACCACCGGCGATTGGCTGCTCCTGCGCCACTACAGCGCGATGGTCGCGCACGGGCGCTGCTTCGGCCGAGGCGATGTCTTCACCGCGGACGGCTCGCTGGTCGCCTCGTTCGCCCAGGAGGCCCTGCTCAGGTTTCACGCCGACGCCATCCCGGCCACGTGAACCACGACTCATACTGTATGAACTACAGTAGATAAGACTGCAGTGATGGAAGGGAACCAGATGACGAACACCGCCGACCCGGCCGCAAGCTGGACCGAGGGACAATTTCGCGATGCGCCGATCTTCGACGCCGACCAGCACATGTACGAGACCCCGGACTCGCTGACGAAGTACCTGCCGGAGAAGTACGCACGTGCGGTGCAGTTCGCGCAGATCGGGCGGCAGACCCGGATCGTGATCAACAACAAGGTCACCGACTTCATCCCGAACCCGACCTTCGAGCGGGTCGCCGCGCCCGGCGCGCACGAGAAGTTCTTCGCGGGCGAGAACTCCGACGGGCTCACGCTGCGAGAGATGCAGGGGCCCGCGATCGAGGCACCCGCGGCCACCCGCAACCCGGTCGACCGGATCACCGAGCTCGACCGCCAGGGTGTCGTCGAGGCACTGAACTACCCGACGCTGGCCAGCCTGGTCGAGCATTCGGCGGCCGACGATCCACAGCTCACCCTGGCGATCATCCACGCACTCAACCAGTGGATGGCCGAGCACTGGTCCTACAACTACGCCGACCGCATCTACTCGACCCCGATCATCAATCTCTCCGAGGTCGACGCCGCCCAGCGCGAACTGGAATACATCCTCGACAACGGCGCGAAGGTCGCCTTGATCAAGCCGGGCCCGGTGAACGGCTTGCACGGCTGGCGCTCACCCGCGCTGCCCGAATTCGATCCGTTCTGGCGTGATGTCGAAGCCGCGGGCCTGCCGATCGTGCTGCACGCCAGCTACCCGCCGCTGGACGGCTACATTGCCTCCTGGGAACCGCCGCACACCGCGAACTTCATGGCGCAGAGCCCATTTCGCTGGATGGCGCTGGGGCATCGCGAGATCTCCGACATGATCACCAGTCTCATCTGTCACGGCACCTTGACCCGGTTCCCGAAGCTGCGCGTGGCCAGCGTCGAGAACGGCAGTTCGTGGATCTACCCGCTGTTCCACGACTTCGAAGACCTGTACAAGAAGATGCCGCAGAACTTCCCCGAGCATCCGCACGAGGTGTTCCGCCGCAACATCTGGGTCAGCCCGTTCTGGGAAGGGTGCGTGGCCGATGTCGTCGACACGGTCGGCTGGGACAAGGTCCTGTTCGGTTCCGACTACCCGCACCCGGAGGGTCTGGCCGAGCCGAAGGGCTTCTGGAAGTACGCCGAGGGCATGGACGTCCAGCGCACGTATGACTTCATGGGCGACAACGCCCGCCGCTTCCTCGGACTGCCCATCGCCAACCCGGATCCGAGCGCCGCTGCCCCGACAACCGCCTGATCCAGGCGACTTCAGCCGCCGCCGAATCGGATTCGGCGGCGGCTGTTCTCATCGGGTCGCCTGATGCTCAGACGCGCATGTCATCGAGAAGCGCGGCCAGCAGTGCGAGGCTGTCATGTGCCTCGACGCCCGCGACAGCCCGCGCCACGCCACAGCGGGTCACCGCCGGCGACTGCATTCGTTCGCCCGCCTCAGCGGTGCAGACGATAGCGAGCAGCAACTCGGCGATGCCGACCTTGTACAGCGTCCACAGCTGCTCCGGGTCTGCCGTGATGCCCGCGGCGTCGAGCCGGGCGGCGTAGCGCTCGACAAGTCCTCGTTCGATCTCGCGCAGCAATTCCGGCTCCAGCGACGAGTTCGCGAAGTAGGCGACATCGCGCATGCCGCAACCGGTCGTCGAGATCTGCCAGTCCAGGAAGCCCGGCGTCGAGTCTTCGAAGAACAGGTTGCCCAGATGCGGGTCCCCGTGGATCAGGGTCTGCGGTTGGTTGGCCCAGAAGGCGTCGATCTCCCTGCCACGCTGATAGAAGATCCGGATCTGCTCCCGGACCGTCGCCGGGACCAGGTCCGCGGCGTGCCCGGTGAGTGTGCCGAGCAGCCGGCGCCGGATCAGGATCCCGAGTTGGGTTTCCACCTCCGACCGTGTGGCCGACGTGGTGCCCGCCTCACCTGCTCGGTCCTGCCAGAAGGCGGCGTGCAGATCCGCCATGGCGTCGACGACGGCCTCCGCTTCGCTTCGGTCGAGCGGATCGCCGACCGTGCGAAACCGCGCGGTCGGCGACAGATCCTCCAGGACCAGCACAGCGCGACCCCGCACCGGGTCGAACCGCGTCGCGTAGCAGTGGGGCACCCGGATCGGTGGTGCGTCGCCTAATGCGCGATAGGCGTCGATCTCTCGCGCCCCGAGGCTGAACAGGTTCATCAGGACATGCTGAAAGTAGTTGCGCGGCGGCATTTTCAGGAACAGGGAGGCCGGAATATCGGCATCCGAGGTCACTTCGATGCGCGCCCGCGCCGCCGTGCCGGAATGGGCGTCCACGACCCGTATGTGGTGGATCGTCTCCGGTGCCACGCCGAAGACTTCGGCGAGCCAGGCCGCGGTCACGTCCTCCACGCGCAGCGGTGCGCGCGCACCACCCGTCGGCACAGAGCGATCGAACGCGACCCGCAATGCCTGCCCGGCCACCGAACCGATGGCTCGGGCAGTGCGGACCGAAGCCCGCACTATCTCCCTCCGCCTTCTCGGGCGATCCGCTCGTCGTGGCGACGGACCAGTTCCCGGAACCCGATGGGTTCCCAGCCGGGTTTGGGTTGGACGCTCCATTCGTCACGTGCGGTGGTCTGCCCGGCCGCTTCGGCCTGCCCGCCGAGCGGTGGTGCGTTGAAGTCGGCGGGATACTGGCATTCCAGGGTGTCGTCGGAGTAGCGGACCTTTATCATCTCGTGGCAGATCTCCTGCAGTGACAAGGTCGGCCAGCCGTACCAGATCGCGAGCGCGGGTACGGTGAACGCCCCTTCGACCACCAGCGCCACCAGGCAGATCATGATCCCCCGCTTGAGCCAGCGATGCATGCGCGCGAAAGGTGGCGTGGTGCCCAACGGAAGTTCTTCCGGCGGAACCGATCCCGATTCGGACGACGGTGTACTCATCGCGAAATTCTCCTTCAGCAGATAAATCGAGTCGAACCGCGGTCAGTCGGCGAATATCTCGCGATTGACCGTATGCAGATAGGGGATTGCCAGGAATGGCGTGATGTAGAAGATGTCGTAGAGCCACCAGCCGAACACCGGCAGCACGACACCGTCGAAGCGGATATCGGCGTACACGGTCATATTCACGATGTAGCCGACCCAGATGACCACACCGAACCAGCAGGTGACCGTCAGCCACTGATGACCCCACCGCTTCATCTGCAGGAAGGCGATCGCGGCGGCGATCCGCATCGGGAAGACGACGAGCACACAGGCGATTTCCCAGCCCTTCTCGCCAGGCGCACCCGACCCGCCGATCCACAGCTCGTTGTAGTGCCACCAGTAGCCACCGTCGAAGAAATTGCCCCAGGCGGTGAAGAAGACCCGCGTGACCAAGGTGTGGCTGGCGAAAACGTCGAGCACCCAGCCGACACTGTTGAGGAAGGCGTCGAGAATGACGAGATACCCGATCAGCGTGACGATGAGCGGGCGCACGGATAATCCTTCTCGCTGCGCTCGGCGCTGCAGCCACACGCCGCGCAGAAAGACCGGCAGACCCACCAGGCCCAAGATGTAGGTGCCCATCAGTGCCGTACCCGCGGTGAGCCAGATATCGGCGCGTCGCTGACTCGCCCGGCTTTCCGCTTCGTGCTCGTCATAGCTTCCGGCGGTCCGGATATCCGCGCTCGGTGGATTCGCCGATCCGGTGCGGCGCTTGACAAATGTCGGCAAATTCACGATTTTCTCCTACCAGTCACTGTTCATCAACATCTGCACCTGGATGAGGAACATCAGCAGCAGAAACCCATAGATGGTGATTTGGAAGACGATCAGCGCACGCTTACGTCTACGGTCTTGCTCGTTCATATGAGCGTTCTCCTCGAGGTGATCACACGGGTTCTTCGTCGGCGAGCAGACCGGCGGTGGCGATCTGGCGCAGGCCGTCACCGATGGCGGCATCGGTGCTCAGCGGCGCCAGCACACAGGCCTGCACCGCATCGATTTCGCGCGCGCCGGCGACGATGAGCTGCGCCGCCGCCACCAGCACGCGCGTCGACGGTGGCTCGAAATGGAATATCTCGTCCGCGCCACGAATAGTGTTCGCGCAGTGGACCAGTCGGGTCGCAACCGCCGGATCGACGCCGGATTCCGTCACCACCACATCGGCTTCCCGTTCGGGCGGCAGGTAGTCCATGGTGATGGTGACGAAGCGCTGCCGAAATGACGGTTTCAGCACTTTGAGTGAACTGCGGTAGGCCGGGTTGTAGGAGCAGACGAGCATGAACGATTCGGGGGCTGCCACCACCTCGCCCGCGCGGTCGAGGAACAGCGCACGCCGATGGTCGGCGAGCGAATGCAGCACGGCCAGTGAATCGTGGCGGGCCTCGATCACCTCGTCCAGATAGCAGATGGCTCCGTCCTTCACGGCCCTGGTGAGGGGCCCGTCGCTCCAGACCACGTCACCGCCGGTGACGAGCAACCGCCCGACCAGGTCCGAGCTGGTGATGTCGTCATGGCAGCTGACGGTGACCACCGGTCGACCGAGCAGCGAGCCCATGTGCTCGACGAATCGCGTTTTGCCACACCCGGTCGGCCCGGCGAGCATGACCGGAAGGCGCTGCTGGAACGCTCGTTCGAACAGTTCGACCTCGCCGCCGCCGGCGAAATAGGAATCAGATGTCATAAATCGACCAACTCTCGGTGAATATGTGCGAGAACGCGGGGAAGTTCCTCCACCCGCCGAATGCGTTGCGAGCGTGTGGGTCCGAATACCTCGGGCAGTGGATCGACGCGAACCGGGCCGATGCCGATGTAGTAGACGGCGATCCCGGCGGTGACGGCCTCCTCGACGGCATGGGCCACATCGGCCCACGCGTAGCGGCCCTCGTACCCTTCGTCGGAGATGAGGCCGTCGCCGATGATGATGAGCTGGCGACGCTGCGCCGGTTGTTCGAGCAGCCGACCGGTCAGGTGCCGCAGTGGCGCGCCGAGGCGGGTGTAGCCCCCGGCCATCAGCCCGAGACCGCCGATATCGACGAAGTTCCGGTCGTCGAAGTCCTTCAGACACCGGACTTCCACGCGGTGGCGGGTATTGCCGGTGAACACGAAGATCCCGTGCCGTTCCCTGGCGACCGTCATGGCTCGGGAGAGGGCGTCGGCGCAGGCCAGTTCCAACCGGAAGGTCGCGCCGCCGTTGATGCCGAGCGAGGAGCTGCCGTCGAGCAGCACAGCGGTCGTGACATCGCGGGCGCTGGGCAACAATTCACGAAACACCCGTGGCTGCGGCGTCGCGCCGACCTGCGTGTCGACGTAATGGCTGATGTAGCGGTCGATGTCGATATCGGACCCGTCCACCAGGCCGCCGCGCATGGAGCGGTGGGTGAGTTCCTCGAACCAGCGACGCACCTCGGGCGAGGCAGGCGCGATCGGGCTCGACGAGGTGGGTTGACGGCGCTCCATGACCGCGACGTGGTCGCGCAGGAAGCTCATCGTCCACTGGTTCCACTCCGGGTACGGAATCCCCGCGCGTTGATCGGCGCGGATCTCGATGTCCTCGTTCTCGGGTCGGCTCGGTGGCGGCATATTCGAGGCCCGGCTGCCGCCTTCACCACCGACCGGTACCGACCAGACGCGGTAGCTGTCGCTGCGATTGGATGTCCACGGCATGCGGCCGTATATCCGCCGCGCCGCGAGCGCCATGCGGCTGCGCGGCGGCGCGGCCAGTGGCACACTCCCGAGCAACGGATACTCCCCCAGAGCCCGCGGCGACCGTGCGAGCGCGACGGCGCGCTCGATGATGTCGTCGCCGGGCAGGTCGGGATCGGTGAACTCGAGTGCCGGCAGCCACCGGCGCAGTTCGGGCACCAGTCCGGGAAACCGATCGGCCACCCAGGTCGCGGCGACGTCACCCTCGACGATCGAGAGTGCAGCACGCTCACGCGGTGACAACTCGTGCAGCAGATACTGCGCTATCCGGTCTTTGGAAGGCGAACACTGCAGTGCGACACCGCAGGTCATGGTGATGCGGTTCCAGTCGGCCGACGGCGGATACGGCACGTGCACGAAGCTGAGACCCGGGCTCAGGCCGAAGCCGCGCCGCTCGCCGGTTACCAGGCGGACGCCTTGGCGGCGACGGCCCGACAGCGCAACCGCCGTCACCGCGTAGCTGCGCTCGATCGACGCCGCCGGCCCGGTCGCGGTCATCCTGGATCTCCGCGGGTACACGCCGACGCACGAACAGCACCCATGATCAGAATGTCCCGATATTGCTCAGGATCCAGTACCAGAACGCGATGATGAGAACCACCGCGCCCCAGGCGAGGACAAGTCGGATGATGTCGAGCAGCATGATCGGGATTCCCTATCTGTCGGCGAATGGTGGGTTGCGTCGCGGTCATCGGGGCTCCAAGCTCCGCAGAGTCGCCGTCACGTAGTCGGCCAGCGCCGCTGTGCGGACGGCTTTCGAGCCGCTCGTGGTGGTGAGCAGGGCGTAGAGGCCGAGGAGGAAGAACACGGCGCTGTGGTAGGACTGGACGACGAGTTGGGCTTGTCCGCGCGCGGCGGCCTGTTCGATCTCCACGGCGACCAGTCCGATCACGGAATGTTCCCGCCAGGTCTCATCCAATGGTCGCGCCGGCGAGAAGTGCACGGCGAGTAGATCTTTGAACAACTTGCTGCCTAGGCGCCGTTCCATCGCCGAGACCAACCGGACGACTTTCGCCAGTACGTCCGCCAGATCGTGCGGCGTACGGAGGTACCGTTCGAGCTCTCCGGCGATGCGCGCCTCCTCGCGCTGCTCGAGTTCGAGGAGCACGTGTTCCTTGGTCGGGAAGTGGAAGTAGAAGGTCCCGCGTGCCACGCCCGCGTCCTCGACGATCGTCGCGATGTCGGCCTCGGCCGCGCCGGCTCTACCGAATTCCGCAACCGCCGCATCGAGCACTCGCTTCCGTGTGAGTAGACGCTGCGCCTGTCGCCCCTGGGGCTTGTCCTGGATTTCGCTCATGCCGCGAGCTAACTCCCGTCATTGACTCGCGTCAATCAGGCGCGCAAAGAGGCACGGCGAGATTCGCCAGAGCCCTTCTCCTGCTTGCTGATCGAGTCAGCTCGAGTGAATCCCGGCTGGTCATCGACCGCGTGACCCAATACTGACATATGTCATTGAAATTCGTCAATAGATTTTCGGATCGCGAACCGGCGGTTCACGGACGCCCGGTCACGCCCACCGAAAACACCCCAGGGTGACATACCGGAAGGCATACTGTATTCATGCGAATGAGACTCCCCGGTGGAGACAGTGCCGGGGAGCGCATGTGCGGCAGGGGTGTTGCCGGACGCGGCTATCCGGCGCGGTGACGAACCCTCGTGAGGACGGCGGTACCGACGAGCAGCAGCCCCACCACAGCCAGACCGATCGGCAGCCACACGAAGAGCCACCGGATCAGCTGACGACCGTCCTTCGCATCACCGAGCAGGGCGTCGAGGGTGGGCTGGTCGAATCGGAGCTCCCCGGCGAACGCGGTCACCTGGTGCGGATTGTCCGCGGTCTGCGCGTAGTAGATCCGCGGGCTGGTCACCAGGTCGACGGTCGCACCGGTAGTCGGCTCCACCCACATATCGCGGACATTGGCGTAGTACTGGTTCATCGTCACCATGTCCATGCCGCCCGGCAGGCCCCATTTCGCCGCGGGCAAGGTCAGTTGGGTCTGCTGCGTGACGCCCACGGTCTTCGTCATATCC
Organism: Nocardia sp. NPDC059195; assembly: GCF_042754695.1. NCBI lineage: Bacteria > Bacillati > Actinomycetota > Actinomycetes > Mycobacteriales > Nocardiaceae > Nocardia > Nocardia sp. NPDC059195. Next base: position 126,033 of record NZ_JBHZBG010000012.1, on the reverse strand, counting down.
ACCGGCGGCAATTCGGAACGGAAGTGATACAGCCGCATCCCGTCGATGCTGCGGTCATCGTCGATGTAGCGCGCCGTAGTCGGCGTGTGCGCCATGAGTTCGTAGAAGCGGTGATCCGATTTCTGTACATCAGGGGTGAACGAGAACAGCGTCCCGATGCGGGCAGGCTCCTCCGCCGGCGGAGCGGGCGGGCCCGTCCACGTCGGTACCGGTTCGGCGCCGACCAGATAATTCTGCCGGTCGACCTGCACGACATCGGTCGAGTTGATGAATACCGCGGAGTCTCCGGCGACGTCGCTGCGTGCCCCGAGGAGACTGCCATGGATCACGGCCGACGAATTGTCGGCCGATTCGGCCAGCGTCGTTCGCGCGGTAATGGATACCGGGACATCCCTCGATGTCCGCACCGGTGTCGCCGAGAGGAAACTCGACCGATCGATCAACTCACCCCTACCGACAACAACGGTGGTCTGGTCCAGCTCGTCCGGTAGACCGATGACCGAATCCCGTACGAATGTCGGTAGCAATGCGGCGGCAACGAGAAAGGAAACTCCCGTAACGCCTGCCGCGATCCCGGTAAATGACCTCTTTGTCATGAAATCCTCTATCCCTGGCGGAGATGTCGTGGCACCCGATTTTTTCGTTCATGGATGACCACTGTGATCCAACACACTGAAGATAGTTCAACAGTTGGCCTCACGGGATAGATTGCGATAAGTATTCCGATATCGATTCGAACGCGGCCGCGCGGGCCGTGTCCGAGTCGAAACCCACTCGAACAGCCGACGACCGCCGCCCCGTAATTCGGAGCGGCGGTCATCGACGGCTATCCGTCACGACGAGAAAAGCGCCGGAACTACTTCGGCTGAAAACGCTGCCCGCCGTCGATACGAATGACTTCACCGTTGATATACGGATTCTCGAGCAGATGCTGAGCCAGCAACGCGTATTCGGCCGGTGCGCCCAGCCGCTTCGGGAACGGCACCGCCGCAGCGAATTTCGCGAGCTTCTCCTCACCGAGGAAATCCATGATCGGGGTGTGCATCGTTCCCGGAGCGATGCTGTTCACCCGGATGCCGACAGCGCTGAGGTCGCGGGCGCCGGTCAGGGTCAACGAGATCACGCCACCCTTGGCCGCCGCGTAGGCCGACTGACCGATCTGGCCCTCGTACCCGGCGATGGAGCTGGTCATGACAATCGCGCCACGCTCGCCGCTGTCCTTCGGCTCGAGCTTCGCGATCTTCGCCGCCGCGAGCCGAAGCACGTTGTAGGTGCCCGTCAGATACAGCGCGATGGTGTCGGTGAAGCCCTTCAACGTGTGCGGTGTGCCGTCCCGGTTGACGACCTTCTCCAGCACACCGAACCCACCGTGGGCGATCACCGCGTAGCGCAGCGTGCCGAGTTCGTCGGCCGCCGCGAACGCTTCCTCGATCGTCGAATCGTCCAGCACGTCGGTGCGCACATAGACGGCCTTGTTGCCCAGCTCCTCGGCCAGTGCCTTGCCCTTGTCGTCGTTGACATCGGCGATCACCACGGCCGCGCCTTCGGCGTGCAGCCTGCGCACCGCCGCGTCACCCAGCCCACCGGCACCACCGGTCACCAGTACTACTTCACCTTCGAACGACACTGCGTCTCCTCACTTGATGGGTTGATGGTGGACGGGCAGCTCACTGCCTCACTTGCCCGTCCAGTTGGGGGTTCGCTTCTCGGCGAACGCTTTCGCGCCTTCCTGCGCGTCCTGCGTGCCGAAAACCGGGGCGATGAGCTCGAGCTGCTTGCGCCACATCTCGCCGGTGCTCCACTCGGCCGCCTTGACGATGACCTCCTTGGTCACCGCGACCGCGATCGGTCCGTTGGCCGTGATCCGTTCGGCCAGAGCCAATGCCCGGTCCAGCGCTTCCCCCGGTTCGGCTACTTCGTTGACGAAGCCCCACGCGGCGGCGTCCTCTGCCGTGAAACTGTCACCGGTCAGGGCCAATTCGAGTGCTTTCTGGTACGGAATGCGCTGCGGCAGCCGCAACAGCGCACCGCCGCCCGCCACCAGACCGCGTTTGACCTCGGGAACCCCGAACCGCGCGGTCTTGGAGGCGACGACCAGATCTGTAGCCAGGACCAGTTCGGTGCCGCCGGCCAGCGCGTAGCCTTCGACGGCGGCGATGATCGGCTTGGCCGGTGGCTTCTCGGTGAATCCGAGGCCTTTACCGGCGACATACGGGTACTCCCCTGCCGCGAAGGCCTTCAGATCCATTCCGGCGCTGAAGTTTCCGCCGCTGCCGGTCAGGACCGCGACGGACAGCTCGGGACTTTCGTCGAGCTCGTCGACGGCGTCGGCGAGTCCCTGACTGACCGCGAGATTGATCGCGTTGCGCGCGTCCGGCCGGTTGATCGTGATCACCAGCGTTCGCCCGCGCCGTTCCACTAGCACTGCGTCCGACACAGATATCTCCATTCTCTCGGTGAAAGCACTCAGACTTCGATGACGAGGGCGCCGCCCATACCGCCACCCGCGCACATCGCCGCGACGCCGATACCGCCGCCGCGACGCCGGAGCTCGTAGATCAGGGTCGCCACCTGGCGGGCACCCGAGGCCGAGATCGGATGGCCGAGGCTGCATCCGCTGCCGGAGAAGTTCACCCGCTCCTCGTCGATGCCGTGCGCGCGGCACGCGGCGATCGGCACCGAGGCGAAGGCTTCGTTGATCTCCCACAGCGCCACGTCATCGACGGTCAGTCCCGCACGGTCGAGCACCTTGCCGATCACGTTCACCGCGGCGATGCCGTTATCCGCGGGCGTCACACCCACGTTCGCCCAAGCTCGCACTGTCGCGAGAACATCCAGGCCCGCACTCGCCGCATAGTCGTCCGCGGTCACCGTCACCGCGGCGGCGGCGTCGTTGATGCCGCTGCTGTTACCCGCGGTGATCGAGAACCCCTCGATCTCGGGATGCAGAACGGGCAGCGCCGCCAACCGCTCGGCGGTCGTCTCCCGGCGCGGATGCTCGTCGACTGCGAAATCGAGCACCGAGCCGTCGGGCTGGGCGACCTTCAACGGCAGGATCTCGTCGGTGAACTTGCCCTCGTCGATCGCCGCGACAGCCCGCTGATGCGACCGCAATGCCCAGTCGTCCATTTCCTGACGGCTGATCCCGACCTTCTTGGCGGTGTTCCAGCCGACCGTGATCGCCATATCCATCGTGGGCGCGTCCGGGGTCTCCGGGTGTGACGGCGGGATCCACGGTTCCTTGAATTCGAGCTCGGGCCCGGACCCGGGCACCCGCCACTTCATCAGCGGAGCCGTCGACAGCGATTGCACACCGCCGGCCACGATCACCCGCTCCATTCCGACGCCGATGTGCGCGGCCGCGTTGGCGATGGAGGTGAGGCTGCCCGCGCAATGGCGATTCACCGCTTGGCCGGGCACATTCAGCATTCCCGCGGCCACGGCCGCGTGCCGCGCGAGGTCGCCGCCGCCGTAGTTCAGTTCGGCGAAGATGACATCGTCGACGTGGGTCGGGTCGATGCCCGAGCGGCGAACGGCCTCGGTGAGGATCTCGATGGCGAGTGTCTCCGACGCCACGTTCACGAGCGCACCCTTGAACGATCGCGCGATCGCGGTGCGGACCGCACTGACAATGACTGGTGTGGGCATGTCTCTCAACCTCTGAGTTCCGGCTGCACCCATCGATGCGGCCTGGTGTGTAGTGCGATGAATTACAGGTCGTGTATTCGGTCAGTCGATGGTGAAGCGGATCGGCAAATGCTTCAAACCACCCACGAAAGTCGTTGCCGTCAACTCCGGCTCGCCCGCCAACTCGATCGACTTCAAGCGCGGCAACAACTCTCCCAGGAACTTGCCGATCTCCATCCGAGCCAAGCCCGCACCGAGACAGAAGTGCACGCCGTAACCGAACGCCACATGCTTGTTCGGCTCACGCCCGATGTCGAAGCGGAACGGATCTTCGAAAACGTCCTCGTCACGATTCGCCGACGCGTACGACAACAACAACGAATCACCCGCCGGAATAGACACCCCGTTGACGACCGAATCCTCAGCGGCAGTTCGCATGAACGCCTTCACCGGTGTCACCCACCGAATGATCTCTTCGACTGCGCCCGGCATCAGACCCGGATCAGAACGCAAACGATCGAGCTGGTCAGGGTGCTCGATCAACGCCCGCAGACCACCCGAGATACTGCTACTCGTCGTATCGTGGCCCGCCGTGGCGATGATGGCGTAGTACGAAACAATGTCCACATCCGACAGTGGCTCACCGTCGATCTTCGCGTTCGCGATCATCGACGCCAGATCATCGGTCGGATTCGCCCGCCGCGATTCCGTCAATGCCTGGAAGAACGTGAACATCTCCACCAACGCGTTCATCGCCTCATCCGGTGGCGTCGACCGCTTCAACTCGTCATCATCAGAACCCACGAGTTCCTGGGTCAGCTTCAGCATCAGCGGAAAATCCGACTCCGGTACCCCGAGCAGCGACATGATCACGTACAGCGGGAAATTCACCGCGATCTCGGACACGAAATCGCACTCACCCCCCGTATCCCGCATCCGATCCACGTACCGCTTGGCGAGCTCCTCGATCCGGACCCCCATCGCCTTCATCGCCTTGGGCCCGAACCAATCCGCCGCGATCGCACGCACCACCCGATGCTGCGGATCATCCATGTGAATCAGCGTCCGGATCCCCACCGCGGCCTGCATCTCGTCCGACTTCGCGGTCATCAACACCGGACGCGGCCAGTTCGTGAACCGGCGATTCGCCCGCTCCACCGCCATCACATCGGCGTGCTTGGTAATCGCCCAGAACGGTTCGTAACCGGCGACTTCCGCCCGCGCGACCGGCTTCTCCGCTCGCAACGCGGCCAACGCGGCATGCAACCGCGGCTCATCGGCATAGGCGGCCGGATCCGCCAGAACGTTCGCGGCCTCATCAACGATCGGCATCCCTATCAGCACCTTTTCCCGTTCCGAGCTGGTAACCCAGCAATCCACCACACCGCACGCACCCGCGCAGATGGCGTTGTCTCGACCTCAAGACTGATTTATAGTTACCCTTACTGTCAAGCTTTCTGTAACAGATGCCGTATTGGGCATCGGAACGGTGGAAACCCATGGTCGCCCAGCAACGCAGGATCGTCGTCGTCGGAGCAGGGTCCGGCATCGGAGCGGCGACGGCGACGCACTTCCACGAGCAGGGGGACCACGTACTCGCGGTCGATCTGCACGCGAACGACACACCGGCCACCCAGCACGAACAGTGCGACCTGCGCGACGCGAGCGACATCGCGGCCCTGCTGGACCGCATCGGTGCCGACTGGGATGCGCTGGCCTACGTCGCGGGCGTGCCGGGCACCGCATCGGCGGCCGATGTCCTCGGGGTGAACTACCTCGGCATGCGGCTGTTCACCACCGGAATGCTGCCGCTGCTGCGTCAGGGCGGCGCGATCGTCACCGTGGCCTCGGTCGCCGCTCTCGGCTGGCAGCAACGGATCGACGATCTCGCGGGCTTGCTGGCCGCGACCGACGCCGATGCCGTGGCGCAGTGGCAGGCGACGCAGGACCCGGCCTATCCCGTCTACAGCACCTCGAAGCAGGCGTCGATCATCTTCGCCAAGCGCCTGGCGCCGACCGCTTGGCAGAAGTACGGCATCCGGGTCAACTCCGTGAGTCCCGGTCCCACCGAGACACCGATTCTCACCGATTTCGAAGCGTCGATGGGCAAGGAAGTCCTCGACTCGGTCAAGGCCACCGTCGGCAGGCACGCGAGGGTCGCCGACATCGTGCCGGTGATCGCGTTCCTCGCCGGCCCTGACTCCCGCTGGGTCAACGCCCAGGACATTCACGTCGATGGTGGATTCGTGGCCCCGTTGACCGTCGGCCCGGCCATCGGACTCTGAACCGTTCCCACTCGCCCGTACGGCGCCACAACTCATAGCGCCGTACGGGCGGCACGTTCGGAAACAGGCGTCATGCCGAAACCCCGGACGCCACATCGAGATCGGTGCCGCCCGAGGTCGTTCGATCAGAGTTCGGCGACAGCCTGTTCACGAGCCCAGCGATAGTCCGCTTTCCCCGCGGGACTGCGACTGATCGTGGAGCGGAAGACCACCGCCTTGGGCAGCTTGTAGCGGGCGAGCGACTGCGCGGCATGGCCGACCAGCTCATCGAAATCCACGGTCGCGTCTTCCACCAGTTCCACGACCGCCACGACCTCCTGACCCCACCGCTCGTTCGGACGCCCGACAACCAACACATCAGCGACCGCGGGATGAGAAACGATCGCCGACTCGACCTCTTCCGCGAAGATCTTCTCGCCGCCGGAGTTGATGGTGACGGCGTCGCGACCGAGCAGCTCGATCGTCCCGTTCTCGAGGTGGCGCGCACGATCACCGGGCAGCACGAAGCGCACGCCGTCGATGACGGGGAAGGTCGCCGCGGTCTTGGCCGCGTCACCCTTGTAGCCCAGCGGGGTGAACTGACGTTTCGCGAGCCAACCGAGACCGGCGTGGCCGGCTTGGAGGACAGTGCTGAGATCCTCGGCGACGACCCTGGTGTCCAGACCCGCGGAGAACGTTCCGGTCGAGACGAAGCCCGCCGCCGAGACATGGTGCAGCTGGGTTCCGGTTTCCGAAGATCCGACACCATCGAGCACCACCAAACCCGGCACCGCTTCGATCCATTGCTGCTTGACCTGCGGCGTGAGTACCGCTCCACCATTGGCGAGCGCGGCCAGCGACGACACATCGGCGATCTTCGACTCCACCGCGGCGAGCAACGGTCTGGCCATGGCGTCACCCACCACGATGGCGATCGCGACTCGTTCGCGCTCGATCGTCCGCACGATCTCGGGCCCGTCGATCCGATCCACCACCGGGGAGAACACAATGGATTGACCGGTGGTCATGGCGGTGAGCACCGCCCACTGCGCCGCGCCGTGGATCAGCGGCGGCAACAGCATGAGTTTGACGCCGGGGTTCGCGGCGGCCCGCGCACCGATCTCTTCGTAGGAGTTCACCTGCGTGCCGGTGTTGATGTCACGCCCGCCGCACGCTGCCATGTAGATGTCGTGCTGGCGCCACAGCACGCCCTTCGGCATCCCGGTGGTGCCGCCGGTGTAGAGCACATAGAGATCGTCCGGTGAGGCTGTCACCGGCAGCACCACAGGTTCCGTTGTGGCGATGATCGTTTCGTAGTCGACGGCACCGTCGAGCAGATCGTTTCCGGAGTCGTCGGCGATCTGGATGAGGACCCGCAGATGCGGCAACTCGGACCGAATCTCGGCCACCCGCGGCGCGAAGGTCGCGTGGTAGACCAGTGCTGTGGCGCCTGCGTCGGCCAGCAGATGCTGGAGTTCGCTCTTGACGTAGCGGTAGTTCACGTTGAAAGGCGCGACGCGCGCGCGAAACGCCCCGATCAAACTCTCGACATACTCGTTGCCGTTGTAGGCGTAGATGCCGAGCAGGTCCTGGCCGACCTCATGCGGTTCGAGCTCGGAACGTTCGGTGTGACAACCCAGCCCCTGCGCATGCAGGTAGGCAGCGAGCCGCCGGGACCGTTCGGCCACCTGCGCATAGGTGTGGCGGCGGTCGCCCTGGATGATGATGTCGCGATCCGGGAGCGCCGCGGCGGCGGCGTCGGCAGCGCCGACGAGAGTCAATTGCGTCGAGTCGGACCCGGTCGCGGAAGGGGACAACGTAACTCCTCAGTGATCGTTCGCAAGCGCTCACGCGCCCGAAAATTGTGGTGGAAGAAGTGGATTGAACGGCTTCTGTGGCTAGCGTCGCGGCAGGCGTCCGCGCACCCGGCGCTGAGAGCGCCAGCGCGCGGCCCGCAACGCGAGATCGATGAATTTCGCCGTCCGGAGATCGAAGGGCGGCGCCGCTATCCCGGTGATCGCGAACGGGAGATCGGTCCCCGCCACCGTGCGCAGGTGACTGAACGTGTCGAACCCGGTCTTCCCGTGATAGGCACCCATCCCGCTGTGCCCGACACCACCGAACGGCGCGTTCTCGGAGAACATGTGGATCGCGAACTCATTGCGCGCGATCCCGCCGCTGCGGGTGCCCTCGACGAACCTGCGGAAGTCCTTGCGGTCCGGGCCGAACCAGTAGGCGACCAACGGCGAAGGCCGCGCGTTGACGTAGTCGATGACATCGGCGAGGTCCGCGTAGGGCCTGATCAATAGGACCGGACCGAAGATCTCCTCGGTCGCGATACGCATGTCGTCGCCGACGTCACGGATGAGCGTGGGCGCGATCTTTCGCGCAACCGGATCGGGCAGTTCCTCACCCGCCGGTGCGAGCGATTCCACCCTGGCACCGCGAGCTCTGGCATCGGCTACGAGGGCTAGCACGCGGTCGTAGTTGGCGGCGTCGACCGAGGCCGTGTAGTCGTCGTTGTCCAGGATCGTGGGGAACATCGCGCGCAGTTCGGCACGCAGGCGGTCGACAAAGCGGTCGATCTCGGCTTCCGGAACGAATACGTAATCGGGACAGACGCAGACCTGTCCACCGTTGACCATTCTGGCGCGGGCAACCCGGTTCGCGGCACGGTCGATGTCGGCGTCGGGCGCGACCACGACGGGATTCTTTCCGCCGAGTTCGAGGGTCACCGGGACCAGGTTCTCGGCCGCGGCTCGCTGCACGAGACGCCCGACTCCGGTCGAACCGGTGAAGAAGAGGTGGTCCAGCGGCAGCCGGGTGAAGGCGGCACCGATGTCGGGTCCGCCGGTCACCACCGCGAGTTCGTCCTGGTGGAAATATCGCGCGGCCAGCGAACGGGTCAATTCGGCGGTGTGCGAGGTGATCTCCGACATCTTGATCATCACGCGGTTGCCCGCGGCGAAGGCCGACGCCGCGGGCACCACGACCAGCTGCAGCGGGAAGTTCCACGGGCCGATGATGCCGACGACCCCGAGGGGTGCGGGATGGACTTCGGTGCGGATGCCGTACAGGCGTGCGAGCCGGTTCGGGCGCACCGGTCGCATCCAGCGCTCGGTGTGTGAGCGGGTGTGCTCGAATGCGGTGAGCATCCCCATGATCTCGGCGAATAGCGTCCCGGTCCGCGAGCGGGTGCCGAAATCGCGTGACATCGCATCGACGAAGTCGTCGATATTGTCCAGGACCATGGCCAGCAGCCGGTCGATCCGATCGCGCCGGACTGCCGCCGACGCCGGACCCTCGCGCAGGAAGGCCTGCCGTTGCCGGGCCAGAATCGCGACCAGCTCGTCCGGATCTGTTGTTTCGCCGGTTCGACCGGCCTCACTGAACCCGACAACCTGTGACATCCGCGCCCTCCGCACTCACATCGAACCCGCCGCCGCCTTCGCCAGGGAGGTCAACAACCGATATCGTTCCAGTAATACCAACTGTAACAGTGTCAGCTCTGCCCGAACAGTGTTTGTGCAGCGTTCGATGTGACCCGCACAGGGTCAGGGCAGCGACACCCGACTCGCGAGCCAGCGACCATCGACGAGTTCCATCGTCATCATCACCCGGCTGCGGTCCACCCGGGGATCGGGCGAGGCTGTGTTGGTCACCGTCTGGTCGACGAACAGGATGGCCTCGACCTTCGTCGCGGTCGCCGACTTCACCGCCGCGTCGAGCACCGTGCCCTTGCCGGTCGCCTTGTTCTCCAGCAGCAGCTGACGCAACTGCCCGCTGGAGCGCGTGTAGGTGTCCTTGAACTCCCCGGTCGACCCGTCGAGCACTGCGGTGAAGTCACGATCGAGATTGCCGGAGTCGACGCTGGTCAATGTGACCGCATACGCTCTGGCCGCCTCGAGTCCGGCCGCGGCCGCGGCGTCGGTGTCGTTCTCCTGCTTCAGTTTCCATCCGAGAATCGCCGCGGTGACGACGGCCACCACGGCTACCAGCGCCAGCAGTGGAATGCGGATCTTCTTCCAGATCAACGCCGCGATCATCCGACGGATCGCCCATTTGGACGGCATCACGAATTCGGGCTCAGCCGCCGGGGTCGCCGAATCATCGACGGACGGGTCCACGGGCTCGCCCGAGCTCTTCTCCACCGAGACAGCTGCCACAGTGGCTGTTTCGACGGGCTCGTCGGTGGTCGTGGTATCGGTGGGGTCGGTCTTGGGATTCATCACAGATTCCTCATCGGGGTGGTGCGGGGACCGTCTGGCCGGAGTCGACCAACGGCAACGGCAGGGGCAATGACCAGGGCCCGATCGGGGTGGGGCCGGCCGTTCGATCGGCGGGTTCGCCCGCGGGTGGCCGACCGGGCAGGCGTTCCCCCGGCGGTCGCGGCGCATTGTCGGCGCCGCGGACCAGGACCGCCGGGTTGTCGTCCGAGCAGTGGGTATAGAGATACGGTTCGGAATAGTCACCGAGCGACGGTGGTTTCCGCGGCAGGTCGTACACGCACGTGTAGCGCGGATACATGCTGACCAGCCCCCAGAATCCGCCGTCGTGCATCACCGTCGCCAACGCGTCGAGGGCCGATCCGGCGCGCTGGGTCGGGAAGAAGAACTCCTGCATGGCCGGTACCCGGGTATTCGTCACCTGGGCGACCGTCGACAAGCTGGTCAACAGCCCGACCACCGCGGCGGAATTGTCGGCCAGCACGGTGTCCAAGGCGGTGAGGGTCCCTGGGGTCGCATCGAGGAATTCCGCGAAACCGCCGGTTTTCGCTTCGACGCCGCGCATGAAATGCGCGGTGTCGGCGGAGAACCGTTGCAGCCCTGCTGATCCCGTTCCCAGAGTCGCGAGAACTGTTTTGCTGTCGTGCACCAGCGCGACGGTCTGCGGAAGCACCGCATCCAGCGTCGACACCAGGAAGACCCCGCCGTCGAGGATGTCGATCAGCTTCTGTGGCCCCTCCGGTCCGACCCCGAGCTCGTCGACCACCGAGGCGAGTTGGGCCGGATCCACCTGCGCCAAGCTCGAATCGAGGGTGCCGAGCATCTGCCACAGCGGTGTGGGCGTGGAGGTTTTGTCCGAGGAGATCTCGGCCCCGTCGCTCAGATACGGGCCGGTCGATCGGGTCGGCCGGAAGTCCAGGAACTGCTCGCCCGCCGTGGACAGGCTGGTCACGTCGACCGTTCCGTCGTCGGGCACCCAGATTTTCGCGTCGATGCTCGCGATGGCGACCACGCCGTCCGGTGCGAACTCGACCGACCGGACTTCACCGATCGGCACACCGCGCAAGGTGACATCCTGGCCGGGCAGCAGCCCACCGGACTGGGTGAGATGCACCCGCACCGCGATGGTCGAAGCCGACGGATCGAAGCCGAGCGCACCGAACACCAGATATGTCGACCCGGCCACCGCCACCATCGCCAGCGCCACCGCCGAGAGCGCGAGCCGATACGGATGCCCGCCGCGCACTCCCCCGACCAGCAGCCGGGCGGGCAGATCCGCCACCGCCGACCCGAAGGAAGCGAGTCCACCGACGGCGCTCATCGGCCCGGTCCCAGGACCCGCTCACGCAGGGTGAGCAGGGTGTAGGTGAGCGAACCGACGAGCGCGTGCCAATCGCTCGCATCCGGTATCCGGCTGCCGGGATCCGCCTGGTGACCGGGGTCGGCGAGCGCCCCGATCGCGAAATCCTCCAGGTCGACGTTGCCGTGCGCCGAGGTACCGCTGGAGAGCCTGATGACGGTGGGCAGCATGGCATTCATCGCGGCCAGGCTCGCGTTCGGATTCAAGATGGCGTCATTGAGCCCCGCGGAGATCTGGTCGAGATTCGCGATCAGCCCGCCGATCTCACCACCACGAAGCACCGGGAACTGCGCGAGCTGAGCGCTGACATCGTCGACCTGCCTGACGAGCTCGAGCGCCTGCTGCGCATTCGCCTCGATGACCGTGGCGGCGGGACCGGCGGCGCTGATGAAATCAGCGATCACGGTGCGGTTCGCGGCCAAATCGCTGACCAGCCGATTGGTTTCGGCCAGCGCGAGCCGGATGTCATCGGACCGGGCGGCCAGGGCCGTGACCAGCTGGGTGGACTGATCCAGTAGCCCGCCGAGGTTGTCGCCGCGATCGCCGACCGCGCGCCCGAGACCGTTGACAACGGTGGTCAGATTGCGGATGGCACCGCCGTTGACCAGCAGCGAGGCCGTAGTCAGCAATTCCTCGACGGTCGCCGCCGCCGACGTCTCCGGCAACGCGATGGTGTCTCCGTCGCGCAGGGCGGCGGTCGAGGCGGTGGCGTCGACCGGCGCGTCGAGCGCTACGTAGACGTCGCCGAGCGGGGTCGCGGTGCGCAGCTGTGCCCGAGTGCCGACCGGAAGCTCGACATCGGCCCGGATACGCAGCGACACCTTGGCTTTGTAGTCCGCGACCGACATCTCGGTCACCTCACCGACGTCGGCACCCGCCAGCCGAACCTTCGCCTTCGCAGGCAGATTCAGCGCGTTCGCGAACGTCGCGTCGATCGTGTATCCGGACTCGCCCGATCCGGGTGCCGACAGCGGCAGGTCGTCGAGCCCCACTCCACATCCGGCGGTGGTCGTGAGCACGGCGACCGCCAGCGCCGCGGTCGTCAGCACGGAATTCTTGGCTCTCATCGAGGCAACCTACTCATCGCTTCCAACATGTCGGTGATACCGAAATTCGGCCCGAAATCCTGCAGCGTCCCTGTGCTGCAGCCCAGTTGGCGGAGGCCGAGGATATTGCACACCTCTTTGACCATCTGCCCGTCGAAGGCGACCCGGTCCAAAAGCGCGTGAATGCGCGCACCGCCTGCCTCCTGGTCGACCGCGTTGTAGCCGTTCGCCAGCAACATCGGCGACAGGTCGAGGAATTCGGCCAGCTGGTCGCGATAGTCGGCGAGGGCCTTGGTGACGGTTGCCGTGTCGGCGACCGCGCTGCGCAACGGCTCCCGGTTGGCCATCAGCAGGGCGTCGGCCTCCCGCATCACCGTGGTGATCTGCGCGCCGGTGGCCCCCGATCCGATCTCGAGCTGGGTCAACATGTCACCCAATTGCCCTGCAGCAGCACCGAATTCGCGGATGACCTGGTCACCGTCGGCGGCCGCGGCGACCAGCACCGACAGCTCCTGCATGATCTGGGTGACGGCGTCGCGCGTCCCCGCTCCCGCGTCGTCACCCAGGCGCAGGGCCCGCGACAACTCATCCATCGTCGCGCGCAATTCCTGCCCGTTGCCACTGGTGGCCGACGAGGCGACGGCGAGCATCCGCGCGATCGGTCCCTCACCGGGTTGTTCGCCGCCGAGCTCACCGGACATGTCATCGGCCATCGAGATCAACCGATCCACACCGACCGGCGTCCTGGTGCGTTCCAATCCGAGTGTCGTGCCGTCGCGCAAGGCGTCCCCGCCCCGGTACACGGGGGTGAACTCGACGTGCCGGTCGGTGAGCACCGACGTCGATACCGTCACCGCCGTGGCATCCGCCGGGATCTTCGCCTCGCCGTCCACCCGCATAGTCACCTCGACAAAGGCTCCCCGCGGCACGATCCCGGTGACTTTCCCGACCGGCATGCCGAGGATCGCGACCGTGTTGTCGACATACAGTCCGGCGGCACTGTCGAAATGGGCCACCACGGTGATGTCGTCCGGGCCGCGTTCCAGCGAACCGCTCGCACACCCGACGAACCCGAGGACCGCGAGCACCGTGGCGACCCGCACCAGCTTCAGCACTGTTCTCATCGACAATCTCCGAAATACTGTGGCAACTGGGCCAACTCGGCGTGTCCGCTCAGAGCGCACATCCACGAGTCGACCAGCACACCGCCGGGCGCGTTGAAGTCCACCGAGTTCCCGTTGCCCGAGGCATTGGTCAGGTTGCGGACCGCGACCGGCAAGATCTCCAAGGTGTTGCGCAGCAGGTCGTCGTGGCGGGCGAGGCTGCCGAGTAGACCGTTCAGCCCGGTGAGCAGCTGGTCGATATTCGCCCGGTCATCGACGATGATGCCGCGGACCTGCTCGACCAATCGGGTAGTCGCCGACATCAGCAACTCGATCGCCTGTCGCCGGGAAGCTATGTCGGTCAACAGGTCTCGCCCCACCCCGACGATCACCTCGACATCGGACCGCTGGCTGGTGACCACGGCGGTCAGGTCACGCACCCCGGTCAGCAATGAGCCCAGTTCGTCGCGGCGGCTACCCAGAATGCCCGACAGCGTCCTGATATTGGTCAGCACACCGGGCAGGACCGCGGGCACGCCGTCGAGTTGCGCGGCCAGGGTATCCAGGGAGCGGCTGATCTGCGCGGCGTCGACCTGCTCGAAGGTGGTGGTGGCGTTCTCCAGCGACTGCTGCAAGTCGTAAGGCACGGCGGTGTGCGACAGCATGATCCGTCGATCTCGGAGCTCACCCGCACCGGCCGGGCGCAGTTCCACATAGCGGGCGCCGAGCAGTGTGGTCAGTTTGATCGCCGCCGTGGTCTCGACACCGAGCGGTACGTCGTCGGCGATACGCATCGTCACCACGACGCGGTCATCCACCAACTGCTGGCCGGTCACCGCACCGACCTGGACGCCGGCGACCGTGACGCTGTCACCGACGCGGAGCCCCGCGGCCTGGGCGAATTCGGCGTCGTAGCTGCGCTCGCCGACGCCGAGAGTGTTCCAGCCCAGCGCGGTGATCAGTAGCGCGACCAGCACGGCCAGCGCGACGATCCCCAGCATGCGCGGGTTCTGTTCTTCGATCGGCCGGGAGAGCGAGGAGCTCAGCCGCCGGATCCGGGTCGATAGTGTCATGAATTGCCTCACCTACAGATCGGCGATTGCTGAACGGTTCCGGCCGGGGTGGCCATGCTGACGATCGCCGGGATCAATTCCGAGAGCGCGGGGATCGCCGTGAAGCCGAGATTGCAGAGGTAGACATTGAGGTTCGCGCCTTCCTGGCTGACCCGGGCGATCCCCTTCAACAGCGCGGGCAGGTTGAAGCCCAGATAGGCGAACTGGTCCTTGTTCTGCTCGAAATGCCGGGTGAATCCCGGCTCTCGGCTCAGCAGCCGATCGAGTGCGGGCCGGTCCTGCGCGACCACGGTCGCCATCCGGTTCGCGACCGCCGACACGTCGGTCAGTGTTGTCATGATTTCGTCGCGGTGACGGGCCAGCCCGTCGACGATGGTCCGGGTTCGGCTCAGTAACGTGCCGAGTTCGGTCCGTCGGCCCGCCAGGTTCTGCACGACCTGGTTGAGATTGGTGATGACCGCACCGAGCACCTGGTCCGGACCGGCCAGAGACTGTGCCAGCGTGGACATCTGCTCGATCAATCTCGTCAACGAGCCCGCATCCCCCTGCAGAGCTTGAACGAGCGCGGCGGTGACATTGTCGACCTGCTGCGGATCGAGGCCACTGAACAGCGGTTCGAATCCGTTCAGCAGCGCCGAGAGATCGAAGGAAGGCTCGGTGCGCTCCACCGGGATCTCCCCATTACCAGGGAGTTCGGTGTCGGAACTGATTTCGTCACGGGACAGACCGAGATAGCGCTGTCCGATGACATTCTGATAGGTGATGGCGGCCATGGTGTCGCCGTAGAGGCGCTGGGCATCTTGCACGCGAAAGCGCACCCGGGCGCGCGTGCCGTCGAGTTCTACCGCGTCGACACGTCCGACGCGCACCCCGGCCATCCGCACGTCGTCGCCGACCCGCAAACCGGTGGCGTCGGTGAAGATCGCCGAATACGGCTTCGTCGAGCCGTCGATGCCGCGATTCAAGGTCACGAAGGTCATCGAGATGAGGGCGAACGCGACGACGAGAAAGGCGCTGAGCCCGGCCACCGAGCGATGATGCTGGGTCATCGTGGTGCACCTCCTGTTCCAGGGACTCCGGTGGTGAGTAGTTGGGCCAGAACCTGTTCGGCGCTGTTGGCGCCGCCGCCGAGTACCCGGCCGATGAGGTCTTGCATCTCCGGGGTCAGGACGGGTTTCGGAACGGAGCGCGGGTCCAGCGAGGCGGGCAGCGGCTCAGCCGAGGTCGTGAGCGGCGCCGTCGCGCAGCTCGGCCCGGCGAGGTCGCCGTATCGGGGGCAGTCCGCGCGCGTGTACGGAGTGTCGGGTGTCAGCCTGATCTGGAATTTGCCGGTCCCGTTCTGGGTCTCCTCGTTCCAGAATTCGGCGAACCACACGTCCGACAGATTCTTGATGCTGCCCACGATGGGGCCGAAACTCGAACTGCCCGCGGCGAACACGTCCAGGACCGGCGTCAGCTGATCGGTGATCGTCACCATCTCGTCGACGTGACGGTCCAATCCACCGTCGACGGTCGACAATGTCGCGGTGCCTGCCGTCAGCAGGTCGTGCAGCTCGGCTTCCTGCTCCACAACAGCTCGCATCGGGACTACCGCGGCATGCAGGACATCGAGCAGATCCGGTGCCGCCGAGGCCAAGCCCCGCACCGATTCGGTCAGCGCGGTGATCGTCGACGGCTCACCCGGCGGCGCGATCTGGGCAGCGAGTTCCCTGGTGATGTGGTCGAGCTGAGCACCGGCTCGAACGAGGTCGGCGCCGCGCCGGTCGGTGGCCTTGGCGACCGCGGCGAGCACTCCCACCGTGTCACTCGTGCTGATCCTCGCCGTCGCCGCCACGATCGTTCGCAGCTTGGTCAGGGCGGTTTGCAATTGCACCGTCGACAAACTGGTGTCCTGCTGGATCTGGGCACCTGCCCGCAGCGGTCGCCCCGGACCGTTGTCGACCAACTGCACCGACGACACCGCGAAGATGTTGCTGGGGACCACCCGAGCGGTCACCGAGGCCGGAATGCTCACCAGCAGACGCGGTTCGAGCTCGAGTCTGGCCCGATTGCGGCCGCCGTCGATCGATGGCGTCACTTCGGCGACGGTCCCCACCAGCACACCACGGAACTTCACGTCCGAGTTGGGCGGCAGGCCGTCACCCACCTGCTCGAGCAGGGCGGTGATCTCGGCCTTCTCTTCGAAGGACCCGGTCGATTTCAGGTAGACGACCGTGAGACCACCGACGATCAGCGCGAACGCGACCAGCCCTCGCAAGAGCAGTGACCATTTCGACGGTCCGCGTCCGTCTGTGTCGAACAATATCGACATCTCACCCTCCCAGCCGCGCGCTGGCCCCGATGCCCCAAATGGCAATGGTCAGCATGAGATTGACGACGATCATCACCGAGATCGCCGCACGCATGGCGCGGCCTGCCGCGATGCCGACGCCCTGTGGTCCGCCCGCGGCGTAGTAGCCGTAGTAACACTGGATCGTGGTGGTGATCAGTACGAAGACGATCGCTTTGCCCAGTGAGTAGATGATGTCGGGGCCGTTCAAGACGAGCTGGAAGTAGTGGCGATAGGTCCCGATCGACAGCCCGCCCGACATGCCGACCACCATTTCGACAGCCACGTAGTTGGCCGCCAGGCAGAGTAGATAGAGCGGAACGATCGCGACCACCGACGCCAGCAACTTGGTGCTGACCAGATAGGGAATGGACCGGATCGCCATCGACTCCATCGCGTCGATCTCCTCCGAGATCCCCATCGAGCCCAGTTGTGCGGTGAACCGGCAGCCCGCCTGCGCCGCGAAGGCCAGTGATGCCATGATCGGCGCCAGCTCGCGCGTCGAGGCCGTCGAGGCGACCAGTCCGATGGCGGGCTCCATACCGAGCAGATGCAAGGCGTTATAGCCTTCCAATCCGATAATCGCACCACCGGCCGCGCCCAGGATGATAATGACGCCCGCCGTGCCACCGCCGACGACAATAGATCCGTTTCCCCACGCGATGTCGGACAGGGTCCGCATGAACTCGACTCGATAATTGCGGAGCATCACGGGAATCGATGTGGCGGCGCGCACGAAGAAGGTGAGCATATGCCCGAGTCGCATGAATACAACGCCGAGCTTTTTCGAATACGTCGTCACCAGCCTGGTGCCGAACGGATGATAGCTGGATGCCATTACAAGCCCTGCCTGGGAAACAGCATCATGAACAGCTGGGTGAACAATACATTGACGATCATGAGCAACAGGATCGACGAGACAACGGTTGAATTCACCGAGTTCGCGACACCTGCGGATCCACCCTTGGTCGTCAACCCCTTATGGCAGGCGACCACCGCCACGATCGCGCCGTAGACCACCGCCTTCACCATGGTCAAGACCAGATCCCCGACCGTGGCGAACGAGGCGAACGTCGCCACGAAACTCCCGGGCGCACCGTCCTGAGCGAAGACATTGAAGGCATAGCCCGCCACGAAACCGACGAAGCACACCACCCCGGTCAGCGAGACACCGATGACGATCGCTGCCAGAAACCGGGGAACCACCATCCGCCGGATCACCGAGACGCCCATGATCTCCATGGCGTCCAATTCCTCCCGGATCTTCCGTGATCCCAGGTCGGCGCAGATAGCCGACCCGACCGCGGCGGCCATCAGCAGCGCCGCCACCATCGGGGCGCCTTGCCGGATGACCGCCAGGCCACTGGCGGCCCCCGCCAACGAGGTGGCACCGACCTGCCCGGCCAGCAGCCCGAACTGAATGGAGAGCGTGACCCCGATCGGCAGCGCGACAAAGATTGTCGGCAGCACTGCCGCCGAAGCCATGAAAGCCCCCTGCGCGAGGGTTTCCCGCACGGCCAACTTCCCGGTAAAGAGATCGACAATCAGATATTGCACCGTACGAACACCGAGGACGAACTGGCCACCGACCGTATCGATGGCAACACCGGGATGCCGGCCGAGATAACCGCGAAACCATGCGGCGACTTCTCTGCTCGCCGGCATCGCAGACCGCTCCGAGCCCACCGCTCGCCTTTCGCGGCGCTTGTCAGCTGCCGGATCGTTAACCATCGGTTCGCGCGTCTCCATTCAGGTAACACCGCCTATTTTCCATCCCGAGTGTGCGTGACATCACAGGGTCTAGTCAACAGAATTCTGAAACTATTTTGCGGGCCAATTCAGACCATCGATATAATTGCATGACAATATGCCCGCCCAGAAAATGGGCGAGCTTTTATTACCGCGTCGGCGCGTATTTCCGACCGGCAAATAATGTGCAGGGAATTCAGGTTTTATGGACTGCCCGATAAGTCGGACACCCCTCCGATCGCGGCGCCGCAGGGATATCCGTGTCGTGACCACCGGTGCGCGGACGGGGTCCATCCGCGATATGAACTCAGGCGAACCATCCCACTTCTCCCGACTGCCACGCTACGACCAACATTTGCCCACCGGCTCTCACAGTTGAGGCTCGACATCACCTGCCGCGCCGGCCCCGGACCGACGGGCGGCGTAGGTCGTTCGCAGCCGCCCGATGCGACGTGAGCAAGCATACTGTATTGCTTACAGTTAGTCACGCAAGAGAGTGCGGCAAGCGGTGACCTCGAGCGCCGTCGCAAGGGAGTTCGACACCGCCGTGTGGAGCGGCTCGGTCAGCACGACGGCGACGCCGTGTTTGCGCACCGGAACCCGGCCGAGCGAAGGGCGACAACCGGTCAGCGTCGGCACGTGTTCGGCCGCTGCCCTCCGAGAGGTACGTGCCGCGGCGCCGCAACGATCAATCCGTGACCGCGTTTTCGGCCGTAGCAGGCTGCGCCGCTACAGCTTTCGTGGGCGTTGCCGGCCACCACACCTTGTCGCCGAGCAGTGCGAACAGCGCGGGGACAACCAACGTCCGCACCACGAACGTATCGAGCAGGATGCCGATCCCGACCACGATGCCCAGCTGGGTCAGGGTGATCAACGGCAGCACGCCGAGAACACAGAACACCGCGGCGAGGACGACACCGGCGCTGGTGATGACGGCGCCGGTCGAGGCGACGGCACGCACCATCCCCTGGGTGGTGCCGTGCGTACCCGCCTCCTCGCGCGCCCTGGTGACCAGGAAGATCGTGTAATCCACACCCAGTGCGACCAGGAACAGGAAGCCGAACAACGGCACGTTCGTGTCCAGTGCGGGGAAGCCGAAAACCGTGCCGCTGATCCAGCTGCCCGCACCGAGCGCGGCGAGCGCGCTGAGTACCGTGACGCCGACGAGCAATACGGCGGCAGGCACCGCGCGCAGTAATGCCAGCAGCACCAGCAGCACGACGGCGAGGATCAGCGGAATGACCAGCGCCTGGTCTCGGCGAGCAGCGTCTCGGATGTCGAGCGCTTCGGCGTCGGAACCGCCTACGAGGGCCTCGGCGCCGGGGACCGCGCCGACCGCCGACCTGATCGCCGCGATGGTGGTGAACGCTTCCGGCGAGCCCGGCGCCGCGTCCAGAACGACCGACCACCGTGTCGAACCGTCCTCGGATGTGCCGGTGATGGTCGCGCGCGAAATGCCCTGCACGCCATCGAATGCCGACTGCGTCTGACCTGCGGTCGCGCTCCGCGCGATCACCACGGCCG
The DNA here is from genome assembly GCF_042754695.1 of Nocardia sp. NPDC059195. NCBI lineage: Bacteria > Bacillati > Actinomycetota > Actinomycetes > Mycobacteriales > Nocardiaceae > Nocardia > Nocardia sp. NPDC059195. The sequence continues at coordinate 105,732 of NZ_JBHZBG010000012.1, read as the reverse complement.
GATCCGAAGAGCCGGACGGGAAGTGTTCGGCCATCGTCTCCAGCCCGTCGACCGACTCCGCCTCGACCCGGAACTGCGCGGTTTGCGAGAGCCCGATGTCGGTGGCCGCGAGCCCGGTCGCGAAGACGATCAGAACCGCCGAAGCCGCACCGGCGACGATGGCGGGACGTCGCACCACCCGCTTCGCGACGACCGCCCAGATGCCCTGCTCGGCCGCGTCGCGACCGTCCGCGCGGGGCACGAACGGCCAGAAGACCCGCCGCCCGCACAGTGCCAGCGCGGGCGGCAACGCGGCGAGCACGAAGACCAGCGCCACCAGGAGTCCGGCTGCGGCGAACGCGCCGAGGCTGCGGGTGTTGGGCAGCAGGGCGAGCAACAGTGTCAGCAGGGCGAGGACGACGGTGACATTGCTGGCGACGATGGCGGGCGCGGCATGACGCACCGCGGCACGCAACGCCACTCGATGGTCGGTGTGGCGATGCAGTTCGTCGCGGTAGCGCGACACCAGCAGCAGCGCGTAATTCGTGCCCGCCCCGAAGACCAGAACGCTGGTGATGCCCGAAGTCGAACCGTCGAAAGCGAGTCCGGTGAGCTCGGCCAACAGCGTGCCGACGCTGGTGGCGACACGGTCGGCGAGGCCGACCACGGTCAACGGCACCAGCCACAACACCGGCGAGCGATAGGTGACGATGAGCAAGGCCATCACCACGAGCGCGGTGACGATCAGCAACAGCGCGTTCGCGCCGGAGAAGGAGTCGGCGATGTCGGCGCCGAAAGCCGGGCCGCCGGTGATCTGTATGCGCAGCGGATCGGGTAGATCGGTGGTGACCGCGGTGCGCAGTTCGCCGATCCGGTCGGTGAGCGCAAAGCCGTTGAGCTGCGCGGACACCGGAATCTGGGCGAGCGCGGCGCGCCCGTCGGGAGCGAGGATCACCCGGGTGCCGCCGGTCGACGGCACGCCGGCGCGGGTGAGCGCCGCGTCCACCGCCGTGAGATCGCCGGGTGTCAGCGTGTCGTCGTCGATGCGCGTCGCCACCATGATCGCGGCGGCCGTCTCGGCATCGGGAAACCGTGCGGCGAGCTCGGCAGCCGAGGCGGACTCCGCCGAATGCGGCAACGACACCGGCGCCTGACCCGCGCTGTCGTTGCTGCCCGCCAGCGCCATGACGGCCATGGCGGCCGCGACGACAACCAGCAGCACCGCCCACGATCGCCGACCGGTGACCAGCCCGGCGAAGCGGTCCCATCCGCTGTTCACTCGCATCACGCGGAAAACTATTTCAGAAACTTAAGCATTCGGCAATGACGGCGGCTTCGGCAGCTAAGCTCTCCGTCGGGCAAAGAGAGGAGATCGCGCGTGGGTGACGACACCGCCGACACCGAACCAGCCGTCGGCCGGTCGGAGTTGGAGACCGATATAGCTCGGGATCTGCGTGCGTTGACCGCGATCTCCGAACAGATCGGTCATGTCTTCGCGCAATCGAACGACCTGCGCCCGAACGATTTCCGGGCCCTGATGCATGTCGCGACAGCCGACGCCGAGGGCTCGCCGATGAGTTCGGGCCAGTTGAGCAAGTTGATGGGCGTCTCCGCACCGGCCATCACCTACCTGGTCGAGCGCATGATCGAATCCGGGCACCTCGAACGCGTGCCAGACCCTACGGATCGACGGCGGGTCAATCTGAGCTATACCGACCAGGGCATGTCGGTCGCCTCCGGATTCTTCGGACCGCTCAGTTCGCGCACCCGCGCCGCACTGGCCGCCCTGCCCGATGCCGACCTGACAGCCGCCCACCGCGTGCTCGTCGGCGTCACGGCCGCCCTGCGCGAGTTCTACGCCGAGCTACCTGCGTCGGGGCACTCCGTAGGCGTGTCAGGGACCGGCGCCATGATGTCGAGACAGGGTACTGAGCCGGACTCACCCACGGCGGCCATCACCGATGGATGATCTGGCGTCGGCGCGGACACGCTTCGACAACGCCGAGGACACGACACTGGTTCTCCAGGCGATTGGGGGAAATGATCGAACATAACCGGCACTCCCCGGCCATCGGCACAACGTGGAGGTTCGAGCGATGTGGAACGCGATTGTTCAGATCTGTGGATTCTTGATCATCGGCGCGGTGGTCGGCGTGCTCGCCAGAGTGCTGAAGCCGGGCAAGGAGAACATGAGCATGGGCATGACACTCGTGCTAGGCATGGCCGCGGCTCTGATCGCGGGCGTGATCGCCAGCCTGATCGGCGTCGGCTCCATCACCGAACTCAACTTCTGGGGCTTCGTACTCGCGGTCATCGCCGCGGTGGTGCTGCTGTTCGCGGCCGAATCGATGGGCGCCCGTAAACACCCGCCTGTCGCCTGAGCCGAACACTTCAGTGGTCGTTCGTCGACGTTCCGTTCAACCTATCCAACAGGCATAATGCTTGTTCGCAACAAGTCACCCGTGACCACTCCCAGCAGCAGATCGTGATCTTGCTTCCCCACCGGCCTCGTCGACCGACTGACCCCACGTCGGAGGGTCCACGACGGTAGGTGGTGTATCGGTCGGCGGCCATGTCGTCCATGCGGCAGCAGTCGCTTGTTCTGCGACGGATCTTCCCCAGTTCCACATCGTTTCGCTCCTCCCCAGAGCTCATCCGCAGGTCGCACCAGGCTATCCGGCAGCGTTGATAGTGCGCGAACGATTTTTCGGTGCACTGGGGAGAGCACGCCATGCGCGCAGCCCGCTGACCGATAGCGGCCGAATCAGTAGATAGCGCCCCAGTATTCGTTCACCGTCCAGGTCACCGCACGGAATTCGGGGTGTTTCGGATCGTCGGTGACGGTGATCGTCGCGCGCGCCAGGTCGATCTTCATGCCATCGGCCACGAACTGCCATCGGTCTGCGTCGGTCTGGCCGTCGTGGTGGTGGGCGGCGCGGACGTGCGCAGCGAAGCCGCGGCGGTGTTCTCGCCGGAACACGCCACCATCGAACAGATCAACGCGGCCCCCGCCAGCGCCGGGAAGCCCTGCCGTGCTGAAATCATCTACGGAGACTAACAATTCAGACAGAATGCCATTCTGACGCGCTGCCCGCGCGGCAGCGAACACGTGGATTTCCAGATCGACGCCCGGCCCGAGCAACCGGGGCTACCGTGGAGTGCGGTGTCTACGAGAGGACCGTCGCCATGTATCCGCCCGGCCCCCGACTACCCGCGATCGCGCAGACGATTCGGTATCTGCAAGCGCGGGAGCGGTTCATGACCGCCACCGCTCGCCGTTACGGCGACACCTTCACCCTGCGCATGGTGCCGCCGTACGCCCGGCATCTGGTCGTGTTCACCCGCCCCGAACACGTCCGCGAGATCTTCGCCGCCTCCCCCACCGACCTGCATGCCGGCGAGAGCAACGGCATCCTGCGCCCGCTGCTCGGCGATCATTCGGTGCTCATCACCGACGAGGCCGAGCACGCTCGTGCCCGCCGCCTGCTGATGCCCGCCTTCACCGCGCCCGCTCTGACCGGTTATCGCAAGATGATCGAGCAGATCGCCGCCACCCACGTGGAGACCTGGCGGGCTGGGTCGACGGTCCGCAGCCTGGACGCGATGACCGGAATCACCCTCGATGTCATCGGCGAGGTGGTCCTCGGTGTCGCCGATCCGCGCCGCCGCGACCTACTCGGTCCACCCATGCGCCGCGTTACCGACATCGCCCCGCTCACCCTGCTCGGTTCCCGCTACCCGGCCCTACAAAACCGCGGACCCTGGAAGCGGTTCCACCACGACCGGGCCCGTCTGGACGCCCACCTCTACGCCGAGATCGAGCAGCGCCGCACTGGCAGCGACGCCCCGAGCGCTGATGTGCTGTCGCGACTGATGTCAGCGGGCAGCGGCGACGACACCCCGCTCACCGCTGACGAACTCCGCGATCAGTTGGTCACCCTGCTCGCCGCCGGGCACGAGACGACCTCGGCCGCACTGTCGTGGGCGCTACGCGAACTGGCCGCCGACCCCGCCGAGCAGGACCTCGCCCGCCGAGCCGCGCTCGACGGCGACACCGTTTACCTCGAAGCGGTGATGAAGGAAGCACTGCGCTACCACTGGGTCATCGGAGGGGTCGTGCGAAAGCTCACCCGCGACATGATGATCGGTGGCCACGACCTGCCCGCTGAAACCGTCGTCGCGACCTCGATCCTGCTCGCACACAAGCGGCCCGAGGCCTTCCCGGACGCGGTGTTCCGGCCCGGCCGCTTCCTCGACGGCAGCGTGGCGCCGAATACCTGGCTGCCGTTCGGCGGTGGGGTGCGCCGGTGCATCGGAGCGGGATTCGCGCTGATGGAGGGTGCGACGGTGCTCCAAGAGATCCTGCGCCGCCACGTCCTGTCACTGCCCGCGGCCGCGACGACGCGGGGCCGGGTCCGCAATATCACGCATGTGCCGTCCGACGGGGCACCGATTCTGGTCAGCTGACACGCGCACCACCCACAACGAAACGCAAACTGGCTGTGACGACCAGAGGCGCCCCGAGTTCCGGGAGGCCTGCTCGAGCAGCGAGCTTCGGGACAGGCTCGACGCGGCGAGTTCGGCGCACGCCGTCGTCAGGTCCCGTTCGGGTCGTGCACCCGGCCGAGTAACGGCAATTCCCAGGGATCCGCCGGACCGAAGACGCTCGCTTCTACGTCGAACCAGTCGACTACGTGCGGGGGTGTGCCGACCGGTCCGGTGCGGCCGTCGGGTAGCCGGGGCAGTTTGTCCAGCCTCAGGTCGGACGGGGAGTCGACGAGATAGACCGCGCCCCAGATTGCCCGCCGCTCATCGGAGAACCAGGTCTTGAGCCGGACGCCGGGCAGCGCGGCGTAGTCCGCAGCTGCTTTGGTTCGCACCCATTCACGAAGCTCTGCGAAGGTCACCTCGCGGTCCTTCAGCTGACGGAGCTTCCACGCGACTATCGCCACATGCATCGGAACTCCTCGCGTGACTTACGGAAACGGATGGGGGTGCGGGTTGAGGTCGTCATACGTCGATCGGTGACGCGTGTAGCCGAGCTTGTAGGGAACGTCGAGAAGTCGGTCGAGTCCGTCGATGCGGCGATGCGAGTACCCGAACGTCATCGGGATCGCGCCGGGCACCAGGACTTTCACGCAGGCGAGCCCGGCCGCGCGGTGTTCCAGCGTGGTCTGGTCCACGACGATGACTTCCAGTCCGGCCCGCGTGAAACGGTCGAGCACGCACCGCAGATCATCGACGAGATCATCGTGTCGAAAGGCAGGGTCGATCAGCGACGGCACCGCCCGCGTTTCGGTAGCTCCGGTCAGGAAGGCGAATCGCTCCAACGCTGCTGGATGGGCGTAGAGCAACGAATGGTCGTCCATCGTGATGACCATCGTCGGGTCGTCGACCATCCGCGCGGCCCGCTGCTCGTCCGCCGGGGGGCGGGCGAGATGTTGTTCCACGGTCGGACCGAGTTCCCGCAGTGCGTTGAGAACGGCGCGTTGCGGATCCAGGCTCGATCCGGCGGCGCACGTCGCCGCGGGCCACACTCCGGCCGGGTTGAGCGCGAGCGCCCACACACTCGGGATTCCGGTCTCCATGGTCGTATCGAAGGCGGCTACCCGGAATCCGGTCTGTGCCTCGATCGCCGCGGCGGTCAGGCGCACCTCGGTGTCGCGCGCGCTGTCGAGATCGAACCGCGCGACCGGGAGGCGGGCATACCAGGTGAGCAGAAACGCGTCGCGCTCGGCGACCTCGAGTACACCGTGCAGGATCGCCTCCGCCAGGCCGGAGCCGAGCGCACAGCCGTTGGAGATCTCGTAACAGAAGCCGCGGCCGGTGGGCGTTCGCTGGTCCAGACGGTAGTAGACAAGGGTCTCGGGAACCAGAACCGGCGATTCGCGGGTGAGCGAATAGCCCCACACCCAATGGCAGACCTCGCGTTCGGTGAAGCGCCGGAAGAGGAATCCCGCGGTGGCATAACTCGATTCGGGGTGCAGGCCGACGGTGCGCGGATCGAGGGCAGCTTGACCACGCAAATCGGCGAGGCTGGCCCGCACGGTCGTCCGTTTGCCGCCGGGCCGGGCACCGCCGAGCCGCTCGAGCGCTTCCAGGATCGCCACGAGCTCGCTGGCGCGATAGCTGCGGCTGCGTCCGCCGCCGATCTCGACGAGGTTGCCGTCCGGAACCCGGAACGGCGCCGACACCACGATCATTCCGCCCAGGGTGCCACGGTCGATGTGGGGGATGAACCCCGTTTCGGGGTCGATGAAGGTGTCCTCCAACATATCGAGGTCGTCTTCGATCGATCGGATGCGGGCAACATCGGGGGCGAGCTTGCGCTGCGGTGTGAACGCGATCCGGGCCGCCTCGGCGCTGTCGTCCGGCAACTGCCCGCAGGCGGGACACCGTGGGTCGGGCAGATACCGGTGCCTGGAGACGGTGAGGTCGGCGAGGTCGACGAGCAGGATCGCGCCGTCGGTGCGTGGCGGCTCGCCGCGGCCGAGCCTGCGCACTTCGTCGGTCGTGATCGCGCCGACAGTCGCCGCGGCGAGCGCGGTGAGCCAGGCCGAGGGGCGGGCGGCGAGCAGGTCGCGGTTGTTCTCGACTATCTGATCGAACTGCCGCGGTGCCTGCCGTGCGTGCCCTCGGCGCCACCGCACACACTGGGCGCAGCCGGGTATACCGGGCCGTTCGTACGGTCCGATGACAACGCGGCCGAGTTCGGTGTGCACATCGATGCGTGGGCGGACCGGTGGTTCGGCCGGAACCGGCCATGCGTCCGACACCGTGATCTCCAGCTGTGTCGACCGGTCGTCGACGAGCTCCACGGGCACGCGCACCGCGTCGGCCAATCGGCCCGTGCCGGTGACAGCGATCCCAGTGTCGGTCGTGGACGAGGAGGTCATCGGGTCACTCTCACCTGGACGACGGGTAGCACGTCGTGCACCTGCGAATCGTGGTCGAGCATCGCGGCGACCACGGTGTACCCACCGATCATCAAGGCGTCCACCAGATTTCGGCGCTGTAGTGGATCACGATCGGCCATCGGCTCGGCGTCGCCGCGTACTCCCCCAGGCAATTCGGCGACGGTGGCGGGCGCGTACTCGGATTGGCCGGCATGCCGACTCTGCCACGCGGCCAGAGCCGCCAGCATGCCGTCGCGCAGCGCGGCGTCATTGTCCGTGCCGCACCCGTAGGCGACCGTCGCACCGTCGAGCAGGACCGCGTAGGTGGGTACGCCGAGCGAGCCGGTCACGTCGAAGACCTCTACCTGGCAGCCGATGGCGACGAGCATAGTGCGGCAATAGCCGACGACGTCGTCGCGGCTGTCGGCCGGATCGATGCGCGGAAAAGGGTGTGTCGCCGTCCTCGATTCCGTGACTGTTCGCCGTCGGCAGTGGTCGATCAATCCCGCGTCGATCGCGTCGGTCAGGTCCAGTGCGGCGCCGAGACCGGTCGGCGCGCGATACCGGTCCGTGCCGTCCGCGGAGGCGAACGCGAGGGTTGCTCGCAGCAGTGTCGGGCGCTCGGTAACCAGATCGAACGCGCGGACCATCGAACCTCGGACAAGCCTGCGTGAGTCGACCACCAGGCTGCTGTAGCACCGGATCGCTTCCGTAGCGGCTGCGTACCTGGCCTGGGCCGCGTCGATACTGACACCGCAGACTCGTTGCCGTCGCCCGGGCAGCGTGACGGTCGTCTGCGCGACGCGCAGTGGGGACTGCACCAAATCGGCCTCCTCGACCTTGTCGAACACGCCGATGTACCCGTCGGTCAGCACTGCCGCGGCGCGCGAAAACTGTTCGGCGGACCGGGGTTCCGCACCGATCAAGGCCCGGAAGCGCCGGTCGAATTCGCCCTCCGATTCGACCCGCGCGGGCGCGCTGAGCGGGGCGGGCACGCAACGGTGGGTGCTGAAAGCCAGGTCGGGCGCGTCGAAGCGAGTGAGCTGAACGGGGTGCCGATCGGTCCGGTCGTAGTGCAGCAGCAGCTGCGTGACATGGTTGGCCAAGACCGTTTCGGCTGGTTCGGCCGGGTCGACGGCCGGTTGCGATCGCGCCCATATTCTCGGACGCGCCGAGCTGAACGGCAGCGCGGGCGGTGCGATCCACGCGACCGAACCGTCCAGCACAATCTGCAGCAACGGCAGACCCCGGACAGTGCAACCACTTTCGACCAGCTGGAGGGAATCGACGTCGGACGACGCCGCCACCTGCACCACCTGGCCGGTGTTCGGGATCGCCTCGGGTGCGCGCACGACATCGCACATCCCGGCCCGGCCACAGGCAGTGGCGATCGCATCGGCGAGGCGCCGGCGGCCGACGACGGTGGTGCGGCGGCGCCGCCAGGTGTCGACAATGGTTGCGGCGTCGGGCCGGAAGTAGCCGATCAGACTCACCTCGGGTGTGTCGGCAAGTGGGTGCGCGTCGAGCGCCCCGACCAGACCTCGATCGATCAGCTTGCGGAGCAACCGCTCGATGAATTCCCGCGCGTCCTCGGGGGCCGAGGCGAGAAACTCGTTCATCGAATGCTGCCCGTCGAGGTAGGGGGCGAGACGCTCGAGCCATCGGTCCGCACCCGACATCGTCAGGGTGGAGAACCCGCGATGCGTCAACGCGGTGATACCGGTGTCGTCGGCGACCCAATAGGCATCCTCGCGCAGACGCAGAATGGGATCGTTCATGACGATCGGTCGACCGGGGCGGTGGGCGCGTTCGGTCTCGGATACCGGTTGGCCAGTTCGCGGCCGCGCGGTGAGCTGGAGCCGACCACGAAGTCACCCACACTGCATTCCTCCAGGTCATCGGTGCCGGTCGCTTCGGTGAAGGCCACGGAATCCCCCGCCCCGAGGGCGACCGCGCCGAGCCCCATGGCTGTCGCGACGAGATACAGGGTCTGCGTGCAGGTGCCGACGTGTTTCAGGATGAGCGAGTACGGGATCTGCTCGTACCGCCACATCAGCCTGCCGACGCGGGCTGCGATCACGATGAGTACCTGTGGTTCTTGCTCGTCGACCTGGGTGCGTGACGCGGCGAAGAGCAGGCGTTTCACCGCAGGACTGTCGACATCGGCGACCTTGCGCAGGACATGGTCGACCGTGTCGTAGTGGTACATGGCCGATTCCAGCCCGTCCACTCGACGCACCACCGGATAGAACTCGAGCTCGTACATACTCCCGCCGGACGGGTACGGTCGCGATTGGATTTCCCGGCCCTCGGCCTCGATCACCCGCCTGGTGCGCACGCAGCGGTACAGCAGCTCGGCGAGCTGATCGACGGTCATCGGCTTCGCGTCGTCGAAATACCGGCACGAGTAGCGGTCTTCGATGGCGACGGTGAGCGGAATGTCGGTCTCGCGCAGGCAGTCGAGATCGGGCACGAACAGGGCGATGGGTTCGCTGGGATACGGATCGTGCCGGGCCGGCAGCGGCGCGAAAATGCCTTTCGCCCAGTCGGTTCCGGCGTAGCCCTCCCAGGTCCAGCCGCGATCGGTCAGCCGCGTCCGGTGGTGAAACCACAGCTCGTGGGCGCTCCATTGGCGCTCGGCGAGCCGCTCGTTCTCGACCTCCGGACCGGGGATCAGGCATCCGGACCATTGCAGGTCGGCGAGTACGCGCTCGACCACGACCGGGGGATATTCCGTCGAGGACGGCGTCAGCAGCCCGCTCACCATGGCGAGTATCGGATGGGCGTGCACGCGGATGTCGCACCACGACCGCGGATTCTCCAGCACCAGATCACCGTGGTGACGGCGCATTATCGTGAACTTCGACAGCACCGGCGTGTTCGATATCGAGGTCGGTCGCTCCGGCGGCGCGCCGAATGGCGCAATCGTGTACAGCGGCCGCCCTTCCCAATACAGCGTCGTCGACAGCCAGCCGTTTCGGCCCAGTGTTCGCACCAACTCACGCACGTCGTCGTCGGCGCTCAGATCGACCAGGCGGCGCGGCTCTTCGGCGAGCAGGCGCAGCACGTCGCGCTGTGCGGGAGTGAGCGCGCCGAGGTATTCAGTGCGCGGCCACGCCATCAGCACCACGCGTCCGTCGCGGGCGGTCAGGCTGGCGACAGCCGGGCGGACCGTGCAGAATTCCTCGATGGCGGTCGACGGGCTCATCGAGATCCCCCGTTCAGTTGAAGATTTCGCGCGAGGAGTCCCGCGGCCAGATCCGCACCTTCGACGCCATATTTGTCTTCCATCGTTTTCGCCGCCAGATGGCACAGGAAGTACCTGTCGAGCAGGGTGATGCCGACTCTGGACGCGTGCGCGTAGGTGAGGGTGAGAACCACTCGGTAGGTGAGGAACTCCGGGGTGCGGCTGAACGCCGACCATTCGTCATTACCGACCAGAGCGCGATGAAACGGGCTGAGCTCGCGCTCTGACAATCGAAACCGCATGTCCGGCGCCGTCGCCTCGTCGAACCGCGCGCCCGGGAAAGTGAGGAGACCTTGGTCGACGAGCGTCCGTGCGCGCTCGCGGACGGGCCGCATGAGATCTACCCACTCGCGGGCCGAACCCGGTCGGTCGGCATCGATGGCCGCCGCCACCGCGGTTGCCCTGGAGCCGAATTCGTCCTTCTGGCCGGCGTAGCGTTCGTCCCAGCCGCGCAGCCGGCTCACCGGGTCGGGGCCGCGGTGGCGGAAGTAGTCCGCGTGCGAGCGGTAGGACAGCCAACCGTGTTCGATCTCTCCGGCCAGCGCGTGCGCGGTCGCGATCCAGATGTCGAACAGCAGGCCGAGCCTGGTCTGGCCGAGACCGACGCGCTCGACTGTGTCGAACACCAGGCTGTTGGTATCGCAATAGAATTTCTCGCTGAACGCCGCCGCGGATTCGCCCGTGAATCCGATGACCGGGCGCTCATAGAGTGCGTCGTGGATCGTGTTGTCGGCATACCAGGGCACGAGTTGTCCGGTGTCGCCATCGATTTCGGCATAGCGGCGATGCAACGGCAGAAGCTGCTGTGGCGCGAGTTGTTTGCGCGAGGGATACCGTGCCAGGTGCGCGCCGACGACCTCCCGCACACGCGGCGCGATGACGGTGGTGAAGGTGTCGGCGTCGGTGCGGAAATTCAGGCGCAGGTGCGGGCCGCGTCGCCAGTGCCGAACGAAATAGGCCGGGACGCCGATCTCGTCGAACAGCGGTGCGACGACGTCATGGAGGAGGGCGTCCGGGTTGGCCGCATAGTAGGCGACATGCATTGAGCGCCACACAGATTCCGTCATGTCACGACTCCGCCCCGGACATCGGCCCTGGCATCGGCGAGAGCGTGCGCGGCCAGGTAGCGAACGAAGGTCTCTTCGTGCATCGCCAGCCCGAGGCGGTTGCAGAACAGGTGCGCGCACAGGTCCAGCGTGGGCAGCAGCGTCGTTTGCTCGAATTCCGTCGACCCGGGCCGGTCGGCGTACGGCAGGGTGTCGGGTGCCGTTCGACTTATCCGCTCGTAGTCACCGCGCAGACGGGTGATCGAACTCCACCACGGCTCCAGCATCGGCTCGGAGACCGATGAACGGGCCTGCGCCTCGAGCCGACCCGCCAGATCGATGAACTGGGGGCGCTGCTCGGCGTAACGATCGGCGAAATGGGCCTCGGCGTGGGGGACTATCGCCGCGAGCGGACCCAGCCGATCCGGTGCGCGGTCGGTCGCCGCAGGGGCCGACAGCCAGGCCAGGACGACCGCGATGAAGCATGTCGTCAGCCGCTGTGGTTTCGTCGTGCCTGCCCGGATCACATCGACGGCGAGCCCGCTCGAATCACAGAAGTGCCGCTCGACGGCCTCGATGGCGCTGCCACGGCCGTACCGGTGGAACTCGCGCTCGTACGGGATCCATGCCACCGAGTTGTTCGGAGACAAGTGGTCGAAGTGGGACGCCATCCCCTCTTGGCGGGCGAGAAATTCCGCGGTCCGCCGATAGAACGCGTCGGTCCACGAACTGTCCGAGGGGTGTGCGCGCAGATACGATTCGGCGCGCTGCGTCACGGTCGTGCGCAGCAGGTCACCCGCTGCGTTCGATGCGGGCAGCAGGCGCAGCCGGATGTGCGGTCCACCCTCCCAATAGCGCAGGAAGAACCATCCTTCGATGGCGTGCTCGGCGGTCAGATCGTCCACCAGCGGAGCCACGAATTCGGTGAGTAGTCGATCGTGATCGCCGTGGAAGAACACGTGGACGCTGTCCCACGGCGACGATGCGACGGCCGGTGCCGACTGCTCGGGGTCCCTCACGACGCGGACATCCCCGTATTGAGTTCGATGATGTACTCGGCCACCCGCGCATCCGAGTCGGCCGTGCCGACGTCGACGGGATCGGGCAACGCCTCCTCGAACACGATCTCGGCGCCGTCGGGCAGCCGCCGGACGAAATCCGACGTCGCGAAGACGTTGCGCAGGTCGAGAAAGATCGGCTTGCGATTCTTCATCCAGATGTCCAACGCGTTCGGCCCGACCCGGACGAAAGTTCGCTCCGGGATGTCGTTGCCGGCCACCCAGTCGCGCAACCGCAGCAGAAACCCGGCCTCCGTCTCGCCCTTTCCAGGTCGAGGGATCCGGTCCCCATCCACGACCCAGCACGCCCGAAAGACGACCACCGACCCCACCACGACCCGGGAAAACTTGCGCGCGTCACCGACCCGGAGCGGGTGGCCCCGCAACGATTCGGCCGTCGACAGCGCCGACATCCGGATCATGTGGTTACCGCCGAAGACGAAGGTCAGGGTCGCCGCCGAGGGCGGCAGCATGGGTGCCGCCATCATGCCGTTGTGCACTGGCAGGACGCGCCGGTCCAACGCGGTCGAACGTAACTCGACGCGATCGTCGGCTGCGTCGTACACCACGACGAGGTCCGACAGTGGCAACCGGCCCGCGGGGCCGGGCCGCGAACCGGGACAGTGGATCACCACCGGCGCGATCATGGTTCGCCGGTTGAACGCCACCCCGAAAGTGCCGCCGAGTTCGGCGAGAACTTCCTCGTTCTCGTCCATCGTCTCGGTGACCATCTCGGCAGGGGCTCCGCCCGCTCGGGCGATCAAATGATGAATCCGTGAGCGATTGCGTCCGAATCCGGAATGCAGTTCATTGAGGACCAACTCCATCCGATCGCCGTCCTGCCGCGGCTGGACGTAACAGGCGGACGAGCGGGCAGGGCGCACGAGCGTGCTCAACTCGTCGACGAGCCCGGCGATACTCTCGGCTGCTATGCGGACGATTCCGTCGTCGCCCACCGGTGCCCCCAGTACCGCGCAGAAGCGCGCCCTGATCTCTTGCAAGCGCATGAGCCGAGGCTGACGCCATGCGGCCGACTGGCCTGCCCACTCCTGCGGGCTCCCCCGCAACGCCGCCGCGATGCGGGCGAACGCGTCGGAATCCCCGGTCGGACCCATGGCCTGGCTCACCGAGCGATGGAAGTCGAGGAACGGCACCCGGGCGTTCGGCCCGTAGTGCGCGAGAAAGGTCTCGGTGGCCGCGGCCTCCATCATGACTGTCGGGTCCAGCAGCCGAACCAGCTGGCGAATCAGCGCGAGATCGGCCAGTGGCCGCTGCCATTCGGCACCCGACGAAACGACTACCGGCTCGAGCAGAACGCCCGTTTCGTGGAAGGGGAAGTGCGCGCCCCGCGGGTCAACGGCCGGGAGGTCGAGCCGTCGCTCGAGCCGTTCGATGGTGGCCTGCAACTCGGCGTGGCGTGAGCGCTGCTGTGCGATGTCCGGCCGCGCCGCCGGTTCGTCGATCAATGCCGCCAGCTGGGCCAGATCGTCGGTGAGGCCGGGATCGACGGGCTGCCCGATCAGCCAATCGAGCAGTGCCGCCGCCGGATTGGCGGCGGTGTCGGACGCGGGGGAAACAACTGTCAGCAGGCCTGTGCCGATCAGCTTGTCGAGGTATCGGGCCACGGTTTCCCGGTCGTGACCGGTGACGCCGACCATTTCAGTGGTCAGATCTCCGATGGTCATCGCCGTTGCCGAGAGCAATCGCAGGCATGCCCGCACGGCCGGACCGGCCCGCATCGAACGGATCGACTCCGCGAAATCCTTGCGGTCGCAGCAGAGAAAGACCACCTTCGAATCCTCGATGCGTGCGCTGGGATCAGCGGTGACCACGGCGTGTTCGCGAAGCTGCGGCTGGGCCGTCAGTGCGTCGACGAATTGGTCGATGATCCGCTCGTCGAGATCGGTCACGATGCCGACTCGGGACGAATAGTGTGCTCGCGCATCGTCACACCACGCCGCCAGGCCGACCACACCGAGCGAGCTGAACAGGCTCGTCTTCGCCGCGGCGCGATCGACGTATTTGACCAGCCGGGAAATCTTCGCCCGGCGCGGGTGCCGGTCCGGCTCGGCCAGCCAGCGTTCCAGCTCCTCCGACAACGACGGGCTACTCACCGCGACACCCGAGCGGAAATCGAACTCCGCGCACACTTTTCGCAGCGCTTCGGTCTTCTGCTGGAACTCGCGGTCGAGTGTCTCGGACAATTCCCCGAATGCGCGATCGCGGTCGTTCCTGCCTTCGAGCCAGTCCACGACGGCGGCGGCCGAGCCGATCGGCACGAGTGCGCGGATTCGGTCGTTCCACTCGCGAGGACCCGGTATCCGACCATTGTGAATCGCTCGGCGCAGGCCGATCAGGGCGGGCTTGTCCGCATGCCCTTCGCCCAGCGCGCCGACGATTTCGTGCAAATCATCCGTGAGCCGTAGTGCGGTGCGACTCAGCTCATGGTCGAGGCGTCGAACCTCGTCCAGAGCGAGGTATGTGTCGTCGAAATGCAATTCGGCGAGCGCGGCCGCAGGCAGGCCGCCGAGACGCACGACAGGCGGCGATCCGACCCGTCGAAGCAGGAGTTCCGATTCCGCATCCGATGCGCAGCTCACGAATCCACCTCCTGCCTCGGCCCAAGGGTGCACGGGAGCGCGGGCCTCGCCGGTCCGCCTCGCTTTCCCGGGGTCAGCGCGTCGGAGCAATCGCACGCGGCAACCCAATGTACAGAGCATTGATTCCTCCCGATTGGAATCAATGCTCTACATTCGATTGACTGATTTCTCCTACGCCGAGCAGCAACAGCTGCCGAAGAAGAAACTACAGGAGCAGGGGGCGCAGCTGACTGGCGTTCCCTCGCTCATACCGAGACCTGCGGTCAACGACTCGACTTCGAGATCGTCGACATCGAGCTCCCGGATTTCCATCGGCAGGCCGTCAATGTTCAAACTCATTGTTCTCACCTCCTCAGCGCCTCGCAGGTATACCGCCACATAAACCCGCGTGTGCCACATCCCAATGAGTCGCCGAGCAATTCTGTTGGCAAACATGATCAGCGACATTTATTCGATGCGAACGCACGCGATTCCGAACAAGCAGAGCTTCCTCATCCCGCCGTGGACGGAACCCAACTTCTCAGCACCAGCCAAATTCTACTCGGCGCATCCGAACACTGGCAATACTGCAGCTATTACCCCTTCGTGGGGCTGACCTGCAGGTCTTTACGCTAATGCTCGTCCCGCCGCCGGATCAGCTCCACTAGGTTGCAACGCATTTGCCGCAGGAGTGTGGTTGAGGCGAAACAAGGAGCCGACTATCCTGATCGATCACGCAGAACTGCCAGAGACCGAGTCGAGAGACGAATTCGGCATGCTGCGATGAAAGGGCCACCCCATGTCCCGGCTACAACAACCCGAGAGAATCACTCCTGACGGTGCGACGAAGACATGCGACGTCTGCATCGTGGGAGCGGGCGCGGCTGGACTGAACGCGTTGAGCGTTGCCAGCCAGTACCTCGCCGGCGACCAGAAGGCTGTCTTGGTCGACAGCAGGGAACAGGTCGGGGGAATGTGGACACAGACCTATCCCTACGTGCGATTGCACCAGCCTCACCCCATGTTCACCGTAGGCAACATCCCATGGACTACCGGTCGGGATCGTTCCTACCTGGCGGCCAAATCCGAGGTGCTCGACCACTTCAGGCACTGTCTCGACACGATCGAACAGCGCGTGCAGGTCGATGAACTCCTCGGCTGGACCATGATCTCGCACGAAGAAACCGGTGGCCTCGTGCGGATCATCTGCGAGTCCGCCGACGGAAAATCAGTGGCCGTCGAGGCAAAACGACTGATCAAGGCCTACGGGCTCCGAATCGCCCCGAACGACGCGCTCGATATCTCCAGCACGCGCGTCCGATCGGTGTCGCCTGATTTCTGCGATCTGCGCGGCCACGAGATGCGAACCAGCGATGCTCCGGTGTGGGTCATCGGTGGGGGCAAAACCGCCATGGACACCGCCCACGAACTCATCACGTCCTACCCCGGCCGCGAGGTCGATCTTGTCGCCGGATCCGGGACTTTCTTCCACAGCCGCGAGCGGTTCTTCCCCACCGGTCCCCGCAGGTGGTGGGCGGGCGAGCTGCCCAGCGAACTCCTCCGGGAAGTCACCCGCCGATTCGACGGGACCAACGAGACCGACGTGTGGGACTGGCATCGCGCGACGTATGGCACCTGGGTGACCCCGGAAACCAGTAGCTTCCTGTTCGGCTTACTGTCGGAAACGGAGAATTCGGCGATTGCCGCAGGATTGCACGAAATCGTCATGGACTACCTCGTCGATGCTGTCGACGACCACGATGAGACACGCTTGGTGTTCCGCAGCGGTGCTGAGAAAACCATTCCGCGCGGTAGTTGGATAGTGAACTGCACCGGTTACGTGATGCGGCAAGAACACCCCTATGAGCCGTATGTGTCCAGCAGCGGAGCGATCTTATCGATTCAGCCGCGCTCTGCCACGTTGTACCTGACCTCGCTGATCGGCTATTTCCTGACCCACCTACTGTTTCTGGACCGAATCGTCGACACCCCGCTCTATGAACTCGACGTGCCGGACCTATTGCGCAAGTCCAAGGCCGCGCTCCCCTACACGATGTTCACCCTCACTCAATACAACGTCGGCCTCATCTACGACAGCGTTCCGAGCGCAGCGTTTCGCGATTGCGGACTCGACCTCGATCGCTGGTATCCGTTGCCACACCGCATGGTGGCGGCAACGCGGTTCGCGCTCACCCATCGGCGCGAGCGTGCGCACCTGCGTCACACCCTCGATACGGTGCACGAGCGGTTCGATGTTCGGTGTGGCCGCCTGCCACACAGCGTTCGGCCCAGTACGGCTCGCCTCTGACCAGCGGCCGGCCCGTCGCCCGCGTCCGCTGCCGGCCGAAAACCGCGCTGCCGTCAGCCGCAGCCCTCGAGCGTCGCCCGGCCCAGTTCGGCGACCACATCGGCGATCTCGCCTCGTGCGCGCAGTGCCCGCACCTGTCGCCGCGCGCCGTTCCCGCGTGCGTACAGCGCGGCGATCGCGGTGTTGACGAAGGTGTGGTCACCACACTCGCGGAGGGCAGGCTCGACGTGCTCGACAAGGCGCCCCAGCAGCTCGTGTTGCGGCACGACGAGGCCGTCGACCAGGTCGAGACCGTTGCCGTCCAGGCCCGAGTGCGCGGCGTTCCAGTACGCGGCGCGCAGCAACTCCCCCGACACCGCGGGCGCGGCTTCCTGCCGTGCGATAGACCGCAGACCGGTCCCGACGATTCCGCGGATCAGGGCAGCCAGCAGCGCCGATTCCTCGGCGGTGGCGGGAATGTCGCCGACCCGGATCTCGACCGTCGGGAACGACTCCGACGGACGGACATCCCAATACACCATCTTGTTGTCGAGGATGCTGCCGCTGGCCCGCATCATGGCCACGATCGAATCGTAGTCGCCGAGCGAGCCGAAATACGGTGGCGGTCCCGCACTGGGCCAGCGACGCCAGAGAATGCTGCGCCAGCTCGCGTACCCGGTCTCACTGCCGCGGTAGATCGCCGAGTTCGCGGTCATGGCCAGCAGGACCGGCAGCCAGGGCCGCACATGGTTGCTCACCAACACCGCGGTCTCGCGATCGGGGATGCCGACATGCACGTGGCAGCCGCACAGCCCCTGCTCGTGGGCGAGCATCCCGAAGGTGTGCGCGATCCGCTGGTAGCGCGGGGTATCGGTGACCGGATAGCCCTCTGGCACCGTCGGCGGGACGGCCACCGCGAGTAGGCGCGCATCGTGGTCGGCCGCGCATGCCGCGACCCGGCGGCGGGAAGTGAGCAGCTCGGTCAACAGCTCGCCGATATCGCGGTGCACACTGCTGCTGGTCTCCACCTGGCAGCTCGTGAGCTCCAAGTGCAGATCGATGCCGATCTGGCGCGCCGCCGCGGCGACCTGGGTGTTCTTCGGCGCCGGTGCGCCGGTACCTGGATCGGTCAACAGGAATTCCTCTTCGACGCCGACCGTGAGTACGTCGTCGTGACTGCCCACCGCCTGCCTCCTTCACGCGAGCGTGCCGGGGTAATACCCCGGCACGCACCCCGCAATCGACTCGACCACCCGTTGATTACCTGAACCGAGTGCGGGCATTCGGCTGGCAGGTCGACATCGTCAGGTTGTTCCCTCTCGAAAGGATCTCCGATGACCGCTCCCTTACGCGCCATCGCGCTGGTCTGCACGCTCAAGCAGTCACCCGCCGCGTCGAGCAGTGCGCTCATCGCCGATCAGGTGCTGGCCGAGCTGGCCACCCACGACGTCGAGGGCGAGTCGGTGCGGATCGCCGATTTCGACGTCCGCCCCGGTATCAGCACCGACGAGGGCGACGGCGACCAATGGCCCCAGATCCGGCGCCGCGTCCTCGACGCCGACATCGTCCTGCTCGCGA
Organism: Nocardia sp. NPDC059195; assembly: GCF_042754695.1. Taxonomy (NCBI): domain Bacteria; kingdom Bacillati; phylum Actinomycetota; class Actinomycetes; order Mycobacteriales; family Nocardiaceae; genus Nocardia; species Nocardia sp. NPDC059195. The sequence goes on along the minus strand of NZ_JBHZBG010000012.1, from coordinate 87,062 downwards.
CCCCCACCTGGATGGGACATCTGTCCTCGATCGCGCAGCGGGTCCTCGAGCGGCTCGACGCCGAACTGTCCAGCACCGACGACGCGGGCAGACCCGCGATGTTCGGCAAGGTGGGCATCGCCGCGATCGTCGGCAACGAGGACGGTGCGCACAAGATCGCCGCCGACACCTTCCAGGCGCTCGACGACATCGGATTCACCATCCCCGCGCACGGTTGCACCTATTGGAACGGTGAGGCGATGGGCAGCGTCGACTACAACGACCTGCCCGCGACCCCGGACGCCGTGCGCGAAACCACCACAACCATGGCCCGCAATGCCGCCCACCTCGCCGGACTGCTGCGCGCGCAGAACTATCCGACGAGCTGAGCAGTCACTTCGGCACTGGGTTCGCCGGTCAGCCGCGTTTCTGGGCGAGGTGCAGCAGGCTGGGGTCGTGGGCGTTGACGAGCAGGAGGCCGGAATCCGCCTCCTGCCACAGTTCGGAGAGTCGCTGGTGGTTGGCCTGAACCCGTTTCCAATCGTGGGCGATGAAGCGTTCCATTGCGGTGAGAGCAGTGGGTACTTCGCCGGTTCCGTCGAGCTGGCCGGGATGGTAGAAGGCGTCACCGACGTGCAGGACCCAGTGGTCGTCGGCATCGACCGCGACCGCGGCGTGGCCGCGCGAGTGGCCGGGCAGGCTGATCAGGACGATGCCGGGGGAAATGTCGGTGAGCTCCTCGGCCCCGGGGAAACCGCGCCAGGTCTCGCTTCGGGCCGGGGTGTGTTCGACGATGCTCGGGCCGTGCACGCGATGCGACGACAGGTACCGTCCGCGCTCGACAACTCCCCTGGGGTGGACGGCGGCCGCGTTCTCAGCGGCGGTGAGATGCACCGTGGCCCACGGGAAATCCGACAGCCCTCCGGTGTGATCGGCGTCGAAATGGGTGAGCACGACGTGGCGCACATCGTGCGGGTCGAAGCCGAGTCGCGTCATCTGGGTGATGGCCGTTTCCGTCGCGTCGAAAGCCGGCCGGACATAGAACCGGGCCGGGCCGAATCGCGCGGCCGGGTCGGCGACATCGCTGCGGCCGAACCCGGTGTCGACCAGGACGAGGCCGTTGGGGGTTTCGACGAGCAGGACGTGGCAGACCAGTCCGGCAGGGGTTGCCCAGGGCCGCATGGTGCCGCAGTTGAGATGGTGGATCTTCATCCGAGCGCCTCGAGCATCGCGGCCTGTGCGGCGGGGTCCCCGCCGATGAGGGCGGCATCGATCTCCTGGATCGGGTTGCTGCCGTCCCAGTTCGCGGCGGCCAGTTTGATCAGGTCGAAGATGAACTTCTTGGAGCCGCCGAGGTCGGAGATCTCGATGACCGTGCCCGGATGGTGCTCGGTCTGCAGATAGGCGAACCGTCCGTCCGCACCACCGATCTGGCCTTCTTGGCCGACGGTGAAGCCGGCGGCGAGTGCGCGGTCGTAGAGCTGTTGGTAGTTTTCCGACCAGTAGGCGACATGCTGGACGCCCTCGTGCCCGGCATCGAGGAAGTCGCGATACATCGACGGGGCGTCGTTGACCGGGGTGATGAGCTCGATCTGGATGTCTCCGCTGTTGGCGACTGCCACATCCATCGCCATGTCGGCGGGCTCACCGCGATAGCGGAAGTCCGTCGGCTCAACCCCCTTCAAGTAGAACCACGGACCTATTCCGCAGGCGACGAAATGCTGCATCGAGGCTTCGATATCGCGGACGACATAACCGATCTGGGCGATGCTGCCCCACATGTTCGCGGTGCCGCTCGGCGCGGGTGGGGTGCCGGTGTGGACGTCGGCAAAGGACAGGACGACTTTTCCGGTGGCCGCGTTCGCCCGGAGTCGGTCCGCCGCGGTCGTCGCCTCAGCGGCAGCATGGACACTGTCGAGATGCGGGGTGATCCGACCATCCTGGACCGCCGGGAGCACTTCCGGGATGAGTGCCTGAACCACGTCGCCGAGCTCCGTCCTGGTGCGGATGCTGAAGGTGGTGCCGATGAGTTTCTGCCGCCGGAAGGCGATGGTGTCCAGATTCAGCTCGGTCGCCGCGCCGGCGAGACGGCCGATGCTCACGATCCGTCCGCCGATGGCGGTTGCCATCGGCAGCTGGGCGAACAGGTCGCCACCGACATGGTCGAGGGTGATGTCGGCGCCTCGGCCGTCCGTCGCCGCGAGAACGGATTCGACGAGGTTGCCGGTCGCGGTATCGACGGTGACGTCCGCCCCGGCGGCCACCAAAGCGCCGCGCTTGTCCTCGGTGGTGGTCGTGGCGATCACCGTTCCCGCGCCGAGAGCCTTGGCGAGCTGGATTCCGACGAGTCCGATCGAGCTGGTGCCGCCCACGATCAGAACGGAGTCGCCCGGCCTGAATCCGGCCTGGGTGACCAGGGCGTCGTGCTCGGTGATGAGCCCGACCGGCAAGGTCGCGGCCTCCTCGAAGCTGAGGTGCGCAGGGATCGGGACCAGCATCCGCGGATGACACAGGGCGTAGTCGGCGAACGCGCCTGCGGTGATGCCCATGACCCGGGTCCCCACCGGAAGACCGGGGGCGAGCAGGCTGGACCGTTCGACGATGCCGGCAACCTCCATGCCCGCGGTGAAGGTGCCTTCGGTCTGACCGGCAGCGGTGTAGGTGCCATCGAGAGCGTACAGATCCGCCCGATTGAGCCCGGCGGCCATCACCTGAACTCGGACCGCCCCCAATCGGTCCGGACGTTCGATCTCCTCGACAGTCCACTCGGGGCCGTTGCCGCTGATCAGCGCACGCATAGTCATGGTTGTGTTCTCCTCGGGTCGGTCAGTTGTCGAGATCGGGGGCGACGGTGTCGGTCAGCCGCGGATCCGGCTCGGCGCCTGCCATGGCGAGCGCCCCCGCCACCACGCGGGCGAGGGTGAGCAGGTCGGCCGGGTTCTTCTTGTCCAAACCGGCGACGAGTTGTTTGAGAATGGTCAGCTGGTCGAAGTAGATGCGTTCGACGACGAGGCGCTCCTCGGCATCGAAGAGGAAGTACGCGGTCATCCGGGTGCGGTGCCGGGAGCCGGTCGGTGGGATCTTGCCCAGCGGGCCCAGATGTGTTCCCAGCAACCAGAATTCGACGATCACCGCGTCGTGGGCGTGCCGGAAGGCGATGATCTCGTGGTCCTGGTCGGGGAAGGCGACGCGGGTGTCCTGGTAGTACTCACGCACGTCCGCGTCGCCGTCGTGGACGGTCATCTGGGCGATGAGTTCGTAGTGCGGATGCGGAAACGTCGACAGAGTCGCGTCCCAGTCCTGGCGGACCTCATCGTGGAAGTGATCGAGCACGAGCTTCTCGCGTGCGCGCAGAACGTCTTCGGGCGGCAGGGTGAAGCGGGACAAGGCGGAACTCCTTCAGCCGTGGGTGAGTTGGCGGTGCGCGAACGTCGGTGCCGTGCCCGGATTGGTCCAGGAGGCCGTGAGTTCGCTGGAGGGGAAGAACTGCAGGAACCGCGAATCCCGCTGACTGCGGTCGACGAGGGTCTTCTCCAGGACGATCGAGTTGTATTGATCGGCAGTGGTTTCGATGGTGTTGGCATTGAGCACGACCTCGTGCTGCCAGGACCTCGCCCACGACGCCAGCCCGGGAAGCCCGGAATGTTCGGGGGTGAGCGCCTCGGCGGCGATGACGTTCTCGCTGCTCGCCCAGACACCGGTCGAGGTGTTCAGCAGCAGACTCTGATTGCCGAACACATGACCGGGTGTCTTGACCACGGCGACGCCGGGCCCGAGCAGCACCGAACCGTCGATGGGCAGGAACGCTTCCGGTGGGACATCGCGGTAGGTGGCGGGTTGGTACCAGGGCCGCTGCAGCGGATGGAGTTCGGCCATGCCGGCGAGCTCGTCGCGCTGCACGATCACCTTCGCGTTCGGAAAACTCGGCTTCGGGTGCGCGCCCAGGTCGTCCTGGTACGCGGTGGTTCCGACCCAGCGCCGCAGGTCCTGGGTGTGCAGGTGATCGAACATCAGGTAGTCGACGTCGTCGCGCGCGATGCCGAGACGGGCCAGATGGTCTGCGACCGTGCCGTGTGCACGGACCATCTGCCGTTGGACGAGCTTCGGTGTGCGCCGGGTGAGGCTGTCGAAATACGGGGTGTAGCGGCCGAGTTCGTGATCGGACGGCTCGAAGAGCAGCACTCGCGGCGTGCCGTCGGATTCGGTCCACCGGATCACCAACATCCGGTTGGTGATCGAGAGGAACGGTGCCAGTGCCCGCGATGCCCGGAACAACCCGAACCTGGTCGGGTACGGGAGCGTGATCAGGTCGCAGGTCCGCACGCTGTCCGGCATGCCGGTCGAGGGGAATTCGCGCCGGAATGCCGAGCCCTGCTCCCTGAGCAGGCGTAGCCGTGTGCCCGGCCCGCCGTCCGCATCGGTCGGGAGGGTCAACGTATCGATCGGGGTGCCGATGCCCGGCAGATCCACCACGTCGGCCGAACTCCACGGAAATCGCATCGTCAGCTCCTTTATCCACAGTGTGGGTTTATTGCGGATCAGGCTATACCCACGGTGTGGATTTTCGCAATGGGTTCGGGCATGATGAGTCCATGACCGCGCCACGCCGAGGACGTCCGCCCAAGAACGAGCAGCAGCTCTCCCGCGCGGCGATCGTCGAGGCGACGCTGAAGGTGATCGACGCCGAGGGCGTCGCGGCGGTGAGCATGCGCGCAGTCGGGCGGGTGCTCGGAGTCGACGCCAAGAGCCTTTACCATCACGTCGACGGCAAAGACGGGCTACTCGATTCCGTCGCCGAGCATCTGCTGGGATCCATCGCCTTACCGGATGCGACCGGCGACGTGCGAGCCGATCTCTGGGCGATCGCCATGGCGTTTCGCGAACGCGCATTGGATCACCCGCAAGCAGCCTCGCTCGTCCTCACTCGCCAGCTCGCGTCGTTCGAGGGCCTGGCCCCCGTCGAGGCGGTTCTGAGTGTTCTCCACAACGCGGGGTGCACTCCCCGCGAATCCGTCCACCTACTCCGAACGTTCGTCGCCACCCTCATCGGAACCCTGCTCCGAGAGGTCGATGCCGGGCCCACCTACGGCACCACCGATACCACCGCTATCGCCCGACGCCAGGCAACCCTCGAGGTCAGCGAGCTCCCCGCGGTAGCGGCCGCCGCCCAGCACCTCGCCCGATTCGACGGCACCGAAGAGTACGAATTCGCCATGAACCTCGCACTGGACGCACTCCTGTCACGACTGGCCACTCAGCACTGACGACGAGGAGGTCGGAGTGGCCGGATTATCCGGCGATCGCGTTGGGTTGCCATGGCGAGGATAATTGTCAGCGGGGATGACAGGTTCGCCAGAATCACCCACCTGGAGCCAGCGATGATCCACAGCCACCGGATGTTCTCCCACTTGGTTCGCACGATCGGTGAGGAGTCGTTCTACGACGACCAGCTACGGCACGCGGCCTGGGTCGCGCAATGCGTGGGCCGCGGCCCCACCGCTCCCCTGCACCCCGGCGACCTCACCGCACTCGCCGATCGGATCGAGCGCAAATCCTTGCCCGCCGGATCGCTGCTGTTCTCGGCGGGCGCGCCACCGGACGGCGTGTGGATCGTGCGGCACGGGCAGGTCGAACTATCCGTTGGTTCGGGCAGCCGACGCGCGGTCGTCGGCGTGCTCGGCCCGGGCGATGTCGATGGTGACATCGCACTGCTGCTGGAAATGCCGCCGACCTACACCGCGCGCACACTCACCGAGTCGGAATGCCTGTTCCTGGCCGACACCGACTTCGAAGCCCTGCTCGCCGGCCATCCCGTGATCGCGCGTCGCTGGCTTTCCAGTGTGGCGCACCGCGTTTCGCTGAGTCAGGCACGGCTGATCAACGTTCTCGGCCGCCCACTGCCCAACCAGGTGTCCCAGTTGCTGCTCGACGAAGCGGTCGACGGGTCGGTCCGACTGGCCGAACACACCCTCGCCGCCATGCTCGGTGTCCAGCACCAATCGCTGAACAAGATCCTCAAAGAATTCGAACGACACAGCCTGATCAACATCGGCGACGGGGCGATCGACATCGTAAATGCCGATGGGCTGCGCCACCTCTGCCTTCCTGCCGAACCGCGCTGACTGCGCTGCTCAGCGGCCCGGCGAGTAGAATTGCCACCAGATGGCCGCCGTCGGTCAGGTGATCGGACGTGGTCACAGGAGCGGCAGATGAGCGCACGAGACGACTCCGCTTCGGGACGAGTTCCCCGAAGACTCCGACTGATGCTGACGGCCGCCACGGTGTTCTTCGTGTTATTGCTGATCGTGCCGCGCCTGATCGGCGCATACGTCAATTGGTTGTGGTTCGGCGAGGTCGGCTATCGCGGTGTCTGGTTCACCGTGCTCCTCACCAAGCTGGCGATGTTCGCCGTGATCGCGGTGTGCCTCGGTGGCGCGATGTTCCTCGCCATGTGGTTGGCATACCGCTCACGTTCGGTCTTCTTCCCCACCGCACGCACCGACGACCCGCTCAGCGAGTACCGCCGCGTGGTCGGCCGGTGGCCGCTGCGCTTCGGGTTGGGGATCGCCGCCGGATTCGGGCTGATCTGTGGTCTGATCGGGCACTCGAGGTGGGAGACGGTGCAGCTGTTCCTGCACGGCGGGTCGTTCGGCGAGCAGGACCCCGAATTCGGGATCGATATCGGCTTCTTCGTCTTCGATCTGCCGTTCTACCGACTCATCCTGAGCTGGCTGTTCGTCGCCGTGTTCTTCGCGTTTCTGGCTTGTCTGGCAACGCATTACCTGTTCGGCGGACTCCGACCGGCGGGCAGATCGATCGGCCTCAGTCACGCGGCCCGCGTACAGCTCGCGGTGCTCGTCGGGCTGTTCTTCGTGTTCAAGGCCTGCGCGTACTGGCTCGACCGTTATGCGTTGTTGTCGAGCCATCGGCGGGAACCGACATTCGCCGGGGCCGGATACACCGATATCAATGCCGTCTTGCCTGCCCGGTTCATTCTCCTCGCGATTGCCCTGATCTGTGCCGCCGCGGTCTTCTCAGCGGTCGTGATCCGCGATCTCCGGGTCCCGGCGATGGCCGCGGTCCTGCTGTTGCTGTCGTCGATCGTGGCCGGGGGCATCTGGCCGCTGGCGGTGGAACAGTTCTCGGTGCGGCCCAACGCTGCCGACCGGGAGAGCGCCTATATAGAACGCAATATCGCGGCAACGAGACAGGCTTACGGGATCGGCAGCGAGATGGTCGACTACCGGCCCTATCCTGGTGTCGGTTCCAGACCGCCGCCCGAGGTCGCCGCCGACGCGACCACGATCGCCAATCTCCGGCTGCTCGACCCGCATGTTCTCTCCCGGACCTTCACCCAGCAGCAGCAGCTCAAGAACTTCTACAGCTTCCCGGAGAACCTGGACCTCGACCGCTACCGCATCGACGGCCAATTGCGCGACTATGTCGTCGCGGCGCGAGAGTTGACCCCGAGCGCACTCAGCGGCAATCAATCGCATTGGGTCAATCGGCACACCGTATACACCCACGGTGACGGGTTCGTCGCAGCGCCGGCGAACCGGGTCAACGCGGCGGTCCGGGAAGCGTCGGGCGATAGTTCGGCCAGCAACAGCGGGTACCCGATCTACGCGGTCAGCGACATCGCCTCCCAACGAGCCGGCCACCAAGTGATCCCGGTCCAACAACCACGCATCTACTTCGGTGAGGTGATCGCGCAAGCCGATCCCGACTACGCCATCGTCGGCGGCGGCACCGAGCCTCGCGAGTACGACACCGACACGACCCAGTACACCTACACGGGCGCGGGCGGTGTACCGATCGGGAACTGGTTCAACCGACTCGCCTTCGCCGCAACCTACACCGAACGAAACATTCTCTTCGCCACGGCGATCGGGCCCGATTCGAAGATCATCTTCCATCGCGACCCGAGCGAGCGTGTCGAACTGGTCGCACCGTGGCTCACCGCCGACAACAACCCGTATCCGGCGGTCGTCGACGGCCGGATCGTCTGGATCGTCGACGCGTACACCGCGATCGACGGCTACCCCTACGCTGCGCGGAGTTCGCTGGAAGCGCTCGCCCGCGATGACGGCAGGCCGTTGCGCAATCCGGCCGAGATCTCCTACGTGCGGAACTCGGTCAAGGCCACCGTCGACGCCTACGACGGCACCGTGACGCTGTACCAGGTCGACCCCGACGACCCGGTGCTATCGGCCTGGATGCGGGCGTTCCCCGGCACCGTCGAACCCGCGGAGACGATCAGCGACGACCTGCGCGCGCATTTCCGATACCCGGAGGATCTGTTCGTCATCCAGCGCGAGATGCTCGCCCGCTACCACGTGGACGATCCACGGGAGTTCTTCACCAACAACGCCTTCTGGTCGGTTCCCAGCGATCCGACCGTCGACGCCAACCCCCAGCAGCCGCCCTTCTACGTGCTGCTCGGCGACCCGGACACCGCCGCGCCATCGTTCCGGTTGACCAGTGCGATGGTCGGGTTCAAACGGGAGTTCTTGTCCGCGTATATCTCCGTGCACTCCGACCCTGAGAACTACGGCAAATTCAGTATTTTGCAGTTGCCCACCGACACGCTCACCCAGGGACCACAACAGATACAGAACTCGATGATCTCCGACACGCGAGTGGCTTCCGAGCGAACCCTGCTGGAACGCTCCAACCGAATTCAGTACGGCAACCTGCTCACCCTGCCGATCGCCGACGGCGGCGTGCTCTACGTCGAACCACTGTTCACCGAACGGATATCGACGGCCCCGAACGGCTCGACTTTCCCGCAGCTGGCACGCGTATTGGCCAGCTACCGGGAACCCGGCACGGGCGGAGTCAGAGTCGGCTACGCACCGACCCTCGCCGAGGCGCTCGATCAGGTATTCGGCCCCGCCACCGGCAATCTCGCAACCCCACCCGGCGGCAGCGCGGCCGCACCGCCACCCCCGGGCCGGGCGGCGGTGCCACCGGGTGAGCCGCAGTCCTCAACTGCCCCACCACTGATGGACGAGGCCACGATCGCCCGGCTGGAGGCCGAACTAGAGGCGGCCCGTGCGGCGCTCGATCGACTCGAGCAGCAACTCGATGACATTCTTCGCCCGAACAAGTGAGGACATCAACGTCCACGTTCAAACCTGCCGAATTCAGTTCTGGCACACCGGAAAAGCAGCCGCCGGATGACACCGCTGCGGGCACGCCAGGATGTACACCGCGTTGCCTACGAGCAACCCGTCGTCGAAGGCCACCATGTCGACGTCGGCGTTCAGAAACTGGTAGAAGTCGAAATTCTCCGGAACATGACACAGGAACACCATGTCGGTCCCACACGCACACCGATACCACTCAGGCCCCTGAAACCAGAACGGCGCCCCACCTACCTTGAAGTCCTGTAACGGCAACCCCTCGTTGTACTCGCTGGCATCGATGACCTCCGACAGCACCAGCCGCCGCACCTGCAGATACGGATCCACCTCGTCCACCGCTGACCCGTTCCGCTGCAACAGAATCCGCCAGAATCCCTGACCCTTCGGCCGCTGGTCCCAATACCCCGTCGGTAACTGTCGCTCCGCGTCGCTGCAGTCGCTCTCGTCCGGGCACTGGAACACCAGCAGCTGATCGCCTCCGAACACCGGCACCGCGTGGGGCACCGCGACCTGGAAGAACAACGCCATCGTCAACCCGCACTCGCACACCGGCACCGCCTGCCCAGCCTCCAGCACCGGCCACCCACCGATTGTGCTGCGGTCCCCACGTACCCCAGCCTCCTGGCTCACATCAACCACAAACGTGTTCACCACGACTCCCCGTTCCTCCCGTGCGTCAGCGGCGATTCTGCCCGACCGCGCACATTCACCGGCCCGCTGGGTGGCTCGACGAACCGAACTCACAAGCGATGTTCGCTGCGCTCGCTGCCCGACTACATTTTCCGTCTGCCGATGCCGGGAACGAACCTGCCCGTTGCCGCCAGATACGACTGATACCCCGGGCCGTGCACGCGGGCCAGATACGGCTCCTCGACGACCCGGACTTGCAGTTCGATAGTTACCAGAAGCACCACGAACCCCGCGATCGCGACGACGTTCGGGATCAGCAACGTGACACCGGCGGCGAAGACGAGCATTGCCGTGAAAATCGGGTTCCGCACGATCCCGAACACTCCGGTGTGCACCAAAGTTGTTGTCTCGGTGGCGTCGACGCCGATTCGCCAGGACTCGCCCATCTGGTTCTGCGCGTACAGCGTCGCGGCGATCCCGGCGAGCGCGAGCACCGTCCCGGCGGCTTGGATCGCGGCCGAGGACAGCCACGGGATCGGCGCGACGACATCGACCAGCTGGAGCACCGGGGCGGCGAGTCCGACTGCGATCGCGGCGATGAATCCGACACCGGCGAACCATTCCAAGGAGCCGGGTCGTCCGCTGATGCCCCGGAATCCGGTGGAACCGGTGGCGCGGTGCTGTCGCCAGCTGCGCCATCCGAATCCCAAGGCGCCGAACAGCAGATACAGCACTGATGCCAGCCAAGCGGCCATTGTTCTTCCTCGATTTCAGTCGTCGCAGCAGGCGCAGGAATCGGCCTGGACGGTGGGTTTCGCGGCGGCACCGATCGGTGGTGTCGCACAGCACGTATCGCCTTTCCAGGCGTTGAGACCTTCCTTCACCGCGATCACCGCGATCACCAGCGCCGCGATCGGATCGGCCAACGACCAGCCAAGCAGGCTGTTGAGCAGCAATCCGACCAGCAGCACCGCCGAGAGATAGGTGCACAGCAGGGTTTGTTCGGAATCGGCCACGGCAGAGGCGGATCCGAGTTCACGTCCGGCGCGGCGTTGCGCGGCCGAGAGGACCGGCATGATGACCAGACTGGCCGCGGCCAGCGCGATCCCGACCGTGGAGTGCCTGGCCTCGCCGATACCGAACAGGGCGCGCAGCGAGTCGATGGTGACGTAGGCGGCCAGAGCGAAGAAGGAGAACGCGATGATGCGCAGCGCGACCTTCTCCCGCTTCTCGGGGTCGCGTCCGGCGAACTGCCACGCGACCGCGGCGGCGGAGGACACCTCGATCACCGAGTCCAGACCGAACCCGATCAGCGCGGTGGAGGACACCCGAACACCCTCGGTGAGAGCGATGATCGCCTCGATCACGTTGTAGGTGATCGTCGCGGCGACAAACCAGCGAATCCGCTTCGACAACAACGCTTTACGCGCCGGATCAGGCCCTACCCGCACAGCGGATGGCAACGAGAGCATACCGAGTGCGGCCATCAGCAGCACCCATCGGTGTCCGCATCCGGGCAGCACGCCGGATCTACGGCAAGGACCAGTCCGAGCAGGTCATCGAGAGCGGCGCCGATGCGAGCGTCGGCGAGCTCGTAACGACTGCGCCGCCCTTCGGGAACTGCGACGACCAGACCGCATCCACGCAGACAGGCCAGGTGATTGGACAAGATCTGGCGCGTTACCCCGATGCGCTCGGCGAGCTGCGACGGGTACCCCGGCGACTGCCGCAGATTCAGCAGGATCTGGGTGCGAGTCGGGTCCGACAGCGCATGCCCGAATCGGGCAAGCGCGTCGGTGTGCAGCACCGGCAATGTCTCCATAGCCAAACAGTACATCTGAATCTGTATTCAGAAAAGGGTGGATAGTCTCCGTTTCGGGTCGAGGGTGGGGCACCACGGTGACCAGGCAGCCGACTTCTAGGCTCTGCGCATGACTGTGGCGCGCTCGATCCTGCTGTTCGTCCTGGCCGCCATCGCCGAGATCGGCGGGGCCTGGCTGGTCTGGCAGGGCGTGCGCGAGCACCGCGGCTGGGCCTGGATCGGGGCGGGCATCATCGCACTCGGCGTATACGGGTTCGTCGCGACATTGCAGCCCGACGCGAACTTCGGACGCATCCTCGCCGCCTACGGCGGGGTATTCGTCGCCGGATCACTGCTCTGGGGTATGGCGCTCGACGGTTTCCGGCCCGACCGCTGGGACGTCACCGGCGCAGCGATCTGCCTGGTCGGCGTCGCGGTCATCATGTACGCACCACGCGGCTGACCACAGCCCAGACGCTTTCACAGTCACTCTTGACTGTCAATGCTCGATCGGCCATGCTGCACAACACCTGGCGAGCAGTCCGCGCCGGACCAGCGATCGAAAGGACTATCTATGTCGGAGACTCCTCCGCACGCAGGCAACCGCCCCGCGGGCTGGTACGACAACTGGACAGAAGTCCCCGACTCGCCGTGGCAGGATCGCCCCGAGCCCGACTATGACTACGACTACTCGACCCTCACCTACGAGCGCGACGGACGTATTGCCCGCATCACGTTCAACCGCCCAGAGAAGGGCAACTCGATCACCCCGGACACCCCACGCGACCTCGCCCACGCCGTCGAGCGAGCCGACCTGGACCCACGCGTGCACGTGATCCTGGTCAGTGGCCGCGGTAAGGGCTTCTGCGGCGGCTACGACCTGGACATGTTCGCGGAGAAGGGCTTCCGAACCGCCGAAGGCCCCGACGAGATCACCGGCACCGTACTCGACCCGGTAGTGAACGCGGTCAATCACAACCCGTGGGGCACCTGGGATCCGATGATCGACTACGCGATGATGAGCCGCTGCAACAAGGGCTTCGCCAGCCTGCTGCACGCCAACAAGCCCACCGTCGCGAAACTGCACGGCTTCGCCATCGCAGGCGGCACCGACATCGCCCTGTACAGCGACCAGATCATCTGCGCCGACGACACCAAGATCGGCTACCCACCGGCCCGCACCTGGGGCATTCCCGCGGCCGGGATGTGGGCCCACCGTATCGGCGACGCCCGCGCCAAGCGGTTGCTCTTCACCGGCGACAGCATCAGCGGCAAGCAAGCCGAGGAATGGGGGCTGGCGGTGGAATCGTGCCCGGCGGAGGAGCTCGACGAACGCACCGAAGAGCTGGTCGGCCGGATCGCCCGCATGCCGGTCAACCAGCTGATGATGGCCAAACTCGCGCTCAATTCGGCGCTGCTGTCCCAAGGCGTGGCCAACTCCGGCATGATCAGCACCGTCTTCGACGGCATCTCCCGCCACACCAGGGAAGGCTACGCATTCCAATTGCGTGCCGCCACAGTCGGTTTCCGGGAGGCAGTCCGCGAACGCGACGAACCCTACGGCGACTACAAACGGGCCGAGTTCGACCGTCGACTCCCCGACCAGGATTGACATCCACGGCTCGCCAGGTTGTCGACGACCGACGCGCAAGAAGTGGGCACCCGTCTCGCCTTCGCCGATCCTCCGCGACCGCTCGTCGGCGTCGACGAGCTCTATCCGTCGGCCTCGCTGATGTGACCGGGCGCCAACAAGATCCGAATCGCGTCGGCCCACTGCGCGAGGACGACTCGGTTCGCCTGATCCGAGGACTGCAGCGCGCGCGTGCCCGCGAGCCCCCGCAAGACGGCGATGGTCAGATCACGAACGGCCGGGTAGCGCGGATGCGCCACGATCGGCGCCCCGAACAACCCATCGACCACCCGGTGCAGATCGCGCCCCGCCTTGCGCTCGGCCACCCGCAGCGCGGCGGCGAGATCGGGATCGGTGCCTGCCGCGGCCCACAGCGCGAACTCGGCCCGCGCGGGCGGTTGCGTCAACGCCGAGTACAGGGCCGACAGCGCACGCTCTACCGGGTCGACGGCGTCACCCAAGGTCGCCGCCGCCGCCTGCGTCGCCGCTTCGTTGAGCACGACCAGATCGGCGACAAGCGCCTCCGACAGATCGCGCGCGGTCGGGAAATGATGCAGGAGCGCACCGCGACTCAGACCCGCCCGCTGCTGCACGGCCACGGTGGTCAAAGCTGAATAGCCACGTTCGATCAGTAGCTCGGTCGCCACCTCCAAGATGCGCGCGCGTGTCGCGTCTCGCTGTTCAGCACGTGTCACCACCGGTGGTCCTTTCTGCTCCGATGGCAACGTTACAGTCACATCTGACTGCCGAATCGTCAGCTCGATGCGCGGGCGGATCAGGTCCGGACCCAGTTGGGACCCGAACGCGTTGTCCGTCACGCGTCCCCTCGGGACGGTCACCAGGCTGACGCCGCCCGCACCCTGATCGGCACATCACGCGGAATGCTCGACGACTTTCCCGGACGGGAGCAACTGTGAACCACGTCGATCGCGACAGTGCGCCGGGGGGCTGTCGGGGCCGCGCCGATCAGCAAGCCTGTGCGGCGGGCGCAGTCTGTTCCGGGTCGCCCCGGTTGGCCGACTCCTGATCGGCGACACCGATCATGCGGGCCACGAGCGCAGAACGCAGGCGCCAGACCCCGTCCGAGTGCATCGGGTCCAATCCGGTGATCTCGGCGATCTTGTTCAGCCGATAGTCGACGGTGTTGGGATGTATGTGCAGTACATGCGCCGTGCGCACGCGGGTGGAGCGGGTCGCGAGATGGGCCTTCAACGTCTCCAGCAGAACCGGATGCTTGTCGAGCGAGTCCAACGCCGCGGCCAAGTGTCGGCCGGCCGCGCCCGGCCTCGACAGCTGATATTCCAGCGACAGATCCTCGAAACGCTCCAGCCCGTCTCGGCGCAGGCGACGCATGATGTCGAGCACCGCGCGCACGCGCTCGATCTCTTCGGAGATTCCGTCTGCTCTTGCCGACACGAACGTGGCGCGAATCCTCGTCTGCGCCGCGACGGCAAGGTGCTCGACGAGCCGTTCTGCCCCTGCGGGATCGAAGTGGTCTTGCGGAATCAGCAGAGTCGCCGAGTCGGCACCGATCTGCATCAACGCATGGTCAGCCCACTGGTGCGACACCTCGGCTCTGACTCGGCGAATTGTTCGGCGGGAGATGATCTGTCGATCCAGGAGCGGCTGCTCTTCGTTGTGCGCCACGAACGCCACAGCGAAGACGACGTAGCTTTCGGCCAGCCGCACCCCGCGGGCACGGGCCATGGCCGGTGTTGCGTTTCCGGCGATCAGAGCCGCGGCCACAGCGTCGGCGGCATCACTCCCCGCAGCGCGCATCTCACTCGTGTACGCCTGTGAAATCACGGTGGCGAGCCGGCTGGTGAGCTCGACGAACACCTGCGTCACCCGGGCCACGGCCCGGTGATCCGCTGCGGGCTCGGCCTGCGCGGTGAGATGGTCGAACACCATCCGCGTGGCGGTGTGCACTGCCGTATGCATCGAGTCGATGAGCACGCCCTGGTGTGCCCATTCCATGACGCCGAAGCGCACCTCGGCCAGTGGTTTCGCAGCGTCCTCACCAGCGAGGAGCCTGGCGGCCAGCTCGAGGCATGCCTTCACCGTCGCGGTGACATCGCGACGCAAGGTCGCTAGTGGCACTCTGCCGGACAGTGCGCTATCGACGAGGTATCGGCTCATGATCTTGCCCGAAATCGTTGACGCCGCCGGGAGACAGTCGACCAACGGCCGACCTGCCATCGTCACGATCGGGGCCGACAGGGCGCTGTTCGGCATGCGCACATTTCCTCCTTTCGGGTGTTTGCGCTCCATCGTGCGTTCTCACCGTCTCGCGTTCCAATGGCGTTTCGCACCCGAATGAGATTCTCATAGTGCACCATGCACCACCGGAGGCCTTCCAAGTATGTCACCCGTACACCGAAACACGGTACGGACGGTGCTGCGGTTCCGGCGCACGCGGACGCATGACCTTCTCCGCGACCTTCCGCTCAGCTCTCGGCCGCGTCACGTCGAGGCTCGAATGTTGGGCCATTTCAGCTGTACATCGACCTCGGTACGACGAAAGAAGGGGACGGGGCCGGGTCGGCTACGAGGGACCGACGGCCGTCGGCATGCACCGAACATGCCGGTCGAAATTCCAGTGAACGCCTGTGTACTATTTTGGCGTGAACAGCTCGGGCGCGCAGCCGCTACAGGGTTCGGCCAGCGACGCGACTCGGCCAGGGTTTATCCGATGAACACAGTCGTGATCGTCGTGCTCGCGATCGTCGCCGCCGGTGAAGCCGTCGGCCTGATCACCCTGTCGATCCTGCTTGCCCGAAGTCGGCGCAAACGGCCGGCACCGCGTCGGGCCACGACGACGCAGCGGTTGGTGGTCGGCGGTCGCGAGGCGGTGCGAACAGCCTGGCAGACCGCGGACCTGGTGCGTACCAAAGGTTTTCGTGCTGCCGTGCTGACCTCCATCGAAGACCTCGCGGGCTGGGCGCGGGTCGAGCGTCCCGACCTGGCCAGGCTGGCGCCGGACGGCAACGTCGTTATCATGTTCTCCGACATCGAGCAATCGACCGCCCTCAACGAACAACTGGGCGACCATGCTTGGGTCAAGCTACTGGACCGCCACAACCGCCTCGTCACGCGATGTGTGCAGGACCGCGGTGGCCATGTGGTCAAGAACCAGGGCGACGGCTACATGATCGCCTTCGCCGCTCCCGAGCAGGCGGTCGGCTGCGGCCTCGCGATCCAGGCCGCGCTACACAAGGACGCCGGATCATCACGGGCCGCAACCGATTTCAGGGTCCGGATCGGTATCCACATGGGGACCTCCGTCCGCCGGGGTGATGATCTGTTCGGACGCAACGTCGCCATGGCCGCGCGCGTCACCGCGCAGGCCGAGGGCGGGGAAGTGCTGATCAGCGAGCCGGTGCTGGAGGCGATCGGTCGCAGTACGAAACTCACCATCGGGACCGGTCGCGACGCGACCCTCAAGGGCCTGCGAGGCACGCACCGCCTCACCCCGGTCGGCGCTGCGAGGTAAGCCGCTCACGTGGACTGAGGCATGCCCTGCCGCCAGTCCAGCGCATCCAGCGCGACAGCGATGTGCACACTGTTCTCCGCCAGCGGGCGAGGCAGTAACTCGTCGGCGCGGGCCAGCCTGCGCAATATCGTATTCCGGTGGGTGAACAGGCGCGCCGCAGCGCGCGTGGCGTTGCATTGCTCGTTGATGTAGATGAGTACCGATTCCCGCAGTTCGCTGTCGGCATGTTCCAGATCACCGAGGGTGTACTT
Organism: Nocardia sp. NPDC059195; assembly: GCF_042754695.1. Classification (NCBI taxonomy): domain Bacteria; kingdom Bacillati; phylum Actinomycetota; class Actinomycetes; order Mycobacteriales; family Nocardiaceae; genus Nocardia; species Nocardia sp. NPDC059195. Next base: position 70,132 of record NZ_JBHZBG010000012.1, on the reverse strand, counting down.
GATGAAACGGTCTGCCTGAGCACCGTTTTCGGTGATCAGCGAGGTCAATTGCACCTCGCTGACGGTGACCGTGCGCCGGGTGCTGTGCGGGCGGGCGAGGATTCGGTGCGCGGCCTGTGCGTCGAGGTGACTCGTCCGGAAGCCCGCGAGGTTTCGACCGGTCGAGCCGATGGCGATACGCACGCCGGGGATATGGTCCAGCGCTTCGGTCAGTGCCGCGGTGTCGGGCGCCGTGGGGCCGGGCACCCACACCCACAGGGTGGCCGCGCTGGCGAGCAGGCTCAGCGCCGTCGCCGCACCGGCGGCTTGTGCGAGGGCTCTGGTCACCCGATGCGGTTCCTCGAGTTCGGCACCGGGGATGTCACTCCAGGCGATAGCAGCGGTATGGGTGGTGTCGAGCCGGTATCCGAGGCGGGTCGCCGCGCGTTCGATATTGATCGGCTCGCCCTCGAGAATCAGCGAAATCGTTTCCCGGCGTTCGGCATACGAGCCGCGGGCGAGCTCGTCGCGCACCTCACCGATGACCTCGGTGATCGCCTCGACAGTGCCGTCGACGAATCCGGCGATCGATGCGGCGGTGACCTCGAAGACCTCTTGCAGCTCGAACGGGTCGGGCGTCAGGATGAAGACGATGGTCATCCACCGCCGCCATGCGACATCTCGACCGACCCGATAGGCCTAGTTCGTCGAGCCACTCCTCCGGCGCGTTCATCGCGATCTCGGCACCTCGGCGGATCACCTCACGCGCGCGGTCGGACAGGCGCCGATCGAACAGACCATCACCAGAGTGCACCACCTGATTATGCAACCTTCGATCTGCGTCCACTCACGCATGCCGAGTTGCCTGGCCGGCCGTCGTGAGCTTGCTCGCTGCGACCTGCGTACCCGGTACGCATCGGGCACGATGGTGATCATGGACCTCCGCATCTTCACCGAGCCCCAGCAGGGCGCCGACTACGACACCTTGCTGTCGGTGGCGCGCGCCACCGAGGAGCTCGACTTCGACGCGTTCTTCCGTTCCGACCACTACCTCGCCATGGGCGATGCCTCGGGCCTGCCCGGCCCGACCGACGCCTGGATCACCCTGGCCGGGCTGGCCAGGGACACCTCCCGGATCCGGCTGGGCACCCTGGTCACCGCCGCCACCTTCCGGATGCCGGGACCACTGGCCATCCAGGTCGCCCAGGTGGATCAGATGTCGGGCGGGCGGGTCGAACTCGGCCTCGGCAGCGGCTGGTTCGCCGCCGAACACGCGGCGTACGGAATCCCGTTCCCGGACAACCGTTTCGGTCTGCTCGAGGAGCAGCTGGCCATCGTCACCGGGCTGTGGGAGACCAAGCCGGGAGCCACGTTCAGCTTCGACGGCGCCCACTATCAGCTCACCGACTCCCCCGCCCTGCCCAAGCCGGTGCAGGATCCGGTGCCGGTGATCATCGGCGGCAACGGCAAGGTCCGCACCCCGCGCCTGGCGGCCCGCTATGCCACCGAGTTCAACATGCCGTTCGCCTCGGTCGCCGACAGCGCCGCCCAGTTCGACCGGGTGCGCGCCGCGGTGCGCACGGCCGGGCGCACCGATGAACTGGTGTACTCCAACGCCCTGGTCGCCTGCGTCGGGCGCACCGACGCCGAGGTGGCGCGCCGGGCCGCCGCGATCGGCCGCGAGGTCGACGAGCTGAAGACCAACGGCCTGGCCGGTTCACCCGCCGAGGTCGTCGACAAGATCGCCCACTATCGCGAGATCGGTGCCAGCCGGATCTACCTACAGATCCTCGATCTCGCCGACCTCGACCACCTGGAACTCATCGCCGCCGAGGTGCAATCGCAGCTCTGAGATCAAGGGGCCGGGGTGGGTTCGAGCCGGATCGCCACCGCACCAACGGCTTCACTCACCGCCGGCAGATGGCACCGTAAGGCAGAAAGGGTGCCCCGAGGGGTCCAGAAGCACCCGCCACCTATCCGGAGCGGGCTGAAAGGCAGCCTTGACCGCGCCCAGGTCGATCGCCGCCACCTCCGCGCTATCGAGGTCTGTCACAAACAGATCGAGATGCATCTGCTTGGGCACCTGATTCCCCGGCCAGTCCGGCGGTATATGGTCCGCTACCTGCTCGATCGTCAGTGTCACTCCCGCGCCGCGAAGCACCACCAGCTCATCGGATTCGTACCGAATCTCGAAATCGAGCAACGCTCTATAGAACTGCCCGAGATGCCGCGGATCCCGGCTGTCGAGCGAAACCGCCCCGAATCTGGCAATCGCAGGCATACTCCCCCGAACTCACGGCCTCGACCCTGCGCCGAGCGGCCCCAGTTACCCACCACATTTACCACGACCGGTTCCAGTGCGCCTCACGTCCACGGGAAGCCAGCGGCCCTCAGCCAGCGTGCAGGACGAAGAACAGGAAGCAAAGGAACCTCATGCCGGTGCTCTCGTCGAATACGTTCGAGCAGGTGGGCGCCGATCCCCTTGTGGTGTAGGACGCTTCGCACGGCACTGCGTAGACCGCCGGCTCGCAAGGTGGCTCTCTGAGGGCGGCTATGACGTGGTGTCGTGATGGTCGTAGGGAGTCGTCAGGATTCCCTTGCGTTTCGCGGCCGCACGCGAAGTCAGCACATTGAGACGCCAGAAGCGGTCGCCTTTGGCGGCACGCCTTCGCAATCGCGCACTGCGGAACGGAAGTTTGTCGAACAGCCTGTTCACCCGAACGTTGGCGACGACCAGCAGGCCGATGAGCCGTACCCACCCGGCGATCGGGATGTCCCGCGCGGGCGTCGTCGCGACGAGGGCACGCACGGCGGGTTCACCGCCGAAGTAGGCCATCATGGCGAGTAGCGGGCCGGTGACGGCGCGGCCTTTCAGCGTGAGGTTCCCGTCCTCATCGGACAGGCTCGCCGCGGCGGCCTCCGACATCGCGGCGGTCGCCTCGGTGGGGCCGCCGGTGTAGGGCAGGTAGTAGTTCAGCAGTTCGATGCCGTCGGCCGCGGTGGTCGGAATGACTTCCTCGGCGACGCCGAACACGTAGGCGATATGTGCCCAATAGACCATCGCGTCATCGAGATCGGCCTGTGCGTGCTCGCGGCCGTGGGCCAGGTCGACGAGCATCGGCAGGATGCCGAACGAGATGGCGCCCATCAGCATCGCGGTGCACGAGATCGGGCAGCCGTTGCGCTCGAAACTCTCCTCGCCCCAGGTTCGGCGCAGTCCAGCGCGAACCTGCGAGTGCATCAGCCGAACCTTGACGGTGTCGGTGAAGAACGGCGAGTGCCGGTCCATCGCGCTCTCGCGGGTGACATTCCAGAACCAGGTGTAGCTCTCGAACATCCGTCGCTGATAGTCGTTGATGAACCGTCGCGTCGCACCGGTCGCGGTCGAGACGTCATTGCCGACGAAGGTGGCCAGCGCGTCCATCACCGCCATGCCCGCCTTACCGGCGAACGAGGCGTTGATCCAGACCTGACGTCCCCGTTCCCAGCGTTGCGGATCGTGCCAGGCCGGCGGATTGTCGAGGCTCGCGAACAGGCGAACGAGCTCCGCCGGTGCGTCGGGCACCGTCTCGATCCCGTGATCCAACGCGTGCTCGAGCATTCGCCTGCCCTCGGCCATGCCGATCCGGCGAAAAGCGAGCACCACCTCGTCCATGAGTTCGTCGCCCTGCCATTGATGATCGGCGACCACGCCGACCAACGGTCCCGGTGCCGACAGTCGCGCAGGCGCGACCATCGGCTCGACGAAACCGCGCCGCGCGCAATCCCACAGCTCACGATTGCCGGTTGAACGTTGCGGCCACGGCCGTAGTGCCATCCCCGGCCGGTAGTAGTAGTCGAACGCGTGGGACGCGCCGCCGGTGTCACCGGCCGACTTCGACGTTGAAGCTGACATGGCTCGACTCCACTCACCGGCGCTGCGCATCCGCCGACGCAGCAATGCCTTTCGAGGCTATAGCCGAAAATTGCTCCGCTTCAACTCGGTTATTGACATCGACTGCGAGCGGTGATGCACTGCCTACATGGCCAGGTCAGCACGTTATCGTCCAGTTCAGCGGCGCTCTCGAGCCACGATCGACAACATTCTGGACGCGACTGCTCGGCTTTTGGTCCGTCATGGGTACCAAGGATTGACGACGAATCACATCGCAGCGGAAGCCGATATCGGCATCGGTACCGTTTACCGCTACTTCGCCGACTAGAACGAATTGCTGGCCGCGCTCCGCGACCGCGCCAGCGCCGAGATGACCCAGGAATTGATCAAGGCGATCGGTGCCTCGTTGTCGTTCGAACCGGCAGTCGCGGTCCGGCAACTCTTCGTCTGCCTGGTGGATGCGCTCGAACGCGATCGGGCCATCATCAGCGCGCTCGCCAGCGAAGTGCCGATGGGCCTGCAGAGCAACATCCTGCCCGCGGTGGAAGGACAGATCGCCCAGTTCTGCCGACTCTTCATCGCCCATCGCCGCCCCGATCTGCCGGACACCGAGGTGGAGGAATACGTGTATATCGGTATGACACTGGCATTTTCGGCCGCGCTGCGCATCGCGGTGGAACGAGAACCGCAGATGGACCGGCAACGCCTCATCGACCGCGCAGCGGACGTGTTGACGGTGTGGATCGAATCGACGGCCGCGGCTACCGCGTAGGGCGTACTCGGCCAGGTCAGTGCTGGTCGGCCAGCTGGTGCTCGTAGGCGAAGGCGGCGGCCGCGGTTCGCGAGGTCACCTCGATCTTGACGAAGATGTTGGACAGGTGCCGGGCGATCGTCTTCTCGCTGAGGAACAGCGCGGTCGCGATCTCGTGGTTGGTCTTGCCGACGGCGACCAGGCGCAGAACCTCGACTTCCCTGGCACTCAGGCCGCGGGGTAGCGGAGTCGGCGCCAGTGCGGCGATCTCCCGGCACGCGGGGCGAGCACCGAGAGTCGTCAACGTGCGACGCGCTGTGTCCAGTTCGCCTGCGGCCGAGTCATTGTCGCCCAGCACCCGCAACGCACGGCCGATCAGTGCCGCGCAGCGCGCGCCCTCGTACGGCGCGTCGAGGGTGTGCCACAGTCGGGCCGCTCGGCGCAGTTCGGGAATAGCCTCGGCGGGGCGATCACCCACGAGGGCGACGTGGCCCGCGGCGTAATCGGCCATAGCGAGCAGGGCTTCGCAACCGAATGCGGCAGCAAGGGTGGATAATTCGGCGTCGAGCTCGACCGCGCGATCGAAGTTCTCGGCGGCCACCATGATTTCCACGGCCGCGGGCAGCAGCTGGCTGCGGTGCACCGGATCGCGAGGCTCGGCCAGCAGTCGGTCCATGGCGGCGACGGCCGCCGAGGTCCGTCCCCTGGCCAGCCACAGCAGCGCCAGCTCCGGTTGCGGTTCGTACCCGTAGCCGATCGCCGCGTCGTAGGCGGACTGCGCGGCGTCGAAGTCGCCGCGAATGTGGAGCACCTTGCCCCGCTCGGCCGACGCGAAGCCCGCCGCCGACGTGGTTCCCGCGGCGACGTATCGGCGGATGGCTCGGGTGAATTCCTCGATGGCCTCGTCGAACGCGCCGTGCAGTCGCATGATCTGGCCGCGGTGTACCGCGCATTGGCCGGTGAACGGAACCAGTCCGGGTTGGGCATCACACCAGTTCGTCAGCGCGATCGTCCATTCCGCGGCCCGGCCCAAGTCCGAGGCCTCCTGACAGCCCTCGATCATCGTGCAATAGACCTGACCGGCGAAGATCGGCGACACGGCACCGACCGCGATACCGACCATCGCTTCGTCGAACAGTGCGAGCCCCTGCCGGACATCACCGGTGTACAGCGAGATCCGGCCCTGCGCCGCCAGTCCCATCGCGATCAGGTCCGGATCATCGTATCGATGTCCGTAGCCGACGATCTCGACGGCTCGCTGGGACGCCGACGAGAACTCGGCGGCCATCACGTGCCTCATCATCTCGTGGATCAGCAGGTAGCCACGCTCCACCACGTCCTCGGGAATATCGGCGAGCAGGCGTTGGCCCCTGGCCACCCAGCCGCCGCCCACCGCGGTTTCCCCGTTGCTGATGAGAACCAAGGCCAGCCAGAACGAGCACCGAACAGCAGCCGGGGTGTCACCCGCGGTCACGTTCAGCTGAAAGGCCCGCTGCAATGCTTGGATGCAATCGTTGTCGCGGCCGGTCAGGTACGCGGCGGTGGCGAGGCGGGCGAAGTCGTCGGCTTCCAGGGCCGCGTCGTCGAGCTCAGCCGGCGCGAGGCCCGACAGACTCTCGTACGCCGCCACCCATTCACGACGTTCGTAGGCTTTGCGGGCCCGAAGCAAGATGTCGACCACACCCATGCAGATCACCTATCAGTGAGCCTACGCGTCTGCCGGGCGCGGTCATCACATCCGTGCTGTCCACATCGCCCACGCGATCGGCACAAGGGCCATCAGCGCCGCCGCCGACTGCACACCGAATTGCACGACACCGATCGGCACCGATCGCGAGACAGCCAGCACAACGAAAGCGACAACCACGACCGCGGTCAGCCGGGAGCCCAGTACGGCGGTGCGTCTGATCGCCGCCGCGAAACCGAGCATGCCCAGCGCGAACGACAGTCCGCCGGTCATCAGAACGGCGACGAACCAGGGGTTGATCACGGACTGAGCGGCCGAGGGGTCCGCACCGATCTCGTGTGCCGCCAGAGCCGCGAACTCCATCCCCGCCAGCATGGCGTAGGCCGTGCCTGCGACCACGACGAGGCCGAGGCCGGCGGCGCTGAGCCGCTGATCGCCTGCTTCCCGCAGGCGCGCCCGGATCGCCACGAATGCGAGGATGAGCACCGCCGACGCGACGGCGGCAGCCACGTGCGCCAGACCCCATCGCGTCGGATCGTGCGCGACGTGGTCGGCGATCGCGGCGGTGTCGGGCAACCGGCCCGGTATGGGCGGATGCCACAGCAATGCCGCGGTCATCAGCACCGGGGCCGAGCCGACAACTACTGCCAGCGTTCTTTCGGTTTTCATGGCGCCACCGCTTCTTTCGCTCTCGTATTCGTCCGCGCCGCGATCCTGCGTGCCACGTACTGGGCATCTCGGCCGACGCCGGGCCACAGCATGGAGCTGAACGCGTATTGGAAGCTGAGCCCGCAGAAGAACAGGCCGGGCGCCTCGTCGACCACGCCGCGGTACTCCCGCGGCCAGCCGTCCTCACCGATCACCGGAACCTGGATCCAGTCGAAGACCTGCTCGAAGCCGGTGCACCAGACGATGTTGCGCACGTCGAGCACGGTGCCGTCGGCCAGCACCGGCGACCCGTCGACCACCCCGGTGACCCGGGAGGTCTCGCGCCGAACCTGCCGCGCGGCCAGGTCCGCGCGTTTGACCCGGAGCATCGGACCGCCGTGGAAGCGGATCTCGCGCATCGCCTGTCGCCCGATCGGCGTTCGCCGGGTGATCACATGCCTGGCCAGGAAGACCAACACCGGCATGACGAAGCGCGTAGCGCGGGACTCGAGCCGGATCGGCAGCTGGCCGCAGTCACGACCACTGAGGATCGTCGGCTGGACCGCGGCCACCTCGTAGGCGATGTCGGTGCCCGAGTGCGAGGCACCTACCACCAGCACCGTTCCCGATTGCAGCTGACTCGGGCGCCGGTATCGGCTCGAGTGCAGTTGCCGGATACCCGGGTCGAGGTCGGCCGCGAAATCCGGCACGAACGGGGTGCGCCCGAAGGTCCCGGTGGCGACGACGACGTTGTCACAGGTGATGGTGTCGTCGCCGACGCGCGCCGCGTATCCCCCGCCCGTGCGCGCGGTCAATCGATCGACCCGCGTACTCATCCGCACCGGCAGGTCCCACTGCAAGGCGTAGGTTTCGAGATACTCGGCTACCTCGTCCTTGCCCGGATAACTCCACCGGTCCTCGGCGGGAAACGGCAATCCGGGTAGCGAATCGTATTTCGCCGGTGTGTAGAGGCGCAGTGTGTCCCATTGCCGACGCCAGTTGTCGCCGACTCGCTCGTTCCCGTCGACGATCAGAACGGGTCGTCCGCTCCGCCGCAGCTGAAATCCGCAGGAAAGACCGGCCTGACCGGCCCCGATGATCAGCGTTTCGATGTGTTGAGTAGTCATGAACCAACGCTAGGAGGCCCCCGTCCACGCCCGCGTCGGTCGAATCACCCATTTACCTCAACGGTGCGTGGGTAGCCTGGCGTACTCGGCGATCACCTCGGCGGTGGGGCACCGGGCTCGCCGTCCGGCTTCGTGTCGGCAGACCCGATTCTGCGGGGCATCGCCCTCGGCCGGGCACGCCTGGGCGAACCATCCGCACCGGCGCGTTTCCGGCGTGACGCACCGAGGTCGATGACATTGCGTTCATGTTCGGCGTCCCCGTCGGGCTGCGCCGCGGTATGCATCAGCCACGCACCCGTTTCACCCTGCAATTCCGCTCGGGTCACTGGGCGGGTCGGCGCCGGATCGTCGACCTGCTCCGGCAACCAAGGGTTATGCCGAGCTTCGCCTACCTCCTCGCGACCTCGCCGCGGCGGCCTCGGCAGCCGAACGATGTTGGACGCCCCACCCTGCGCCGCACCGGAATCACCCTCGGCGGCCTTTGTCGCTTCCCACTTCCGACGCAGCCGTTCCACCGCGTCGTAATGACCTCCACCAGGCCCCATCCCGGCTTCCTGATCCGACATCGAACTAACCGCGGACAGGGGTCGCGGCACGCATCAGTCCCACAGCAGCCAACACCCCACACTTCGTCTCAGGTCTCTCGCTCACCTTCACATTCTGCATCAAGCCCCCATCAGCCGTCTTCGGCCCCGTCCCCAAGGTCTCGACAGTGCCCCGCTCAGCGGTCGAGTCACGACGATTTCTCCCAGTCGGACATCCAGCTCGAGTTGTCGCGGCGCGCCATTGCAGCCGACCACCGACGCGTGCGGCGATGTCGGCCAGAGCATCACCTGGCCATACCTTTTGGTAGGTTCAACTATACGGCTGAGTATGGCTTTGCCGCCCGCGAGCCCGAGAGGAGACGACCATGACCGAAGAGCCAGGGAGCACCCGGCCGACGGCACCGGTGTCCAAGCGCAAAGCGGCGGCCGCGCGCGGTTCGGCGCGCAGGCTCGGCGTCGAGGACTGGACCGACGCGGCGCTGGGGGTGCTGCTGCGCGAGGGCGTCGCCGCCATCACCATCGCCAAGGTATGCGATGAGCTCGGCGTTACCAAAGGCAGCTTCTACTGGCATTTCGACGGTATCGACCAGCTGCTCGAGACCACCGCGCAGTTCTGGTGCGCCGATCACAACGACGCGGCCCGCGGGTTCCAGGACCTCGACGAACTGCCGGTGCAGGAGCGCTTGGCCCGGATGGGCGCCTTGCTCACCGGGGAGCGGGTCTGGCAGGTCGAGCTCGCGGTCCGCGACTGGGCGCGCACGAATGCCAAGGTGGCCGAGGCGGTGAAGGCACTGGATCAGCGGATCTTCCACACCCTGTCGAAGACTCTGATCGATCGGGGATTCTCCGCGGAGCAGGCGGAGATGCGTGCCGGCCTGATGTGTTTCGCCGGGATCGGCTTCGTGCACGGGAACCAGAATCTGCCCGTGCCGACCGAGGATCAGCGCCGCGAGTTCTTCCGATTCATCACCAGCACCGAGCCGCCCACGTGATCCGCGTACCGACCTGCGGTGCATCGCAGGTCGGTACGCCGAGCGCAGTTCCCCGACCTCAGTGGTCAGGTCAGCGCGACCAGTTCGTGCAGCGTTGTCCCGCTGCGCCGCTCCGTAGCGCCGTCGGTGTGCACGGTCAGGTCGAAGGTCGACTCGAAACGGAAGTAGCCCGGGTGGCCGACCAGCCGGTGCACCAGGGGTTTGACCAGGCGGGAACGCACGACCGGTAGATCGTCGAGCAGGTCGTGGGCGTGGATGACCCGGTCGACGTCCAGGCGCAGTTCGAGTTTGCTCGGCACCTGCAGTTCGATCCATTCGGGGTAGGTCCGGCCCGCGGTGGTGTCGAAGCGCGCGGGCCCCTCGGTGATGACCGTCTCGCCGGTGGACAGCACGATATCGGAGTGGTGAGCGAGCATCAGGGGGCTGATCTCGTGTCCGCCCCGGCGCTGCTGGGTCAGTACCGAGGCGAACAGCAGCGAGTAGTCCTCCACGTACAGCCTGCCCCAGTGCCAGCGCTCGATGATCTTCTTCATGTCGCCGACGCCCCAGTTGTGGTCGTGATACCCACGTCCGGTGACTTCGTGTCGCACCCCGTCGAGCTCGATCGCACCGGTCACCCCGGCACGCGGCGCGGCGACCATCCAGCCGAAGGAATCCTTACTGCCGAAACGGGTTTCGCCCTTGCCTGGCATCCAGCTGGGGACCTCGTTGTGGAACTGCAGGTCGAAGACCAGGCCGTCCTCGGCCATCCGCAGGTGGTGGGTCGGCAGGCCGTCCTCGCGGAACTCGGTGCGCGCGGTGTTGGCACCGACGCGCACATCACAGGCCTCGGTCGAGAACGAGGTCGCCGAGTGCGGATAACGCCGCGACACCTGGCGGCGGGTGCCGTCGGGGGCGTAGACCATCATCTCCACCCAGGGCCGGGCCAACGGCAGGTCCTCCGGTCGACGTTTGGTCAGGAAGCCGATCACCACGTGGCCGGTGTCGAGGTGCGCGTCGAAGTACCAGTGCTCGAAGGCGAGTTTGCTCGGCGAGGGGTGTAATCCGTTGTGGCGCGGCAAGACCGGCGTCAGGTCGCCGTCGCGACGTCCCGGCCCGTTCCATACTTCGACGATGTCTGCGGTAGTCATGGCTGCTTTCGGTGGGTTCATCGGCGCAGGGCACCGCTGGCGTCGAAGGCCGCTTCGCGACCTTGCATCTGGGCGCGATACCAGTTCTCGCGATGCACGAGCATCAGCTTCTCGTGCGCCCGCGCGAACGGCGGGCAGATCCGGCGCACGATCTCCATCGCGGTGATCAGTGGAAAGCGCAGGATCGGAATGAGGATCCACGGGAACGCGGGCGGCATGGTGTAGCGACGGCGGGTGCCGGGGGCCATGTACATCGCGGAGTACACGGAATTGATCCGGTAGTTGTATTTCTCGCGCCACCGGGCCAGGCCACGGTGGCCGTCGCGCGGAGCGAAGGCCGCCGGATAGGACTCGATCAGTTCCGTACCGTGCTGCCCGGCGTCGTAAGACCGCGAGGCGATGGTCATCGCCAGCACCCGCAGTCCGTCGAGGACCGTCTCCGGATACCAGCGCAGCCGCACGCCGAGCAGGTGGCCCATGTACTTCTGAAAGTGCAGCAGCGCACGGATTTCCGATGGCGTCGTCTGATAACCCAGCGCCCAGAGGCCGAGGCCGGGCGTCACGCTGCCTGCCAACAGAGTCAGCATCTGGTAGGTCTGGCTGATCGGCAGCCCCCAGCGTTCGTTGTCCCATTCGGGGTGGCCCGCGACCTTCGCGCGCACCGAGACATGCATGACCCGCACCTTCAGCGCGGTGGCCCGGCCCGCCGAACCGGGGGTGAGCAGCGCGTCACGGGCGGAGACATCGATCCAGAAGCGGGTGGTCTCCAGGAACCGGCGCAGGGCGCTGTCGCCCGCGTAGCCGCCCGCCAGTGACAGCGGCGTCGCGACCGCGGCCTCGGTGTACATCTCGAGCGTTTCGGCGCCGGCGAAGCTGAACAGCATGGTGCCCCAGCGCCGCCAGATGGCCGCGCCCTGCTCGACCAGTTCGGGCACCACCCAGTCGGGCACTGTCTCGAACTCGGCGAACAAGGCGCGCATGGATTCCGGGGCGTCCGGCACCGCATCGATGCCCTGTGCCAGCGCCGTGTCCAGCATCTTGCGCCCGGCTTTCGCCCCGATCTCGCCGTGCATCACCTCGGCGACGAACCGTTCGGCTACCGGGTCACCGGTGAACAGGTCCTCGCACAGCGCTCTCGCCTGCTCGTCGCTGGGAAACAGCCGCTGCCTGGTCACGGTCGCGAAGACGCGCTCGAGCCGGCGCACCAGCGGGGTGTCGCGCGCTTCCCAATAGCGAAAGGCGGTGGGGCACTTCACCGGCGGCCCGGAGCGGATGTGCTCGAGCTGACGTTCGACGGCATCGACCACTGTCGGCCTCCTGATGTGACATCCACTCGCTGACTGCGATCACAGCGACCATACTATTCCGAACAGTGTTCCGTACCCGAAAGTACGGAACTGTCACGGCACGATGCGATATTTCAGCATCATGTCGTGGTCCTCGTGGTCGAGCAGGTGGCAGTGCCATACGTATCCGCGCAGGTCATCGTGCTGATCACCGGCATGGTCGAGCACGCGGTGACCGGTATGGGTTTCCGCGCCCGCGCGTTCGGTCGCGACCCGGCGCGGGAACGGTGCGTCCGGGTCGAAGCCGAGTTCCGCCGCGGTCGGGAACCGCACGATGATGCTGGTGACGGTGCCGCCGTCGACGCGCACGATGTCCTTGTGGCCTGCTTCCCACGCCTGCGGCGGCACCATCGGACCCGCCAGGAATCCCTCGGCCGACGGCACCCATTTCTGCCCGACGGGCGGCTGCGGATGGGCCAGCTGATAGTCGACGGTGCGCAGCGGCGTCCGGCCGAGAATGCGAAAGGTGACCAGGTGCAGGTGGATCGGGTGCGGATCGGGCGTGATGTTGATGATGTTCCACTGCTCGACGGTGCCCTGGCGCGGCATCTCGATATCGGGACTGCTGAAGGTGAGATTGTTCAGCGACATGATCGCGGGTGGCACGCGCAGCTCGTAGGGCTGGCTGACGGTGACATTGCGGATCACCGTCGGTGTTTCGATCGGCGGCAGCAGCGGCGGCAGCCCGGCCTCGCCGCGCAACCGGGCAGGCACGCCGTCCGCGAAGCCCGGCCGGTCCTGGACCCGGAACTGACAGAACCGCGGCATCGCGACCTCGCCGAGGATCGCGGCCTGGAAGACCGGCGCCTCGTCGTTGCACAGTTCGACGGTCTCGCCCGGGGCCAGTTCGGCGAAGTCCACCAGCAGATCCACCCGTTCACCCGGCGCCAACCGCAGCTCGTGGGCGGCGACCGGCGCATCGAGCAGGCCGTGATCGTTGCCGATCACCCAGAACCGCATCCGGTTGCCGAAGAACAGATTCCACACACTGAACGACGCCGCGTTGAGCACACGGAAGCGGTAGAGGCCACGCGCGACCGGTAGATACGGCCAGATCTTGCCATTGACTACGCCGGTATCGCCGACGGCTCCACCTTCCCAGCCGCCTTCGGGTACCACCGGTGTCGACCGGACCGACTGGTGCCCGTCGGCGGTGAACAGCTTCTCCTGCAGGACCAGCGGCACCTCGAACTCGCCGGCGGGCAGACCCAGCGGGTTACCGGGTGCGCCGGTGTCGAAATCGTCGCGGAGCAGCAGCATTCCGGCCAGTCCGGCGTAGACGTTCACGCGGGTGATGCCCATGGCGTGGTCGTGATACCAGAGGTGGCCGGTGTCCTGCGCCAGCGGGAAGTCATGGTCGATGTCACCGCCGGGATACACGAGTTGCTCCGGGTGCCCGTCGCTGTCGGGTGGCGTCACCCCGCCGTGCAGATGCAGCGACGACGGCGGTGCGGTGCGGAAGCTCTCGGCGACGCCGTGCAGGCTGGTGTCCATGTCGGCGGCCAGCGGGTGGGTGGTCATCCTGTTCGCGAAGCGCAGGCGCAGTGGGGCACCCGCCGGATGCTCGATGGTCGGGCCCAGGTAGCTCATCCCGTTGTAGCCCAGTGAGGGCGATTCCGGCAGATCACGGTGGAACCGGTGGGTGGTGGTCTCGGCGAGGAGTTCGAGCCGGTCACCTCGCACCACGGGCAGGCGCGGCAGCTCGTCGACGAACGGCTCGACCGCCGGGGAGTGGAACAGCAGCGGACTTCGGATTCCCGGTGGCGTGGTGGGGGCCGCCGCGGCTTGCGATTCCCACAGCATCGCGCCGAGCAGACCCGCTCCGGCCGCACGCAGGAACTGGCGGCGTTCGATCGGATGTTCCATGTTCGAGCCCTTCCCGGGCTGCATCGTCGCAGGCACCGCGGCAGCGACCATACCACCGAGTACAGTACCCAGTACTTCGCTGGATGGCACCGGGTGCAACCTTGCGGGACATGCCGATATCCACTGCGCGCGAGGAGGACCCAGCGACCCGTTCGTCCGAGGGATTCCGCGGGTCGGCGCCGGGCGTACGATCAGCGGACAACATGAGGCGGGGGCTTCCAGCGCGAGGTGATGTCGCATGTTCGATACCGATGTTCTGATCGTCGGCGCAGGTCCGGTGGGGTCGGCGGCCGCCGTGGGAGTGGTCCGGCGCGGCGTGCGGTGCCGGATCATCGACGCGCTGTCGGATCCGCCGCAGTACGCGAAAGCGGTCGGCATCCAGCCCCGCACGCTGGAATTGTTCGAGGCGATGGGCATCCTGCGGGAGGTTCTCGACGCCGGGATCCTGTTGCGTGGTCAGATCGTGTACATCAACGGCGTCGAGGCCGGCCGAATGGATCTGACGCTGCCACCCGAGATTCCGTTCGGGTTCCTCGGACTCCCCCAGTACGAGACCGAGCGGATCCTGCACCAGCATCTGGAGTCGCTGGGCACGCGCGTCGAGCGCGGGGTCCGGCTCGTCCGGTTCACCCAGGACGAGAACGGCGTCGATGCGGTGCTCGCCGGACCCGAGGGTGAGCACACGGTGCGGGCACGGTATCTGGTGGGCTGCGACGGCGCGCACAGCACCGTCCGCAAGACGCTGGGCCTGACGTTCGAGGGGGCGGCCTTCGCGGAGCAATACATGCTCGCCGATGTCGAACTCGACTGGTCACAGCCGCACGGCTACAACGTGCGGTCGATGCACCAGACGAACGGCGTCACCGACGACGTGCTCGTGTGCGTCCCGCTGCCCGGCCACCACCGCTACCGGGTGTCGATGCGGGTTCCCCCGGAACTCGAGACCGACACCTCCGTCGGCGGCGACAAGGTCGAACACGGGCTCGGCACCGGGCCCGGCCCGCGACTGGCCGATATCCAGGCGGTGCTCGACCGGCTGGCGCCCGAACCGGTGACCGCTTCGCATGTGCGCTGGTCCTCGGTCTTCCGGATCAGCCATCGCATCGTCGACTCCTACGGGCGGGGACGGGTTTTCGTCGCGGGCGATGCCGCCCACATCCACCCGCCCACCGGTGCCCAGGGCATGAATACCGGCATCCAGGACGCCGACAACCTCGCGTGGAAGCTCGCGCTGGCCGTCGCGGAGGTGGCCGCGCCGTCGTTGCTGGCCAGCTACGACGCCGAACGCAGGCCGGTCGGCGAGGACGTGGTCGGTCGCACCGTCCGCGATGCCCGCGAGGGGATCGGCGCAGGCGAATCTGACCCCGAACGCGTCCTGCTCCGCGAGGCCCAGCTCCTGATCGACTACCGCGACAGCCCCATCGTCACCGAATCCCCCACCGGCGCACCGTCTCCCACGGCCGGCAGCCGCGCTCCCGACGCGATCGGGCTGACCAGGGACGGCGTGAGGTCCCCTTTCCGCCTCTTCCCTCTCCTCGCCGGCCCCGGCCACACTCTGCTCTGCTACGTCGACAACACCTGTGACACAGCCACTCTCGCCGACCTGGAACGCCACGTCGGCCTGCTCCGGAAACTGACCGACGACCACCTCGACAGCTACCTCGTCGCGAGCCCGGAGGCCACCGTCGGCCCGACGACCCTCCCGGTCATCCGCGACAGCGACGGTGACTTCGCCCGGCGATACCACTGCGCCCCCGGCGCGGCCTACCTCGTCCGTCCCGACGGCTACCTCGGCTATGCCGCCTCCCCTGCCTCCCCTGACGACCTCATCCGTCATGTCGAGTCGACCTTCGCCCCGGCACCCGAAAGCGTCCTGGGGACAGCCTGACCCGCGCCTCGACGCCACCACAACGTCGCGCCCGAACGGTTCGAAATCACCGGGTGCGGGTTGCGGGCGCAATACAGTGGCCGGATGCGTGGACGATATCGAATCCTGCTGCAGGCGACCGCAACAGCCGCCGCAGCGCTGGTGCTGCCCGCCGTCCCGACTGCGGCCGCCGACCCGATCCCTCACCCCGACGGCTGCGCGGAGGTCCGGGTCGTCACCGTTCGTGGCACCCTCGAACCGCAGTCCGGCAGCCTGCTGCTCACTCCGCTGGGCGGGCGGATCGCCCAGGAATTCGGTCGCCGCACCACGGTGACCGAACTCGAATATCCGGCCTCGATGAACCCGGACAGCGCCGTGCGCGGTGTGGAGAACCTGACCGCGCTGCTGAACGCGTCCGCCGCCGCTTGCCCTGACCAGCGGCTGGTGCTCCTCGGCTACTCGCAAGGCGCGCGCGTGATCGGCAACACCCTCGATGCGCGAACAGCGTTGACCGAACAGGCGGCCGCGCGCATCGACGCCATCGCCCTGTTCGGCAGCCCGCTGTTCAACGGCGCGGAACCCTACAACCGCGGCAGCTTCGATCCCGCCCTGTCCGGCACCGGTCCACTGCGCCTCGGCGCGCTCACGGAATTCGCCGACCGCCTGCGCGACTACTGCCACGCCGGTGACCGCGTCTGCCAGGGCGGCGACCCGGCCGCCGGGTTCCGAAATGCGCTGAGCTACGGCCATATCGCGTACTTCTTCAACGACAGTCGTGACCAAGCCACGGCATTCGTCCGCGAACAGCTCGGCTGATTCCCGCCGGAGTCACCGGCTCGGCGGCGACGACGACGAATGGACCTGATCGAGCCGACCGTGATAGGAGAGTTGTCATGTCGTCGTCATCGTCCGTTCTCCGGGATTCCGGCTCGCCTATGCCTCAGCGGAGCATGCCGATGGGGAGTTCGGGGCTGTGACCGGTGTGAACGCCGATTCGACGCACTCGACCGAGCAGCCGCGCCTCACCACCGCCACGCGAGCCGGTCGCGGGTCGCAGTACCGCGTCGATCTGGACGGCTTGCGGGGGCTCGCGATCGCGTTGGTCGTGGTCTTTCACGTGTGGTTCGGTCGTGTTTCCGGCGGTGTGGACGTCTTCCTGGTGCTGTCGGGGTTCTTCTTCACGGGCTTGCTGCTGCGCCGGGCAGAGTCCCCGGAACCGTTCTGGGCGTGGTCGGTCGTGCGCCGCACTGCCCGACGCCTCGTCCCCGCCATGGCGGTCGTGCTGGCCGCCGTCGTCGCCTCGACGGTGTTGTTACTGCCGTACACGCAATGGTCGACAGCGGCAGCGCAGGTTCTGGCGTCGCTGTTCTACTACCAGAACTGGCAGCTCGCCCTGACGTGGTCGGACTACCTGGCCGCCGATCCTTCGGTCAGCCCACTGCAACATCTGTGGTCGATGTCGGTGCAGGGGCAGTTCTACCTGGCCGCATTGCTGGCGGTCGCCGTTACCGCCTGGTTGTGCGCTTGGCTCTCGCGACCGGGTCGGGTTCGCCCGGCCATCGGCGGGGTCGTGGTCGCGGTGTCGGTGGCCTCGTTCTGCTACGCCGCCTACGGCACCGCGACGAATCAGGGATGGAACTACTACGACAGCTTCGCCCGCGGGTGGGAGTTGCTGATCGGCGCCGGGCTCGCGGTCGTCGCACCGTCTCTGGTGCCGTGGCGCCAACTGCGCGTCGCGCTGTCGGTGTTCGGTGTGCTCGGCGTGGTGCTGTGCGGGTGGCTCATCATCGACGGCGCCAACCGGTTCCCCGGGCCCGCGGCCCTGCTGCCTGTCTTCGCGACAGCGGCTGTCATCCTTTCGGCGACGCACCTGCTGTTCGACGACTGGCCGCTGCCCAACCGGCTACTGGCTCATCCGGCCATGCGGTGGCTCGGCGATATCGCCTACCCCCTGTACCTGTGGCATTGGCCCATCCTGATCTTCTTTCTCGCCGAACGCGGAAACACCAACGCCGGGCTGGTGGGCGGCATCGCGGTGATCGGGCTGTCGGTTGTGCTGGCCTGGCTGACGCACCGCTGGATCGAAGAGCCACTGCGCCAGCGCACTACGCGCGCCGACGATCTCGGTCACCCACGATCTCGTCACCTGGCCGCGTCCGCGGTCGGGGTGTTGCTGGTGGCGACCGTCACCGTCACCACCGGCTGGCAGTTCGCTGTTGTCAGCGTCAATCCACCGGTCGCCGTCGGCGAACTCGACCCGGCGAAGTACCCGGGTGCCGAAGCGTTGGCCTCCGGCGCTGTGACACCGGACGAGCCGATGCGACCCTCCGTCTTCGAAGCACCCACCGAAGTCCCCCCGCCCACGGCGGACGGGTGTATCGCGGACTGGGACACCAGCGACATCGTCACCTGCACCTATGGTGACCCGGATGCCGATCGGACACTGGCGCTGGTCGGCAGCTCCCATGCCGAGCATTGGCTGCCCGCGCTCCAGGTGCTGGCCGCCGAAAACCCGTTCCGCATCCAGGTGTATCTGAAGATGGGTTGCCCGCTCACACTTGCCGAGGACGCCATGTACAAGGGCGAGCCCATCCCGGATTGCCGGGACTGGTCGGCCGACGTGATCGACCGCCTCGACGCCGACCGCCCCGACTGGGTGTTCACCACCGGTACCCGTCCCCGCGACGAGGGTGGCGACGAGACGCCCGCCGACTATCTCGACGTATGGGCAGCGCTGTCCGACCGCGGTCTCAATGTGGTCGCCATCCGTGACACGCCATGGCTGCGCCGCGGAACCGTCCGATACAAGGCCACCGACTGTTTGGCGGGCGGCGGGAACCGCAGCAGCTGCGGCATGCGCCGCGAGGACGCGCTCGACCCGATCAACCCAGGACTGGAACCGGCCTCCGCGTTTCCCAGCGTCTTCCCGATCGACCTGACGGACGCGGTCTGCGAACCCACGCTGTGCGCGGTGGCGGAGGGCAACATCCTGATCTATCACGACGAACACCACCTCACCGCGAGCTACTCCCGATCCCTGGCCGGAGCACTCGGGCGGGAGCTGCAACCGATACTCGGGTGGTGGTGAGGCTGCTTCGCGTCACCTTCGGCAGACGGTTGGCGCGGTACGGTGCAGGTCCGAGAGGCGATCACGAGGAGGTCTGCCGGTGGCACGTGGCCGAATGCGTCGCTGTGTCACTCTCGTGATGCTTGCGGTACTCACCCTCGGTCTCGGTTATCGCGCCGCTGAGCTGTCCGTACCGGCAGAGACGATCGCCGCGGAGGCCGCGGCGATGCCACCGACCCCGATGCGCATCACCTACGGGGATTCACCGGAGACTTTCGGCGACCTCTATCTGCCACCGACATCGAATACCCGTCTGCCCGTGGTGGTTGTGATCCACGGCGGCGGATGGGCGCAGAACCGGACCCTCGCGCAGTTCGACGCCCATGCCCGTGCGCTGACCGGCGACGGCGTCGCGGTGTGGAACATCGAATACCGCCGAGTGAACGGCGGCGGTGGGTGGCCGGTCACGCTCACCGATGTCGCCGCTGCCGTCGACGCGCTGGCCGAAATCGTCGCACCACGCCTCGGTAACCTTCTCGACCTACAGCGGGTGCACCTTGCCGGGCACTCGGCCGGTGGTCACCTCGCCGCCTGGGCCGCCGGACACCGATCGGCCGAAGCACCGAAGCATCCCGCCATTCGCATCCGCAGCCTCACCCTCATGGCCGCGGTACTCGACCTGGATCTGGCTGTCACCGAAGGCCGTGACTCGTTCGTCCCGAAACTCCTCGGCGGTACACCCACGGAGGTACCCGACCGGTATCGGTACGCCTCCCCCATCCACCACCTCCCGCCGGACGGCACCCACATCACCGCGATACACGGCGAAAACGACCGAGTCGTGGCACCGATCCAGAGCCACCGCTACGTCGAAGCCGTCACGCGCGCGGGCGGCATCGCCGACGTACAAATCCTGCGCGGTACCGGGCACGGTGAATTCGCCGACGCCGCGTCTGCGGCCTGGAACTCGGCGCGCAGCACCATCATCGGCTACGTCGGCACCATCAGCTGAGGCTCGCCACTGTCTCCGCTGGTGTGGATCCGATTCCTCTGTGACGGTCACCGCATACCGCAGCATCCAGCAAATCCGTAGCATCGACCTGGAGGCAACAGACACAGTCGCGTTTCAAATGGGAGTGAGCAGCGGTGAGCACCACCCGCGCCGACCTGGCGCATCGTTTGGACCTGCTCTACTCCGCTGCCGGGGCACCGCCGTTGAAGGCGGTCAGCGCCCGGGCAACCCGGGAGATCCGGGCGCGCAATCCGCGTGGTCGCGAGGTCAGCGTGCAGCGGATTTCGGACTGGCGGCTCGGCAAGAGCGTGCCCGCGAAGTTCGACGGCCTCTCGGCGGTGCTGAGTGTGCTCATTCCCCCGGCGCGACTGCACCGGCCCGAACCCGAGCTGCCCGGTTTGTACTCGATGACCGCGTGGCGGAAGCTGTGGTCACGCGCGCAGCAGGAACCTTCCGGCAACCGGCCGACGATATCGACGATCTGTCCGTATCCGGGGCTGGCCGCGCTGACCATCAGCGACGCGGAGTACTTCGCGGGCCGCGACAGCCAGGTCGAGGCGATGCAGACGTGGTTCGCCGAGAACCTCGGCACCGGTGATCCACTGGTGCTCGTCGGCGACTCGGGTGTCGGGAAGTCGTCGCTGCTGCAGGCTGGGTTCGCCGCCCGAATCCGCGACGAGTTCGACGTACTGCTGGTGACACCGTCCTCGGTACCCGGCGACGACCTCGAATCCTGGGCGCACGAGCGAGCCGCCGAGAAACCCTATGTGCTGGCCGTTGACCAGTGCGAGGAACTGTTCCTGCCGCCCTTCGACGACCAGGCCGCCGACCGGTACCTGGACGTTCTCCGCGACATGTCCGTCCCCGGACCCGTGCGGCCAGGCCGATGCGCCGGTGTGATCATGGCACTGCGCGCCGACTTCTACACACACGCTTCTCGGCACCCGGCGTTGGCGACGCTGCTCGAGACCAACCAGATGGTGCTCGGCCCGCCGACCGCGCAGGCCTTGACCGCGGCCATCGTGGAACCGGCGAAGACACAGGGACTCAGCATCGGCGACGGGCTCGTGGAGTTGATGCTGGCCGACCTCGGCATCCGCGGCAGCACCACCGTGATCCGGGCGGGGACGTTCCCCCTGCTCGCCCACGCCCTGCGCAGTACCTGGCAGTTCCGCGACGCCGAGGTGATGTCGGTGCGGGCCTACGAACAGGCGGGCGGAGTGCGTGGTGCGATCGCCGCCAGCGCCGAGCAGCAGTGGGAGTCGTTCGGTCCCCAGGAACGCGACACCACACGAACTATCCTGTTGCACTTGGTCACCCCGGTGGCGGACGGGACGTCGGTGGGTCGACACGTCGATCGCGACACCCTCGTGCGTCGCTGCGGCGATCCGGAATCGGCCGCCCTGGTCCTGAACGCACTGGCCGAGGCCAGGATCATCACCCAGGACGCCTACGGCACCTCGCTGGCCCACGACGCGGTGATCGGGGCCTGGCCACGGCTGGCCGAATGGGTCGACGAAGACCGCGAGGACGCGATCATCAGGCATCGGCTCCAGACCGATGTCGAGGAATGGGCGGACGCGGGCAAAGACCCGGCCCTGCTCTACCAGGGCGGTCGCCTGACGGTGGCGAGCGAGTTGCGCACCCGCACACCCCATGCCCTGTCGGCACAGGGCAACGAATTCCTCGACGCGTCCGCGGCCGGGCGGCGACGGCAAGTGCTGGCCAAACGGGTGCTGGCACTCGTGCTGGTGATCGCGGCGCTGGTGACCTCGGTGCTCGCGGTGGTGTCGACGCGCCAGAGCCAACGTGCCGAACGCGAACGCGCCGACGCGCAGTACGCGGCGCTCGTCGCGGCGTCCCAGCGCGACCGGGCCGTGGATTCGACCGAATCGGCCCAGCTCGCGGTGGTCTCGGAGGCGGAGCGGCCGGGCGATGCGCACGCACGCGGCCTGCTGCTCGCCTCCCAGTCGTCGCCGCTGGCAGCGACCGTCCCCGCGCACGAGGGCGCGATCTACACGTCCGCGCAGTCGGGCACCGGCATCGTGGCCTCGGCCGGCTACGACAACACGGTCCGGCTGTGGCGCCGCAGCGCCGAACACGGGCTCGTTCCCCTCGGTGCGCCTTTGCGTACCGCGTCGTGGGTCGCCTCGGTGGCCTTCGCGCCCGACGATCGCACGGTGTACGCGACCGGGGCCGCCGGCCTGGTGCACCGCTGGAACCTCACCGATGTCGAACATCCGGTCGCGCTGCCCGATCTCGACCTCGGTCACCGCGGCACCGCCTACGCGGTGGCGATCCGGCCGGACGGCCGGTGGCTGGCAACGGCAGGTGACGACCGCACGGTCCGCCTCCACGATCTGTCGACCGGAACCACCCGAGTACTGACCGGACACGGCGGCTCGGTCCGCACCGTGGCCTTCACACCGGACGGCAACACGCTGATCAGCGGGAGCGACGACCGCACCGCACGGATATGGGAGACCACCGATCCGGACCGCGCGCACCAACTCGGCGACCCACTGACCGGGCAAGCGCTGGCCATCCACGCTGTCGCCGTCAGCCCGGATGGGACGATGCTGGCCACCGGCAGCGACGATCAGACCTTTCGGCTGTGGTCGCTGCGCGAGCGCGACCACGTCGTAGCGACGAGCGCGCCGATCGAGGCGCACACCGCCGCGGTGTGGTCGCTGGCCTTCTCCCCCGACAGCCGCACGCTGGCCACCGCGGCCCGCGACGGCACCGCCGAACTGTGGAGCGTCACCGACGTCGGCAACCCCGTGGGGGTCGGACAGTCGCTGAACGGCAGCCGTGGACCGCTGGCGACAGTGACCTTCCTCGACGATTCCGCGGTCCTCACCGGCGGGCAGGCAGGCAATCTGCAGGTCTGGACCCTGTCTGCGGCCGTGGTCACCGGCCACACCAGACTGGTGCAGGCGCCGAGCTACGACGCGTCCGGCCTGTTGATGGCCACCGGATCCTGGGACGGGCAGGTGCTGCTCTGGGACACCACCGGATCGACGCCACAGCTGCTGTCGACGGTGCTGCCGCTCGACGACGATGTACGGGTGGAGAACGTCGCCCTCGCCCCGGACGGGCGGACGCTGGCCGTGACCTTCCTCGACACCGGTGATGTGGTCCTGTTCGACACCACGCGCCCCACCGCTCCCACCGCGCTGACCACCTTGTCGATCCCCCGGGCCAGATACGCCCACGCACTGGCGTTCGCGCCGGATTCCAGACGCCTGGTCACCGCCTACGACGACACCAGCATGCAGGTCTGGGACCTCACCGATCGCGCACGCCCGGTGGCAGGCCCCACGCCGTTGACCGGACCGACAGGCTGGGTGAACGCCGCCCTGTTCAGCCCTGACGGATCCACGTTGTTCGCGGCATCGGCCGATAGGCGGGTACACCGCTGGGCGCTCAACGGTGGTGCCGGTACCTCCACGGCGGTCGCCGAGAGCGGCGGACCGGTGAACGCCTTGTCGATCAGCGCCGATGGCACGTTGCTCGCCACCGCCGGGGACGACCAGATCGTGCGCGTCCTGCACATCGCCGGAGATCGGGTCGACACCATCGCCGAGTTGAGCGGACACACGAGCACGATCCGCTCGGTGAGCTTCGACCCGACCTCGCAGCTGCTGGCCAGCGGTGCCGACGATCAGACGGTCCGGCTCTGGTCGGTGGCCGATCCGACAGCACCGAACCCCATCGGTGGTTCCCTCGCCCCGACCGGCATCGTCCGATGGCGGGTGGCCTTCAATCCACGCGGCATGCTCGGCGCCGGCGGGGAGAACGCGGTGCTGCGCTGGTGGAGCACCGACGCGGTGGCGGCGGCGCGGCGAGTCTGCACGGCAAGTCGCGGCACCGTCCTCGACGCGGAACTGCCGCAGTGGAGCAACGAGTTCAGCGACGCCTGCGCGCCCTGATTCCGAGCCCGATCGTCCGCCTGAACACCGGTGTTCCATCCGGAACGGAATGCTTGTTTACCGCCTCCTACCTGCGAAAACACCGTGCCCATCTGGTCATCGGACCGACTCGGGATGCCACTGTGGTGTTGCGCCGATCCACGGTGCATCTCCACCAGAAACACGAAGCAAAGGATCAACCATCATGCTTTCCGGACTCACTCAGTTCTTCAACGACATCTACGCATTCGGCGGCGACTTCTTCAGCATCGCCATCAACCTGGGCCTCTGAGGAATCCGGTTCGTCCGAGCCCGCATGTCGAGTTTCATCCTCGGCATGCGGGCTCGTCTCATGCCCGCACTCCGCGACGCTCGGCGACCCCCGCGCGGTCAGAGGATGGGGATGTCCGGAGGAATCTGGAGCGCGATGTAGATGAGGGTGTGCACGCGAGTCGCGATGACCCCGAGCAGGCCCTGCATCGCTTCCGGGGCAGACTCGGCCACAGCCTGGAAGGACTTCAGGTCGTCGTCGATGCGCTCGAGGATCGGCCCCACGTCCGCGGTACGCGAGGCGAAAGCGGTCGCGATCTCCTCCAGCGGGATGCCCTGGGCTTCCAAACTTTTGATGAGCTGGATCCGCTCGGTGTCTGCCGGATCGTAGAGCCTGAAATTCCCGGTGGTGCGTTCGGCCGGGTTCAGCAGGCCGAGGCTGGTGTAGTAGTCGACTGTTCGAGTCGAGACCTCGGCGCGGTTGGCCAGGTCACCGATCCGGATCGGCGCTTCGGTCATCTCGGCGCCCTCTTTCCACGCTGCCGTTCACCTGGTCATGGCGTCCATCAGCGTAACTGTTGTGGTTCGGTGCGGCAGCACAGCCTTCATGACTCGGTTCGGGTGGCGGCAACGAGATCGGCGACGACGACAGTGACGTTGTCCGGTCCCCCACCTGCCAGAGCAAGGTCGATCAGCTGGTCGGCGCACGCGTCGACGGTGCGTGCGCCGGCCATGGTCGTTTCGATCTGCTCGGGTCCGACCACATCCGACAATCCATCCGAACACAGCAGAAACCGATCGCCGATCTCGGCGTTTCCATTTACGAGGGCAGGGGTCACCGCCGCACCGGTCAACGCGCGCATGATCAACGAACGTCGCGGATGCGTTCGCGCCTGCTCGGCGGTGATGTGGCCGGCGTCCACCAGGGACTGGACGAAGGTGTCGTCGTGGGTGAGCTGCGACAGGTGACTGCCACGCAGCCGGTAGGCACGGGAGTCGCCGACATGTACGAGCCCGAAGGCGGTGCCGTCGAACAAGATCGCGGTGAGTGTGGTGCCCATACCCGCCGTCTCCGGATTGCGGGTGGCATGCTCAGCTATCGCCGTGTTGCCTTCCAGCACCGCATGTTCCAGCCGTAGCAGGAGATCACCGTCACCCGTTTGTTCGAGCGGTGCCAGTGCGGCGATCATCAACGCTGAAGCGACTTCGCCTGCCGAGTGACCGCCCATCCCGTCGGCGAGTGCGAGCACCCTCGCCCCCGCGTGGAAGCTGTCCTCGTTCGCCGCGCGGACCAGCCCACGATGGCTGCGCTGCGCACAGACCAATCGGGATGTCACGGCGACACCTTCGTTGCCCATCGCAAGTCGACACCCATGATTTCGTCCCTTCGTCGTGGTGACCCTGCTTGTTCTACCTAGTATTTCGTGTCTGTGCCCGCAGCCGCAGGGAGCAGCCGTTGCAGGACGTCGGTGATGGTGACCAGACCGACGATCGCCGTTCCGGCGTCGGCGGCGGTGACCAGCGCGAGGTGGCTGCGGGATTCGCGCATGACACGCAGCGCCTCGTACACCGGGACGCTCGAACCGAACCGCAGCACCGGCCGCATCAGTTCGTCGGCAGCCGTCCGCGGCAGGGCGGTGAGACTGTCACGCACGTGAACCACACCGAGGACGTCGGTCCCGTCACGCACCAGCAACCGCAGGTGACCGGTCTCCCTCGACATGTCCTGGATGTCGCGGATCCCGGCGGTGGGTGCTACCGCGCTCGGCATGGGATTCGGCGCGGTGATGTCACCGACGGTGAGCTGTTCGAGTTCCAGTGCGCTGGTGAGGTTTCCGTGATAGCGTTCATCGAGGGTGCCCGCGGTCGCGGAATGCTCGACCAGGTGGCGCAACGCGGCCGAGTCCTGACCCGCGTCGACCTCGTCGACCGGCGTGACACCGACCCTGCGCAGGCACCAGTTGGCGGCATGGTTCAACGCGGTGAGCAGCGGCCGCGTCACCGCCATGAACGCGCGCATCGGAATGGCCAGCATTGTCGCCGATTTCTCCGGGTGCGCGATGGCCCACGACTTGGGTGCCATCTCGCCGACCACCAGGTGCAGGAATGTCACCACGATCAGCGCGAGCACGAACCCGGCCGCATCGGCCACCCACAGCGGGGCACCCAGGTGCTCGATGAGCGGGGTGATCCAGTGGTGCACAGCAGGTTTGGTGACCGCACCCAAGGCAAGGGTGCAGACCGTGATACCGAGCTGGGAACCCGCCAGCAGCACCGGCAACTCCGCCGAACTCCGCAATGCCGCACGCGCGGCACGACTCTTCGGTGCGGCATCCTCTAGCCGGTGCCGACGGGCCGCGATCAGCGCGAACTCGACAGCCACGAAGAACGCACTGGAAGCGATCAGGACGATCGTGACAGCGGCGACCACCCACGGGTTACTCATCATTGCCGCCTGTCTGTTCGGTGCGCACGGTCAACCACACCGACGACGGCACATGCTTGCCGATCGCTCTGACCTCGGCCGCCACCGTTCGGGCCGGCCCCGGCCGTTCGGCGATGTAGTCCGCGCCGCGGCGAGGAATCGCGACCTCGACCCGGTCACCTACCTCCGGCAGTCCGCCGTAAGTGTTGATGATCAGTCCGGCAATGGTCTCGAAGTCGCCTGCGGGCAGGTCCACTCCGATCACCCGCTCGACCTCGTCGAGGTGGATGTCGCCCGGCATGAGCCAACCATCTTCTACCGCGACGATTTCCGGGGTCGTGCCGGAGTCGTGTTCATCGGCGATCTCACCGACGAGCTCTTCGGCGATGTCCTCGATCGTCACGATCCCGGCGAAACCGCCGTATTCGTCGACGACGAGCGCCATCTCCTGCCGCGCCGTGCTGAGCCGGGCAACGACCTCGGGCAGCGCCAGTGACTCCGGCACCAGTACCGCGGGCCGCATATGGTCGCCCGCGGTGCCGGTCGGTTCACCGCCGAGCAGGTCATGCAGTTCGATGGTGCCGAGAATATCGTCGCTGGAATGTCCGACGACGGGGTAGCGGGTGTGTCCGGTACTCATGCGAGCGAGCACCGTCGCGACCGGCTCCTCGACATTGACCAGGTCGACCTGCGAACGCGGGATCATCGCGTGTTCGGCAGTGGCGGAAGGGAAATCGAGCATCCGATCCAGCAGCATCGACAACTCACGCGGCAGTTCGCCCGCGTCACGGGAAGCGGCCACGATGTGTTCGAGGTCGCGGGGGGTGGCCGAATGTTCCACGTCGTGGACCGGCTCGATCCGCAACGCGCGCAACAGGACATTCGATGATTGGTCGAAAAGCCAGATCAGCCAACCGAATACCCGCAGATACAAGGTGGTCGAGCGGGCCAACCAGCGCGCCACCGGTTCGGGGCGCGCGATGGCGAGGTTCTTCGGGAACAACTCACCGAACAGCATCTGCACCAGCGTCGAGAACACGATCGCCAGTACCGTGCCGACACCGATGCCGACCGCGGTCGGAATGCCGATCCCGCCGAACATCTCCCCGAGGCCACGACCGATCAGCGGTTCGGCCACATAACCGACTAGCAGCCCGGTCACCGTGATCCCCAACTGGGCGCCCGAGAGCATGAACGACGTCCGCCGCGTCACCGCGAGCGCACGGCCCGCCGCCGCATCACCGGCCTCGGCGCGCGCGGCGAGCCGGGACCGATCCACCGCCATATACGCGAATTCCTGGGCAACGAAATACCCGGTCACCGCGGTGATCAACAGAACTACAACCACTCCGAGAACCACGCTCAACGCGGTCAGCACATGCCCACCCCGTCACGCGCCGCACCGCGGAGCAATCTAGACGGACCTTCGTCGTCAACTTCACCATCAGGCATGCGCGCCACACTAGCACGTAGCACTGTATGGTTTCCGCGCCGAAACCAGTGGCCAACGAACCGAATTGGTCTCCTACCGAGGCCGGATAGGGCTCCTCCGTTTCGCTCGCACGTCGTCCGGCTAGGCTCAGCGCGGTGAGTGGCACATCGATGCGGTTCGCACGGATGACGTCTTACGCGATGGACGCCATCGTGGGCAAGCAGTTTCGATCTCGAGGTGGCCGACTGCGCGTCGGCCAGGTCGGAATCCTGGAGCTGGCCACCATCGGCAGACGCTCGGGACGCGCGCGGTCGGTGATCCTGTCGCACTACAGTCGAACCGAGGACGGGTATGTGGTCATCGGCACCAACGCGGGCTCGCGGCATCAGCCCGGCTGGTACTACAACATATCCGCGGATCCGCGAGTCGCCGTCACCGCCGACGGGCTCACTCAGACGATGCTCGCCCGGATTGTCACCGGTACCGAACGTCGTCGACTGCTACGTCTGTTTGTGTTGCGCGGGTACGGGATTCCAGCACTGCTGGTAGCTGCGCTCCTGATCGGCACCCGCACGGTGCCGATTGTCGTCCTGCACCGAACACGCTGAACCGGGCCGGTGGTACTGCGGCATGCCAGCAGCCGACAGCCAGGTCAGTTGCCGGTATCGGGTGCGAACGACGTGAGGCCGACCTTGCGGTAGCGGCCGACCAGGCGTTCGTATTTGCGCCGGTTGCGGGCCATCGGAGAATCGGTGAGGGTGGCGGGGAGCCGGTTGTAGGCGACACGCAGGGCGGTGGTGAGGACTCGGAACCGGCGGTCGTGGCGGGCGGTCCAGGTGATCGGCATTTTGGCACGCACGTCGGGGTGCATGATGCCGCATCCGAGGATCATCGCCAGATAGCCGAGAGTGGGTGCGCTCAGCCGCCAGAGCGGGGTGACGACGGCGGGGAGGAAGTCCGGGCGCGGGGACTGCCGGACGGAGCTGGTGGCGGCCTCGAGGGCCGAGGTCGCGCATAGTTCGGCGATCATGCTGTCGTAGTGGGCGGTCAGGTCCGCGTAGTTCGCGATCGGCTGCGAGTTGCCGGGCAGGTGCAGGCCGCGCGTCTTGGTGCGGTAGTGGTCCCAGATGGCCTGGTCCGTTGCCGCCGACGGGGTGTCGCCGGTCAATGCCAGGTAGGCGCCGCGCTGAACGAAGAAGGTGGAGTAGAGGATCCAGTTCCACGCCCGCGGGTTGAGCGCCGAATATCGTTCGCCATCCGGGCCGACGCCTTTGACGTCGCGGTGCAGGAGCATCAGACGCTGCGACTCGGCGTCCCGATCGGCGTCTTCGCCGTGGTAGATCAGCTGATCTGCCGCCGCGGTGCGCACCGCCCGCGCCCACGGCTGGTACCGCGAACGTCCGGTGGCCTCGAGCGCGGCCGACACCGGGGGCAGCATCGGCTGGTCGAACAAACCGACACCGAACAAACCGAAGAGGACCGATCCGCCGACACGTTCGAATCGTGCGACGGCGCTGCGGGATTCGCCCGATAAGGCCGGGGTGGTATCGACCGAGCGGGGGTCTGGATGTGGCACAGGACAGGTCATCGGTGAACTCCTTTGTTCCGCCGCCAGTTCTGGTGCAGGACGGCACCACAAACTAGTCTGGTGTCAGAGTGCACCAGAACTGGTGGATGGTCAAGAGTGCCGGTGGACTACGCTGACGCCCGAGGTAGGGAAAGGCGGCCATGCACAAGGACTCCGATGGCGCGACGCCGTCGCGCGTCTACGGTGGCGTGGCCGCGGATGAACGCCGATCCCGTCGCCGTGGCGCACTGTTCGATGCCGCGCTCGACCTGCTCGCCGAGGGTGGGGCGCCCGCTGTCACCAAACGGGCGGTCTGCGTCAAGGCCCGGCTCAACGATCGCTACTTCTACGAGCAATTCACCGACCGCGACGCCCTGCTCACCGCACTGGTCGAGGAGCACACCGCCCTCGGCATCGCCGCGGTGGTCACCGCCACCCACCACGCCGCCCCGGACATCGACAGTCAGGTGCGCGCGGCAGCGGACGCGTCGCTCGGATTCCTGCTCGCCGACCCCCGCCGACCAGCCCTGCTGCTCAACGCGCACAGCACCGAGGCACTCCAGGCCGCGCGCCTGTCCACCCAGCACGCGATCGCCCGCGCCATGTCGGCGGTGGGCCGCGAACTCGTGGCCGAACCCGCCGGTCCACTCGACGCCGATATGACCGCCTACAGCGTGGTGAGCGGCACCCTGGAGCTGGTCGCCGCCTGGATGCGCGGCGAATTCGACACCACCAGAGAACATCTCACCGACCTCATCGCGGGCCTGCTGCTGAGCACCGACCGCGGCGCGCTACCCGTCACCGGGGCGAAGCCGGCGCGATAGCCGACCGAGCACCGTCAGCCGGACCGCTTGCCGTCGGCACGACCTGGGTCTGCGCGGCGAAGCCGGGGAAAGAAGACTCCCACTCCCCGGACATCCGGTGGTGCCGACCGATGCCGACGTGGGACTGTTGGGGGTCGAGAACTTTCGATCGAGGAGGCCACCGCAGATGCGGGGAATCAACCACATCGTGCTGTTCGTCGCGGATCTGCCGCGCAGTATCGCGTTCTACGAGGACGTGCTCGGATTCGAGCGGCTCGCCGAAGGGTTCCCCGGCGGCGCGTTTCTGCGCTACCCCGGCTCGGCCAACGACCACGACCTCGGACTCTTCCAGGCCAGGACACCCGCGACCGGCACGGCGGGGTCGGTCGGGCTCTATCACGTCGCGTGGGAAGTGGACACGTTGTCCGAGCTGGTCGCGGTCCGGGACCGCCTGGTGGCGGCGCACGCGCTGACCGGTGCGGGCGATCACGGGTCGACCAAAGCGCTCTACGCCCGCGACCCCGACGGCATCGAGTTCGAGGTGTGTTGGCTGGTCCCCGATGACGAGGTCGAGGCCGCACTCGCCCCGGGTACCTCGCTGACCGCGCCACTGGACATCGACGCCCAGATCCACCGGTACGGCGCGGCCACTCCGGGCGGCCCGCGCACCGATCCACAGGTGTGGGCGCGCGTCGCGGCACGGCGGGCAGCGATGTCCTGACCTGGCCGGTGGGGAAGAGAACTACCAGCTGATGTCGGCCGTCGACTCGAGCGGTCTACGGTTGGCCACCGTCTCCTGGGTGACGAAGGTGTCGGCGATATGCAGGGCTGCCGGGAATCGGCAGCGTGCTCGTTGTTCGATCTCGGGCACCGCGACCTGGAATACGCGGAACTCGTCGAGCGCGAGCGCTTCGAGTTCATCGAGATGCTGGGTCAGCAGAAATGCCTTGCACCGCAGCCGGTTTCCCTCTACGAAGCAGATCACCTTCCAGTATTCTCGCGGCAACGCCACGCCACGATGCAGCTGGTCATCTGCGCGGAAGGCCGGTCCGCCGAAGACGCTCACCCTCAGGTCGTCGATGTCGACGTCGGCGAAGACCGCGTCTTCGAGTTGTCCCCACACCCCAGCACGGCTGCTCTGGTTGAAATCGTCCATTTGCGGGGTGATGTTGGTGTAGAAGAACGAGTCGATATTGGCCTGCTCGGCCTCGCTCTCGCTGCCCCACAGCAGATCCGCGCGCCGCGCCAGGTGTCCGCGATCGAGCCGATTCCGTAGGTAGAGTTCGTTTCCCACCTGCACATGGGCCGGGATGCGTGGGTCTTTGACGAAATCGATGCCGGTGCGGGGAAGTTTCCTCATCGCGGCACCGTCGATATTCCACGCGACCCAGAACGCGAACCGCCGCGGCGTGCTCAACGCCAACGAGAAGTGCGTGTAGCTGATGACGTCGGAGCCGTCGAGGCGAACCGCGTCACCGCGGACAGCGGCATCCAGTTCCGGCACCTCGACCCTCGGCCCGAGAAAGTCCGGGTCGTACCCGGTCCGCAGCACGGCGCGCTCGATGCCGGTTGTCGACGGAGTAGCCACGTGGGCGGTCATCGGATGCCCCTTCCAGAAGGCGGACATTGCGTGTGGCGCCCGTGATGGGCGTACACACGATCGTCGTCGCCACCGGAGACGTCCTCACGAGTAGTCGACTACCCGTTCGTTCCACACGCCTCTAGCCCAGCAGGAGACTTCACCCGCTAGTGCGTACCGGGTATCCCGGCGTCGGTCACGGCGAAGGTGGCCCACGCACGCACGACGACGTTGCCCGCGGCATCGGCGCCGGCCAGGCTGACATCGACGCGCGATTCGCCGTCCTGCACATAGCTCTGCGTGACACGCCCCGAACAGGACATGACCTCTCCGGACGGCAATGGCCGCACCGACCTGGTGCGAAACCGGCGGATCGCCTCGGCGCCGAGCCAGTCGGTGGCATAGGTCGCCAACAGCGCCGCCGCCTGTGGCGAAACCTGTCCGCCGGTAAAGGTTTCGGCCGCCGCCCACGACTCGGCGACGAGACCGCCGGTGCGGTCGAAGTATCGGGTGAGCGACTCGGCGGCACCGACCGCGGGCTGGCCGGGGGCACCCGCGCGGATCGCGGTCAGCTGGTCACCCGCGCGCGGCGGTGGACCGAAGAATCGGTGATCGGTCTCCACCTGCTCCCCCACCCTCGATCCGTCGGCGGGCAGGAAGGTCGGCGGTACCACGGGTCGAGCGGCGAGCCGGTAGGCCGGATTGTCGGAGTGCGCGGCTTGCGCGAACAGCCGGATGGCATCGGTGTCCAAGACCACCGCGACGTTACCCATGATTGTCTCCTGCTCGTCGTAACCGATGCCGTCACGGTAGGGCGCTCGCCCTGCTGTGATCGGTTCCTCTCCCGGTCATCGGGACGCCGGCTGACCGGGACGAAAACATGTCCGCTGACCGGGAACACCACGACCCGCCGACCCTCGCGCGGCGCGACCATCGGCACAGCTCATCCCCACTCCGTCCGAACATGGAGGTTTCGATGCCGGAGAACTCGCCGAACGGCCGATCACCGGACACCACCGCTGACTACCGGCAGATCGAGGCCGCCGCGGCGCCGACTCGATTCGCCCGCGGCTGGCACTGCCTCGGCCTGCTCTCGTCGTTCCGCGACGGCAAACCGCACGAGGTGAAGGCCTTCGGCACCATGCTCGTGGTGTTCGCGTCCGAATCCGACGGCGCGCTGCACGTGCTCGACGGCTACTGCCGTCATATGGGCGGCAACCTCGCACACGGCACCATCAAGGGCGACTCGATCGCCTGCCCGTTCCACGACTGGCGCTGGGGCGGCAACGGTAAGTGCACGGCCATTCCGTACGCGCGCCGGGTTCCGCCGCTCGCCAAGACCCGCACCTGGCCGACGCTCGAGCGCAACGGCCAGCTCTATGTCTGGCACGACCCGCAGGGCAGCAAGCCCACCGACGAGGTGACCATTCCCGAGATCGAGGGCTACGGCACCCCGGAATGGACCGACCTGACCTGGAATTCGATTCTGATCGAAGGCTCGCACTGTCGCGAGATCGTCGACAACGTCGTCGACATGGCGCACTTCTTCTACGTGCACTACTCGTTCCCGCGCTATTTCAAGAACGTCTTCGAGGGCCACGTCGCCACCCAGTACATGCGCTCGACCCCGCGCCACGACGTCACCGTCGGCACCAGCTACGACGACCCGGATTCCGCGCTGCGCTCGGACGCCTCGTACTTCGGGCCGTCCTACATGCTCGATTGGCTGTGGAGCGAATCGAACGGGATGACAATCGAGACGGTGCTCGTCAACTGCCACTACCCGGTCGACGAGAACTCGTTCGTGCTGCAGTACGGCGCGATGGTCAAGAAGCCGGAGGGTATGTCCGACGAGGACGCCAACGCGATGGCGGCGCAGTTCGCGCAGGGCGTGGAGTACGGCTTCGAGCAGGACGTCGAGATCTGGAAGAACAAGGCGCCCATCGACAATCCGCTGCTGTCGGAGGAGGACGGTCCGGTGTACCAGCTGCGCCGTTGGTACAAGCAGTTCTATGTCGACGTCTCCGACGTCACCGAGGACATGACCAAGCGGTTCGAGTTCGAGATCGATACCGAACGCGCGGTGACGAGCTGGGAGGCCGAGGTGGCCGACAACATCGCCCGCGGCACCGTCGTCGACACCATGTCCTGACCCCGACCACCCCGAACAGAAAGCACCACCGAAGATGACCAAGGTTCTCGACAATATCGCCGCGATCGCCGACAAGCTGCGCGATCAGGCCCCGGAGGCCGAGCGTCTCGGGCAACTGCCCGACGCCACGGCCCAGCTGCTGAAGACGGCGGGTCCGATCCGCTTGCTGCAGCCGAAGAAGTACAGCGGCTTCGAGGCGCACCCGCGCGAGTTCGCCGAGACGGTGATGGCCACCGCCGCGCTCGATCCGGCCAGCGGCTGGATCGCCGGCATCGTCGGCGTGCACCCGTGGCAGCTGGCCTTCGCCGACCCGAAGGTGCAGGACGAGGTGTGGGCCGACGATCACGACACCTGGATGGCCTCGCCCTACGCGCCGACCGGCATCGCGCGCCCGGTGGACGGCGGCTACATCTTCAACGGCCGCTGGCAGTTCAGTTCCGGCACCGATCACTGTGACTGGATCTTCCTCGGCGCCATGCTCGGTGACGCCGAAGGCAAGATGGCGCTGCCGCCGACGATGCTGCACATGATCCTGCCACGCCAGGACTACCAGATCGTCGAGGACTCCTGGAATGTGGTGGGACTCAAGGGCACCGGGTCCAAGGACATCATCGTCAAGGACGCGTTCGTGCCCGACTACCGGGTGATGAACGGCGACCACGTCATCGACGGCACCGCGCAGAAGGAGTACGGGGTCACCGAGACGCTGTACAAGATGCCGTGGTCGACGATGTTCCCGCTGGGCATCAGTTCGGCGGTGGTCGGTATCGCCGAGGGCGCGCTGGCCGCGCATCTGGACTACCAGCGCGACCGGGTCGGCGCGCAGGGCACCGCGGTCAAGGACGATCCGTACGTGCTGTTCGCCATCGGCGAGGCCGCCGCCGACATCAACGCCGCGCGCCAGGAACTCCTCGCGAACGCCGACAAGATCTTCGACGCGGTCGACGCGGGCAAGGAGATCAGCTTCGCCGAACGGGCCTCGGTCCGGCGCACCCAGGTCCGCGCGGCCTGGCGCGCGGTCACCGCGGTCGACCAGATCTTCGCCCGGTCCGGCGGCAACGCGATGCGGACCGACAAGCCGCTGCAGCGCTACTGGCGCGACGCGCACGTCGGCCTCGCCCACGCCATCCACGTGCCGAGCACGGTGTACCACGCCTCGGCCGTCAGTTCCCTCGGACTCGAGCCCGCGGACCACCTCCGCTCGATGATCTGACCCGAATACCCAGAAGGACAACGGAAATGACAGACATCAAAGGCCTCGGCTACGTCAAGATCCAGACCGCCGACATGGACCGCTGGCGCACCTTCGCGTTCGACGTGCTCGGCTTCGCCCAGGGCAGCGGACCGGACGAGAACGCGCTGTACCTGCGGATGGACGAGCGCGCGGCCCGCATCACGGTCGTGCCGGGTGACAGCGACGCCATCGTGACCATCGGCTGGGAGGTGCGCGATCACGCGGCCCTGGTCCGGGTGCGCGACGCGGTCACCGCGGCGGGGATCGCCGTGAAGCCGCTTTCTGTCGAGGAGGCCGACGCGCGCCGGGTCGAGGAGGTCATCACCTTCCAGGACCCGACCGGCGCGACACTCGAGGTGTTCCACGGCGCGGTACTCGACCACAGCCCGGTGGTGACGCCGTTCGGCGCGAAGTTCGTCACCGGCGCACAGGGTTTGGGCCATGTCGTGTTGCCGACCATGGACCCCAACGGCGCCTTCGACTTCTACACCGATGTGCTCGGCTTCCTGTCGCGTGGTGCGTTCCGGATTCCCGCGCCGCCGGAGTTCGGGCCGATGCGGGTGCGGTTCCTCGGTGTCAACGAGCGCCACCACAGCCTCGCGCTGTGCCCCGCGCCGCACGGTGGCGCGCCGGGTCTGGTGCACATCATGGTGGAGGTCGACAGCCTCGACGCCGTCGGGCAGGCGCTCGATCGGGTGACCAAGGACGGCTTCTCGGTGTCCTCCACGCTGGGCAGGCACACCAACGACAAGATGGTGTCGTTCTATGTCCGCGCGCCCGGCGGCTGGGACATCGAGTTCGGCACCGAAGGCATGCGGGTCGACGAGACGTACTACAGCGCCGAGGAGATCACCGCCGACAGCTACTGGGGCCACGATTGGTCCGGTAGCGAGCCGCTCGCGGCGATGTAAAAACCTCCCGGCAGCCCACGACGGCCCCCGACCCGAGCGCACCGCTCGGGTCGGGGGCCGTCGTCTGTATATCGACCCGCCGAATCATGTGACAACGACCACAACGGATGGTATGAATAGGTATATGCCTAATCGAAATATGCGAGTGGGCATCAGCTCGTAGATCCGAATGGAGAGCTCATGGTCATCCAGGCCGAGGCCACCACCCCGAGCGCGATCCTCGATCGCGCATCCCTGCTGCTCGACGCCTTCGACGGCCCGGGCAGGCTCACCCTCGCCCAGATCGTCCGGCGCACCGGTCTACCCCGGTCCTCGGCGCATCGCATGCTCGACCGGCTGGTGCAGTTGCGCTGGCTACGGCGTGAAGGGCGCGACTACGAGCTCGGCATCCGCCTGATGGAGCTCGGCTCACTGGCGGTGCACCAGGACCGGCTGCACCGGGCGGCGATGCCGTTCCTGCACGAGCTGCACCGGGTCACCGGGTTCGTCGTGCATCTGGCCGTGCTGGACGGTCCCGACGTCGTGTACCTCGACAAGGTCGGTGGCGAGCTGTCGGCGGTGGTGCCCACCCGTGTCGGCGGCAGACGGCCCGCTGCCTGCACCGCGGTCGGCAAAGCGATCCTGGCCTACTCCGACGAGCACCGCGTCACCGAGGCCATCGCCGGACAGTCCAGCGCCCGCACCCGCTACTCGATCACCACCAAGGCCCAGCTCGACACCGAACTGGACAAGGTGCGCGCGCACGGGATCGCCGTCGAGCGCGAGGAATCACTGCCGGGCTTCGGCTGTATCGCGGCGCCCATCGGCGATCTCGGCGAGGCCGCCGTGGCGGCGGTGTCGGTGTGCGGGCCGGTGGATCGAATGCTGTTCGATCACCGCCTCAGCGCGCCGGTCCGCACGACCGCGCTCAATATCTGGCGCCACGTCGACGACGGCCGGGTGCGGGTGCATCCGACGTTGCAGCAGCATCCCCGTCCGCTCGGGGTGGGTCCGGCGGCGCGGCCGTACGCGGACCAGCGTGGTCCGCGTACGGCGTGATCCCACCTTTTCGGTCAAGCGACCTATGTTGGTGGCGGCGAGGTCAACGCCACGGACCGGCGTATCAGCCGGTCCGTGTCATCTTGTCACCGGCCGGCGAGGATGCCCCCGGATACGTCGAGGTAGGCGCCGGTGATCCAGCGTGCGTCCTCGGATGCGAGGAACCCGACGACATCGGCGATGTCGGTGACCTCGCCGACCCTGCCGATGGCCGACCATGCGGCCATCTCCGCGACGGCCTGGGGGTTCGAGAAGACCGGGCTGCCGTTGTTGGTCACGCCGGCGGCGACGGTATTGATCGTGATCTCCTGGGGGCCGATGTGCCGCGCCAGTTGCACGGTGATCTGCTCCATGGCGGCTTTGCTGATCGCATAGACCGTTTGACCAGGATGGGACGTTCTGGTGATGCCCGAGGAAATATTGATGATTCGCCCGCCTCGTGACATCAGCCTCAGCGCCCGCTGGGTAAGGAAGAACGGTGCTTTGGCGTTGACCGCGATGAAGCGGTCGAAGATCTCCGGCGTCACCTCCTCCGGCGCCATTTCGTCGAACCCGGCGTGCGCGGCGTTGTTCACGAGAATATCCAATCTCGTCGTCCCGGTGCGGTTTTCGAGTTCCGGCTCCAGCGCCGCGAACAGTTCCGAAACCGCGTCCGGCTCACCCAGTTCGGCTCGGAGCATGAAGGCTGTGCCACCGGCGTACTCGATCGATGCCACGGTCTGCTTCGCCGCATCCTGGTTCGTCGCGTAATGCACCGCGACCAGCGCCCCGTCGTGCGCGAGTCTGGTCGCGATGGCACGCCCGATTCCTCGGCTCGATCCGGTGACCAACGCCGTCTTGTTCTGCAGCCCGTTCATAACCACCCCTTCTACTACGACATGTAGTTGAAGCGTAGCGAGTCGAAAACGCTCCGTGAACCGCAAATCCGGTGCCGAACAACACACCGAAACCCCTTGCGGCACAGCGTAATAGCTGCGCAATCAGATACAACCGACAGCAGTTCTGTCGACATCCACCAATCCGCGGTGCGACACCTCGGTCAGGGGCAGAAGGTGCCGAACTGATCGAGGTCGAAGTCGTACTCCCACCGCGGCGACAACAGGATGAGTGCCCGCGGGCCAATATGACAGCAAGAAGCATGTTGACAGCCTCTGTCATATAGGGAGATACTTTCGCCACGGATGCGGTGGATCGTTCATCGCACGGTTTTCGGAAGGGGTGGTTGGCGGTGTCATTGCGCGATCGGCAGCGTCGTCGGGTTCGCGACGAAATTCAGCGGGCGGCCTACGGATTGTTCGCACGGTCGGGGTTCGAGGCGGTCACCACCGAGCAGATCGCAGCGGCGGCGGGGGTTTCGCCGAGTACGTATTTCCGGCACGTACGCAGCAAGGAGGATCTGCTGCTGGAACCGGTGCGGGAAGGAGGTACCGGCATTGCCGGCCTATTGGAGACCCGCCCCGGAGACGAGCCAGCCGATATCGCATTGGCGGGGGCGATCCTGGCGCGCTCGACGTCGATGGGGATCGAGGAGCTCGAGCAGTGGCGGGCGGCTTTCATGACCGCACCGCACCTGCTGGAGCGGGTCACCTTGATCCCGCCCGATCATCGGGTCCGGTTGGTCGAGCTCGTCGCCCACCGGATGTCACGCGATCCCGAGGCCGATCCCACGCCGGGACTGCTGGTGCATCTGATGCTCGCGGCCGCGGAGTTCGGTCTCCTGCAATGGCTGCGCGCCGCCCATGACCCGGCGACATCGCTGCCGGTGTGCATGGAAGCCGCCTTGGCCGCAGTCCAGGACCCCCGCTGGCGTCATGCCAGGGCCTGATCTCCCTGGTTCAAATGTGTTTCACAGGTAAGGAATCTGTACCCATGCAACTAGAACACAGCGATACCGACTCCGTAGACGTGCTGGTGGTCGGCTCCGGCGCCGCCGGGATGACCGCCGCGATCACCGCTGCCCACCAAGGGCTTTCGGTACTCGTCGTCGAAAAGGCCAGCCATTGGGGCGGCTCTACCGCCCGATCCGGCGGGGGCATCTGGATTCCGGGCAATACCGTGCTGCGCCGGGAAGCGCCCGACGACGACCTCGAGGCCGCGCGCACCTATCTCACCAACATCATCGGCCCGGTGGTCGACAAGGACAAGATCGACACCTACCTCGACCACGGGCCGCGGGTGTTCGACTTCCTCACTGCCCACAGCCCCCTGCGGATGCGATGGGTGCCCGGTTACAGCGACTACTACCCCGAGGCCGAAGGGGGGCGCAGCCACGGCCGTTCCGTCGAACCTGCCCCCTTCGACGCCCGAGGGCTCGGTGCGGAATTGGCCACCCTCGAACCCGATTACTCCAAGGCCCCCCGCAACTTCGTGCTCACCCAGGCCGACTTCCGCCAGATCCACCTCGGTTTGCGTAATCCCCGTGCGCCCTGGCGCGTGATCCGAATCGTCACCCGCTGGCTCACCGCCCGTCTCCGAGGCCGCCATCTCCTCGCTCGCGGCCAGGCATTGAGCGCCATGTTGCGCAAAGGGATGCTCGACGCGGGGATCCCGCTACTGCTCGACACCCCGCTGCTCGAGTTGATCCGCACCGGCGACCGGGTCACCGGCGCCATCGTGCGCCGCGGCGACGATGAACACCGCCTCACCGCGCGAGCCGGGGTGATCTTGGCGTGCGGCGGCTTCGAACACAATCCCGCTCTGCGCCAACTGCATCAGCGCGCACCCATCGGCGCGGACTGGACCGTCGGCGCCGCCGCCAATACCGGCGACGGCATCGCGGCCGGTGCAGCTGTGGGCGCGACGACCGGTTTCATGAATGACGCCTGGTGGGGGCCATCCATCCCGCTACCTCGTCAACCGTGGTTCTGCCTGGCTGAACGAAATCTGCCCGGCAGCCTCATCGTCAATGACCGCGGCCTACGGTTCATGAACGAATCGTTGCCCTATGTCGATGCCGTACACCGCATGTACGGCGGCGAATACGGACAGGGCGACGATCCAGCGGAAAACCTGCCCGCTTGGCTGATCTTCGACCAGCGCTACCGCAACCGCTATCTGTTCGCCGGCCTTCCCCCACGGCAACCCCTGCCCCGACGCTGGTTCGACACCGGCGTGCTCGCCCGCGCCGCCACCATCGGCGAACTCGCCGACAAGATCGGCGTGCCTGCCGAGCGACTCACCGGCACGGTGAACCGGTTCAACACCTTCGCCCGCACCGGCGTCGACGCGGACTTCGGTCGAGGCGAGAGTGCCTACGACCGCTACTACGGCGATCCCCGTCAACACCCCAATCCCAACCTCGGCGCCTTGACTACCGGCCCCTATTACGCTGCCCGCCTGGTGCCCGGCGACCTCGGCACCAAAGGCGGCCTGGTCACCGACACGCACAGCCGAGTCCTGCGCGCCGACCACACCGTCATCGAGGGCCTCTACGCCGCGGGCAACACCGCCACCCCTGTCATGGGCCACACCTATGCCGGACCCGGCGCCACCATCGGACCCGCGATCGTCTTCGCCTACCTCGCCGCCCGTCACATCGCCACGACGGGGACCGTGGAGCAGAACAACATGTGACGCAACCGCATTGGACGACAGCGGTAAACCGACCCGACGGCGCGAGTCAGGTACCCACAGTGGTTCGAGGCAGGGCGGGCTGCGCGGGGGACCTACAGTGGGCCGCCCGCAGTCCGCTCGTTCGGGGTGGTCATCCACCGACCTTGGGCTCACCGGCGGGCATCGACCTGGTGTTTCCGCCCAGTGGGAGAAGGCGGGTCGGATCGTGCCGGGCTGGTTCTACGGTAAGGCCGACGACGTGCTCGACTGCCGATTCCGTCGCCGAATCCCAGGAGGACCAGTGACTGTGCGGACTTTCCCGACCACCGGGCCGGGTGCGGTTCCTGATCCGGAAGTCGCGGCCATGCTCGGCACGCTCGACGCCGGATTCCCCGATGTCGCCACGATGGCAGCGGCCGACGTGCGTGCGGCGATCCGCGCCAGACGCGCTCCGCTGCAACGACTTCCCAAGATGCGGGTAGCGCGCGACATCACGATCGACGGACCCGGCGGCCCGCTGCCGCTGCGCGTGTTCGGGCCCGAGCACGACGGCGGCGCGCTGCCGGTGATCGTGTTCGCGCACGGCGGCGGTTTCGTCTTCTGCGATCTCGACAGCCACGACGAGTTATGCCGCTCGATGGCGGCGGGGGTCGGCGCGGTGGTGATCTCGGTCGACTATCGGCTCGCGCCGGAGCATCCCGGCCCCGCGGCCCATGACGACATGCTCGCGGCGCTGCGGTGGGCCGCGGCGAACGCCGGTGTCTACGGCGGTGATCCGTCGAGGATCGCGCTGGCCGGTGACAGCGCGGGCGGCAATCTCGCGGCCACCGTGGCCATCGCGGCCAGGGACGATGGCGGTCCGCGAGTCGCCGCGCAGATCCTGATCTATCCGGTGATCGACGACGATTTCGAGACCGAGTCCTACCGGCGGTTCGGCACCGGCCACTACAACACGACCAGCGCCATGCGGTGGTACTGGCAGAACTACGCCCCCAACGGCACCGACGACGTGCGTCTGGTGCCGACCAGGGCGGACTCGCTCGCCGGTCTACCGCCCGCGGTGGTGATCACCGCCGAACTGGACCCGCCGTGCTCGGCCGGGGACGCCTACGCCCAGCGGCTGACAGGCGACGGTGTCGCGGTCCGGCATCGCCGCTACACCGGGCTGTTCCACGGATTCCTCAGCATCCCGTCGCTGTCCGCCACCGCTGCCGCGCGAACGCAGATCTGGGCGATGGTGCGCGACGTGCTCGGTCCGGCGTAGAGAAGTTCGTTCCCGGGCCTCATCTACGGAACAGACTGCGCGACAGCATGATTGCCGACGGCC
Source organism: Nocardia sp. NPDC059195 (assembly GCF_042754695.1). Taxonomy (NCBI): domain Bacteria; kingdom Bacillati; phylum Actinomycetota; class Actinomycetes; order Mycobacteriales; family Nocardiaceae; genus Nocardia; species Nocardia sp. NPDC059195. The sequence goes on along the minus strand of NZ_JBHZBG010000012.1, from coordinate 28,040 downwards.
TGGGCGGAACTAGTCGGCCGGGCCGTCCGGCACACCCTCTTCTTCGCGCACGCGCTGCTCGATCTCGCGCCAGCGCCCCGGCGTCGGATGGGGGTACTCGGCGCGGTCGTCGTGCTCGGCGCCTGCCAGTACGGTGGCTGCGCTATCGATGTCGTCGATCAGCTGCTGGGCGAGGTCGCGTTCGGTGGCGTAGTGACGCTGGGACCATTGCAGCACGAGCTGCGAATAAGCCCAGCCCGGCTCGGATTTCGCCGCTTCTGCGTCGACCGCGGCGCGTTGCGCGAGCTCGTCGACGTCGGCGATGTGGTCGCGCAGGATCTGCTTGAGGCGATCAGGGGAACCGAGGTGTCCGAACATGACCCGCACCAGCACATGGTGTTTGAGCACCGACGGATCCACCGGGGCCTTGTTCCACCACGTGGTCACCGCCGCCCGCCCGTCCGTGGTGATCTGGTAGAGCCGCCTGGCGCGCATCGCATTGTCGGGGTCGAGGCGCGAAGTCGCGAAGCCGTACTGCTCGAGCTTCTTCAGTTCGGCGTAGATCTGGCTGTAGGACGGGGTCCAGTAGATGTAGCGCAGACTCCAGTCCGCCCACTTCTTCAGGTCGTAGCCCGAGATCTCCTCCTCGAAGGAGAGCATGGCGAGCACCGCCCAACTGGTCGGCGGCAGATTGGGCACGTCGGAGTCGCTGGTCGCCATCGCAGCATGCTAGCAATCGGTCTTGCCGGAATTCGCCCCTCGACAACCACTGACCGGGAGGCGGTCTTGAGCCGCTCCCCCCTCTTCCCGGATTCTGGGCGGTATCGAATTCCGTTCGGAAGGACATCTATGAATGCGGACAACGTCGTCGTCGACGCAGGTATCCCAGCCCCCGCGGACTTGCGCAGAGTGCTCGGCCACTTCGCGACCGGTGTCGCGGTGATCGCCGCCCACGACGGGACGCGACCGCTCGGTTTCACCTGTCAGTCGGTGGTGTCGGTGTCGCTGGATCCGCCGTATGTGTCGTTCTGCCCGGCCAAGAGCTCGACGAGCTGGCCGCTGCTGCGCGCGGCGGGCGCCCTGTGCATCAACATCCTGGCGCAGGAGCAGAGTGCGCTGTGCCGCCAGTTCGCGGTGAGCGGTGCCGACAAGTTCGCCGGTGTCGAGTGGGACAGGGCGGGCAACGGCGCGCCCGCGCTGGCCGGGGCGCTGGCCCAGATCGAGGTGACGGTGGAGCTCGAGCACGATGCGGGCGACCACACCGTGGTGCTCGCCCGCATCGGTGACCTGCGGGCCACCGAGGGCGCCGAGCCGCTGCTGTTCTACAAGGGCGGGTTCGGCGGCTTCACGGCCTGATCCGACGACGGGGTGGCCCACTGCGGACCACCCCGTCGTCGTCTTCTCATGCCTCGATGACGTCGAAGCCCTTGTACCCGGCGGCCGCGACCTCGGCGATGATCTCACCGTAAGCACCGAACCCGCCGACGAAGGGCATGAACACCCGCGGCCTGCCCTCGATGTTCGCGCCCAGATACCACGAATTCGCCTGTGTCATCAACGTTCCCGCGGCTCGGTTGACGCATTCGCGCACCCACTCCGACACCGCGTCCGGCCGTGCCTCGAGCGCCACCGCTGCTCTGTCGTCGAGGAAGCCGATGGCCTCGGCCACCCAGTCGACGTGCAGTTCCGAGTGCAGCACCATATTGGCCAGCACCGACGGACTGCCGGGACCGGTAAGGTTGAACAGGTTCGGAAAACCTGTCATCCCCAGTCCCAGATAGGTTTTCGGCCCTTCCCGCCACGCCTGGTTGAGCGTCTCACCGCCCCGGCCGACGATGTTCATCCGCGACACCGAGCCGGTCATCGCGTCGAATCCGGTCGCGAGCACGAGGGTATCGAGGGGGTAGTGCGCGTCGGTGGTGTGTACGCCCTCGGCATCGATGCGGGTGATCGGTGTCGCCTTCAGGTCGACGAGGTCGACATTGTCGCGGTTGAAGGTCTGGTAGTAGTTCGTGTCGGTGCAGATCCGTTTGGTGCCGATGGGGTGGTCGTGCGGAACGAGCAGATCGGCGACGCGCGGGTCCTCGATCACGGCCCGCACCTTCTCCTCCCAGAATTCGCGGGCGGTGTCATTGGCGGCGAGGGTCGTGAGCTGGTCGGGGAAGGTCTTGCTGAACAGCACACCGCCCAGCGCCCAGCGCTTCTCGTAGGCATCCCGGCGTTCCCGCTCACTCACCGCGACCGCGGAATCCGGATGTGCCTGGTGCGGCGAACCACCACCGCTGGCCATCGACAGCCGCCTGCGCTCGGGATAGTTCGCCTTCTGCGCCGCTCGGTCCTGTTCGGTCAGTGGCGTATTGCCCGCGGGCACACTGAAATTGGCGGTGCGCTGGAACACGTGTAGCTGCTCGGCCTGTTCGGCAACGCACGGGATCGTCTGGATGCCGGAGGATCCGGTGCCGATCACGCCGACCCGGCGGCCGGTGAGATCGACCCCCTCGTGCGGCCAGTGCGAGGTGTGCAGGATCTGCCCGGCGAAGGTGCCGAGACCGTCGATGGCCGGGGTGTTCGCGTTCGACAGCGGGCCGGTGGCCAGCACGACGAACCGCGCCGAGACCGCGCGGCCGGTGCCGGTGCCGACCTGCCAGCGCAGGGTCTGCTCGTCGAGCACGATATCGGTGACACGAGTATTGAATTCGATGTCGCGACGCAGGTCGTAGCGATCGGCGACGTGCTCGAGGTAGGCCAGGATCTCGGGCTGGGTGGCGTATTTCTCGCTCCAGTCCCATTCCTGTTGCAGCGCGTCGTCGAAGGAGTACGAGTAGTCCACGCTCTCGACATCGCAGCGCGCGCCCGGGTACCGGTTCCAGTACCAGACGCCGCCCACGCCGTCGCCGGCTTCGAACACCCGCACGGTGAGGCCGCTGCCGCGGAAGCGGTGCAGCGCGTAGAGGCCGGCGATGCCCGCACCGACGACGACCACGTCGACGTCGGCCGGGCCTTTCGCTGGTGCCGATGGGGTCTCGGGGTTCACAGTGCCTACCTTTCGATGGAGACCGGTTTCTCTGCCGCGACGCTATGGACGCGCACGCCGTTCGAGCAGGTCCCCTTCCCGCTGACCGGCACACTGAGGCCAAACGGACTACCAGGTGGTCACAGACACACAGGGGCTCGCGCGCCAGTGCCGACCGACGACAGCACCGACCATCGGACGTGAGCGGCAACACCCTGGTTCAGAGGTCCCGAGCCCTGATTTCATCGACACACCACGAGAATCGAAACCCGCTGATCCCGTAGGTCTGTTTGTTGACAGCGACCCCCCACCGCCGGGATTCCGAGCCGACCGGAACGTCACCCGCTAGATCGATCCACTCCACCAGTAGCGTCTCGCCCTCCCCCGCAACCACACTCATCGTGTACCGGTGCCCGACCGCGCGGCAGACGAACGTGGTCCCGGCAGGCGTCGGGGTAACGACCGGATCCACGACTGGTGTACTTCCGTCGCGGGAAATCATCACTGCTCCGTCCGCAACCACGAACGCGACGTAGCGACGACTGTCCTCCGAGCATCGCAGGAAGGCGAACATGCCGATCTGCGGGTAGTGCTCATCGGTACCCCTGGCGATGGTGAACCGAACTTCTTGTGCGTCGAACGTGAATGGATCCACCCATATACCGCCGTACAGACCGGCCGATGACGATAGCCCGCCCTGCGGCGGTTGGGCGATAGCCTGACGAATGGACGGCAATCCCTTCGACAGGCTGTGGCCGGTCCAGGCGATCCAGTTCGGTCCGACGGCCGAGCGATCGAACGTGTCGGTCACGTCGATTCCCGTCCACAGCGCACTGACGACAACCAATGGCATCAGCTCGTCACCCCTCTCAGGCTCGCTTGCAGACCTCGGCCGGCCGGATTGTCCGGTGTCGCGATGACCACCGTGAGCCGATCCCCGACCGCGAGGACCCACGTTCCGGCGATGGTGGTGTCAGTGGCATGGTTTGCGGCGGTGATCGTCGCGGCAGTACCCGCAATCACCGTCCCGTTCCGGCGAAGTTCCACCACCAAATTTCCGGTGCCTGCCGTTTCGCCGCGATAGGTGATCGATGTGACGGTGATGGCACGTTCGATGCGCAGACCTTCGGGAACCACATTTCCGGGACCTGCCGCACGGGTGCCGGAGTGTGACTTGTACGCGATGTCGTAGGCCTGCCCGGCGGCGGTAGGTGGTCTGGCGTCGACCAACCGTGGGTCGGTGTCGGCGATCGTCGCGATCGCCGTGCGGGCCGCCTCGGTGTCGGCTGCGGTGAGTACCGATCGGCCTACTGCGGTCGAGTCTGCGATCTGCACGGCCGGATGGGTGTGTGGAGTTGGTGTTCGAGCGTCGCTGAGCCGCGGATCGTTGCCTGCCACGGCGGTGGACGGGGTAGACCCGATGGTTGGAGGAAAGGTTGCCGGTTTGTCGCCGATCCCGGCCCAGTCCGTTGCGCCGCGGATCACGATGCCCTGCCCGTCGGGTGTCCAACCACCGGCTGCGCCATGGTAGATGTAAAGCAGCCCATCAGCTTTCACGATATACTGGAAGCCTTCGGTCGGTGTCACCGGCAACTGCGTATAGGTCTCGACCTGTCCGTCGATGCGCAAACCTTCGCCGCGAGGACCGACAACGACGGCGTTGCCTGCCGACGCCGGCACCGGCGACACCAGCGTCAGGTCGATCAGCCCCGCTGACCCGACATCAGGATCATTCGGGTCAGGGCCTGGTACGTAGGCTGGGACGTGAAAATTGTATGGTGCCAGCTGGATTCGATCGCCGTCGTAGTCGAGTTCGAACGAGACCCGCCATGTCCAGTCGCTCGGGTTCGTATCGGCGTTCGGTGCGACCAACCGCACACCGCGACGGCCCCGCCAGGTGAGATATCCGAACTCGTCGAGCTGGCATTCGTAATGTTTGGGCAGCTGCACATAGGTTGCCGGATGAGGTTGCGCACCAGCGACGAGGACCTTGGGCGCATCGGCGGTGAAGGTGACGGTCCCGCTCAACGGTGAGAATTCGGGTAGGTCGTCGATGTCGGGCCCGTCTATCGTGTTGGCGAGGAAACGCCCGACGACTTTTCCGTACTCGAGTGGGGGCAGATCGGCCATGGATCCATACCTTTCGACAAGCAATCGCGCGATTAGACGGGCTGCGCGCGCACGATGATCTGGGCGTTGTTGGTGGCGACCGTGTACCGCGCGGTGCCGACGATTCGCCGCACCAGGATGTACAACACGATCGTCCGATTCGCTGGCACGACACCGACTGTCGAATCGGGGCTGATCGGGTACTGGAACTCCGAGGCGACCAGGCCGCTGCCGATTCCGGGAATGGTGGTGCCGTGACCACGTGCGACCAGTTCACCGTCGACGCCGTCGATACGAACCTCGATATTGCATTTGGATTCGCCCCGCGCGCCCTCCGTGGTGACCGCGAGATAACCGGACACGAGCGGCCGCCACGACATCGGCTGACCTGGAATCGTCATGGACGCCAGCACTTTGACCTGATCGCTCAGATGCGAGCCTCCGACCATCTGCCCCTGCCCGATAGCCCATGGACCGGCAAGACGAGGACCTGGGCGAGGTACGAACTTGTCGAGTGCAGCGTCCCAGGCGAGCACGTAGTCCTGGCCGAGTGGGCGTGTCGAGTCGACGAGAACGTCCGCAGCATCCTGGATCCGACCGGCCACACCGAGGTCACCGGGATCACCAGTTTCCCCCCGAGGGAAGGTGATTTCCACTCGTTGTCCGGGTGCGGCACCGGTGACTTGTGCGGCGGCCGACGAGCTCGTCGGACCGGCGACCCCAGATCCGGTCAACCGGTTCGGCGGTCCTTTGTGTCCCGGGTTTGCGAACGCGTTGGCGAAGCCGATGAATTCGAGTCCGGTCCAGACGTAGACGGCGTCTTCCGCGACCACTCGCCAGGCTTTGCGGGCATCGGAGGTGGTGAGGCCGAGTGCCCGCAAGGCGGCGGGATCGGCGATGTCGCCCTGCCACAGCCATGGCCATGCCGCTTCGCCTTCTTCGCCGGGGGGACCCGCTGGGCCCTCCCGCAATTCGACGAGTGCCTCGCGATCGACCAGTTCCATCGGGTTGACCGTGTACGGGAGGCCGATCGAGTCGCCGACGCCACGCATCGTGACCAGGATGTCGGCGGTGAACGCGGGTGGTCGAGGATCGGTCATTGTGGCTCCTCTGTCCCTGCGGTGATGATCAGCGCCGGGTCGAGCGCGGGCGCGTTCGGCAGATCAACCGGCCGAGCCCAGCAGCTGATCTGAGCGCCGGGCAGGTAGTAGTTGTAGTTCGAGCTGCCCGCGTTGCGTCTGAGGACGACTACCAGCACCGCGGCCTGGCCGGCAGGTATGACGCCCACCGAATCGGTTGGTGTGCACCGGGTTCCGAAGTAGGGCATCAGATCACAGTGTCCGTCGATCCCCGCGGGCAGACCGGACCCCTGCGCGACGATCTGCCCGCTGTCAGATCCGATCCGGACCTCGGCGTCGATACGCGTGACATAGGTCGTAGCGCCTTCGGTGGTTTGCACGAGAACGCCGCCGGCAACAATCGGCGACCAATCCGTGTCCTGCGCTGGAATAGTCAGCCTGGCAACCGTATTCGGCGATGTTCCGATGTTCGCTTGCGAAGCTGAGAATCCAGCGCCACCGTCCCAGGCACGGCCCTCCATGATCGACCATGGTCCCCGCAACCCTGGATACGGTCGCGAGGTCCATTTGTTGACTGTCTGGTCCCACACCGGCACCGCTCCCTCGACCAGTGGTAGGTCGAGGTAGTCGGGCGCTTCGCGGATCGGCCCGGGACCGCCTGGTTCACCTTTTCGGCCCTTCACTCCTCGGGGCACTGTCAGGTCGAGAATGAGATCAGGTGGCACGCCGGTGATCGTCGCCTGCAGCTCGGAACCGACCGGTCCGGTCTCGACGTTGCCGAGGCGAACAGTGCAGGGTCCACCATCGGGTCCAGCGGCACCGAACGCGTCGGTGAACGTATCGAAACTCGAGCCGTTCCAGTACACCAACGTGTTCGCCGACAACACTCGCCAGGCCTTGCCGGCCTGTCCTGGGCCCAGTCCGGCAGACAGCGCCGACAGCGCGGATTGATCGGCGATATCGCCTTCCCAGCGAAACGCCCGGCCTGGTTCTCCCGGCAGGCCGGCAGTGCCCGGTATGCCGGTCATCAATTCGAGCGAGCCGTCGGCTGGGGTGGCATGTAGAGACTGGACGACACCGGTGGCGCCGACACCTTCATCGATTCCCCGAATTAGCGCCGTGTCGAAATACTTTCCTACAGTGGACATGTCACCTCCATCAGATGGGCTGGGCGTAGACGACCAGCGATGCCCGCGCCCGCTTGTAGCCGATCGTCGCGGTCCCGTTTCCGACCCGCTCGACTGCCACCAGCAGGTCCACCGATTGGCCAGCCGGGATCGTCGCGTAGGTCGAGGTGGGCGACAGCGTGACCGTGGATTGCTCGTCGCGAAAGGTCGACACGATCGGCATGTAGAGGTAGACCCCTGCCGATCCGACCGCACTCGCGACAACCTGTCCCTGTGAGTGGTGCATCCTCACGACCGCCTGGGAGTACTGAGAACCGCTGTTCGCGGAGAAGGTCGACAGGTGTCCCTGCACAACAGGTCGCCAAATGAATGGCTGAGGGGGAATCGTGAACGTCGCCGCGATGATCTGAGCGGCCGTGGACTCCTGGTCTGCGGCGAAGTCGCCCTCGACCCATGACCAAGGACCGGCTCCCATCGGGGCGGGCATGGCACGGAATTTGCCGCCGGCACGGGAAAATCCGAAAACACCGCCGTGCGATGGACCCGATGCAGTGTCGAAGTCGGGTGACTCCGAAATTGCGCCGGACGTGCCCGGGAGCCCTTTGGGCCCTTGAAGGCCCGCGGGCACTGTCACTTCGAGCTGCTGTTCGGCACCCGCGCCGATGAAATCAACCGCTGCGGTGGTCAAGTTCTCGCTGTACACCGTGCGGATGCTGGTGATCGTGTTGGCGTCGGCGACCGGGCCATGTGGGCCGACGGCCCCGGCCGAGTGCTTCCACTCAGTGCCGGTCCAGACGTCCATCCCGTTGTCGTCCAGCCGATGCCACCACCGTCCTCGGTCCAGCAAGCCGAGGCCAGGGGGCCGTGCCGCGACGTCGGGTATCTCGCCCATCTTCTCGAATGTGGTGTGGGGTCGGCCGCGTTGCCCCCGCTCACCGCGCGGACCAGAGGGCAGAGCCAAACCGGCCACTTCCTCCGAGACCGTCACATGCGCAGTGAGTATGGGTAGTCCGTCGACATCGGACTCTCGGTCCACAGCCACCCGTGCGGGAAAACTGATGTCCGCCATAGAATTCTCCTCTCGGGATTCGGCTAGAAGATCAGCAGATCGAGGTCCGCGCCCACGTCGGTCGACAGATCTTTGATCGAGTGCGCTACGCGGGCCAGCCGCTGCCACGCCTTGACGATCGAGTCCTCTTCATCGGTGCCGTCGCCGACCGTGATCTCCCACTGGGCGGCTGTTTGGCGGTTGTCGATGAAGGTCAGTTCGGTGACGTAGTCGGTGAATACGTATCCGCCGAGGACGAACCCGATCTGGTCACCCAGCTCGTAGTCTTTGCCCAACGTGTACGGGGCGTGGTCTTCGACGGTCACCTTGTGACTCGTGTAGCCCCGGGTGACATGCAGCCCCTGCCTGGCAGCAACCAGACCGTCGAGATTGAACGCTTTGTCGCTGCCGGTGATGTACAGCTCTCGAAAGGCATACGGTCCGGCGCGCCGGACACGGTTTGTGTCCCGGTAGACCATCCACGCCAGAAAGACGTCGTTGAGCTGACCTTGGTAGAGCGATCCCAGCCCGATCAGCGACAGCAGGTCCTTGATGACGATGTTGATGCCGGCATTCACCCAGCCTGGCGACCTGCCGCCGACGATGATGTCGGTGGCCGTTGGTTTGTGCAGCGCCACCTCTGACGGCCCGATCCCGGAGTATTCCCCTTCGAAGTACCACACCCACGGGAAGTTCCGGTGGGTGCCGAATCTGCCCGGTTGGCCGTAGATCGCCTCATATTCGGAGGTTGAATCGAAGTTCGGATACCGAATAGGTGTGGTTCCGTCGTCGGCGAATTCTTCTATCCAGGAATGGATTCCATCCAGCAAGGTGCCGGTGGGGCCGGTGACGCCGGACTTGTCCACAGTCTCGAGAACGACCGTCGGCCGGTCCAGGTAGAACCAGTCCGGTGCCGGCTGTTGGTCTTCGCCCGCTAGGAAGAACCGAGCAGTGAGGATGACGCCGGAGTCGTCCAGCATGGGTTGGAAGAGTTTGTCTGCCATGTCGAATCGCGCCGACGCGGCGCTCCATCGGCTGGTGTCGGTCAGCGGATTCACCGGTACCACCGCGATCGGGAACAGTGAGTTCCCGATATTGCGCCAGTCGCGCGATGGGTCGTCCAACGATCCGGCACCCAGTCCTTGTAGCCGGATCAGATTCGCGGTCAGGTATGTGGTGATCAGGGTGCGGACCGGCCCGAGCAGGATCATGTGTCGCGGGAACTGGACGAGGATGGGCGCGAAAGGATTTGCCCAGCAACAGATCGTTGCGATGTGGTTCCAGCAGTGGATGGCCTCGATGTCGACGGTCTCGACACCGTTCTCGTCGCGCACAATCGATGCCTTGGTGATGTAACCGTCCCAGCGGAAACTCTTGGTGTTCACCGTGATCGGGATCGTCGCGTCTTCAGCATCGGGATTGTTGAACAGATGGTCGAAGTGGACCATGTCCTTCGGGCAGATCATCTTGAGCCCGCCGGCTGCGTTGCGCGGGTAGGTGAACTCCAACGACAGGTAGCTGTGTTCCTCCCCGACCTCAACCATGTTCTTGTCCCAGTACCGAACCAAGATGTCCTGGTCACGAACCTGTGCGTGCTCTGTCTGAGTCGCCACGTCCATCCGCCGAGATTCGGTGTCCGGGTCCCATCCAGGCGCGCTCATCAAAACGGCCTCGATGATCGAGGCGTGACCGCGACGATAATGCTCGACTGCGCTGTGCCTGCATCGACCAGCACGGTGATGTCGGTGGAGCTCCACCGTGGCAGCGGCGCCAACCAGCGCCGCCCGGCCAGTTGTGCCCACACATTGCGACCGACAGGATCTGCCGACGAGTACACGCGAGCTGTTCGGCGCCGCGGATGTGTGTCGATCCGCAGTGTCTCGCCCTCCTGCAGCACGGGTGTCTGCACCAGCCGTGGCGGCTCTGCTGTGGTCAGGTCTTGGATCGACCAGCGACCTGGACCGTTCATGGTGTACCGCGGCCAGGCAGGCTGATCCGCCGCGTTCCGGGCGCGCACTATCCCTTGTCCGGAGCCGGACGTGTTGTTCCACACCGCGATTTCGTCGAACTGGTGCTCCAGCGGATCCATCGCCGTCGCCGACATCTTGTAGGCGATGCGAGCGTTGAGTGCCGGATCGACGTCACCGATCGGCTGAGGTGCGGACTCGAGCTGCGCCTGCTGAAATCGCCAGCCTTGATGGCGGGTGAAGTATCCGACTGTTACCGGTAGGTCGGTGGACCAGCCCCGGAACCACGCGTCGTGTACGGCGTGGAAGTCTCGGATCGGTTCGGAGCAGCCGTCTTTCGCGGAGATGAGTACCAGGAAGTCCCAGTCCTTCTTCGACCGGACGGACCGCAGGAAAGTCGCGCCATCCTGCCTGGCACCTTCGGAAATCAGCAGCTGTGTCGGCGCGAACATGTGCCCGGACTGATTCGACAACCGAACGCCTTCACGCCCGGCGTTCGCTCCGGACAGATGCCAGACTCGCCCGTTCACGTCCCACACAACAAGTTTCGTCGCGTGTCTTTCCAGAAGTTGGTGCATTATCGACCGAGCCCTCCCCCGCGTTGCTGTGCCAGCACACGGCGTCGACGCACCCGTTCGACCGCAATCGCGGCACTCTTCGGGTCCATTCCGTTGAAGTTGTAGATATCGCCTCGCGCGGTCCGCCCGCCGGGGCTGTTGGCCAGATCGACCAACCCGAAACCGCTTCCGATCACTTCTTTCGCTGTTTGACCGGCGTAGTCGACGGCCTGTTCGATCGGCTTCATCACGATCTGGGCCGCCTGCGACCCCAACAGCGACCCCACGATCGGCGCGAGCGGTCCCGCTGGTCCCAACGCGGGCGCCAACGCAGCTCCCAGTGCGGTCCCGATATCACCGCCCGCCTTCTGCGCCAGTCCCGCAATGCCGCCATTGATACCGCCGAGAAGACCGGCCCCGCGCATCGATCCGAAATCCGGACCCACGGAACCGGGACCACCGAAGGACGTAGCGATCCCGCCCAACCAGGAACCAGCGAGGACACCCATCTTCTCGCCGAGGTCAGGTCCGGATCCACCAGCAGGACCTAGTACTGGTCCGATAGCCGCGCCGATATCGCGCCCCAACGCACCACCTGCCGTTGTGACGCTGCTCGCCAAATCCTCACCGCCAACGACACCTGGCAGTTCGAGCGTTCTCGCAGGCGACGTCGGGCCCGATCCACTGCCGGTGTATCCCAGCAGCGCATTTTTGAACAGACCCGCGGTGCTCGATGATGCCGCCGCAGCTGCCGGTAAGGCACCGAGCGAGCCCGAGCTTTGCTGACCCGTGCCCGAGGTGAGGGCCGAGCTTAACCCGACTCCCGCCTGGTCGCCGACATTCAGTGCAGCGTTGCCGACCAGGTTCAATACGCCGGCGACCTGGCCGAGTACATCGAGCGCATCGCGAAATGCCGCCACCAAGACTGCCGTGCCGAACGACTGGTCAACAATCGAGTTCGGTAGCGACCACGCCTCGGGGGCGCCCGTTGCCGCCGGATCCGATTCTGGTCCCTGCCATGGTGTTCCGCTGGTCGGTGGACCGACCAGACCGGAATCGAGGCGCCCGTTGTTCATCGCCGCCAGAAGTTCTGGCCAGCTCATCGCTGCCAGCCGCTCGCGGCCGGCATCCATGTCGTCTGCCACTATCCGCTCCAATCGAGAAATTCATTCATCCGATCGATACTCACGGCGGTCCCGATCCTCTCGCGACCGGATTTCACTCCTGGTCGGGGGACGGGATCTGGTCGTCCGCGTCCGTGTCGAGCGTCCTCGGTTTTCGCCCACACCAGCCACCGCAGCGAGTCCACCATGTCCGCGAGTAGGTGCTGGTTCAGTTGCCAATGCTGTCCGCTCGGGTCCAGCGCACGCGACAACGCGGAGCCGCTGGGCAGCCACTTGATGATCGCCCTGAGGTCCCGCCAGCTGAGAACGTCGGATCCCAGGTGGCGCAGCCGTAGTCCGTGGGCGATAATGTCGTACTCGATTGCCTCGCCATGCTCTTCGACCAGAGCATCGAGGCTCAGGATTCCCCCAGGCTGACCCCTGAATGGACGCGCCACGCTTCGAGTAAAGTCCGGTACTCGTCGGGATCCATGTCATCCACCGCCGCAAGAGCTTCCGCCGACAGCGACAACTCGAGCAATGTATACATCGCGTCGACCTCACCCATCCGGCGGATTCGTCGAACCAACCCGGGCTTGAGGTAGGACAGCGACGGTAGCTGAACGTCCACCCCACCGACCCGGTAGATGAAGTCGTCCTTGATACTGATCTGCTCGCCGAGCCTCGTCGGCGTTTTCGGAATAGTCATGCTGCACAGACCCTTTCAGAGAGATGGAACAGGTTTGGACCTCAAAGATGGGGCCCAGCGGCGGCGGGCGGGCCTGCGCAATAGGGTGGACCCGCCGCCGACTGGGGGCTTATCAAGCGGCCGGGATGCCGTCGTCGAGGTAGCGGTAGGCCTTCACGCCGACGTCGTCTTTGAACGCCTCGACGGTCACTGTGAAGCCGACGAGATCCCGGGCGACGAACTTGTTCTCGGTGATCGAGGAGATCTTGGCGTTGGGCAACACGATCCGCAGCTTCTTCTCCTCGGTCTTCATGTCGAATACCCATGACCGGTGTGGGAGGACCGAACCGGTCTCTTCGACGGTGACGAGTGTCCCGGTGGATGCCGTCGGCGCGGTGATGGTGAGGTTCTCGTGTCCGAAAACCTCACCGAGAACGTCCTTGTCCCACACCGCGTAGAGGGTGAGGCCGAATCGTACGGAGTGCTCGGTCTGCAACTGGGCGATGATGTCGGCGTTCCAGTCCTTCACCGACTGGACTCGCCGTTCCCCCTTGGACTCGATGCCGTCTTCGGAGACATACCCCAGCGCTGTGAACCCTGGATCGATGGTCGTCGATGCCGAGGCTGGCAGCAGTGTGCCGAGCGGACCGGACAAGACGCCGCCGGTCACGGCGATATTGGGAGTGCCCGCACCGATGTACTTGCTGGTTGGCAGAGCCATGTGAATATTCCCTTCGGGGTGTTTGCGCAGGCCCGGGGGAATTTCGAGTATTCAGTTATGCTGCTCCCGTTAGGGAGTCATGCAAGGACGGTGCCTCGCACATACAGGTCGGCGAGCAGCACATACCTCGGTGCCGCTGTCGCCGGATCGGATTCGTTCTCCACGCCGGCGTCGTCGATGTGGTCGCACCACACCGGGCCGATGTAACCGGGCGCGGCCGCCGTCAGAATCGAGCGCACGACAGCGAGAAGCTCGGCGGCGGTACCTGCGGCGTCGCTGCACTCGAAGCGCACTCGTGGACGATCGAGGATCAATCTCGTGCCGCGCCGCCCAAAACGGTCTTCCTTGTCCTGGCGACGTTCCCGATCGTCTCGAACAACCCGAACCATCCGAGGCGGAGCCGGATCAGGAACCTGCGTAACGACTTTCGCTGGATCGGAAGCGGCAGCCAACTCGACCGTCAAATGATCGACAAGACTTCTCTCGACATCCGCGAAAACTATTCTTTCGAGCATCGCCTTCTCCTTCGCTAATATTCACAGATGAAAATTTAGTGACACCAATAGTCAGCGAAATGCTCCGCAGACGACGACCAGCCTCCGAGCGTCGAGTAGCGAGTCAACCTCGGCTCTATATCGCCCGTTGGCGCCGCTTCTATCGACTTGATCGCGCACGACCAAGGACGGCATAAGAAACCCTTTGACTAACCCTCAGATTCTCATGATTCGACGCGTTGCACAGGGCTGGAATTGAGTTCGTCAACCGCTAAAACTGGTCAACAGCCTCCGCAAGAGCAGATCGCCGCCTCCAGGTCGGGTGCCGATCATTCCGCTCCGTCGATCGCCGTTCTCATTAACCGTTGCGCAAAGATCAACGCCTCCCGAAGTGTCGCGAAGACGTGGTCATAACCGGAACAAAATCCCTACTCGAAATACACAGACACTCCCCATTCGTTCCATTTGAATGCCCCCTCGATCATGCCGAAATGCTCACCAGATAGCAAATCAACCATTATCACTCCCGAGGGAAACTCTCGAATAGTCACCGATATCGGCTCTTCAAAATAGCTACGAATCTCAGTTTCAACTTCTTTTGTGTAGTTACTCAACGACACGCCCTTTTCGCTAATACACGACGGTGCCATTTTTCTTCAATATCATCAGTCGAACCATCTGCATTGATATGAATCAATGCTTGCTTCATTTCGATATCGAGTCCGCCTTCGGCATTTTGGAGGATATGACCCTCCACGGAGGGTACACCGTCCATTCGGAACATCAGCGAAATACTTCGTAGCCCACGGTCGGCCCTCTATTTGGCCATGCCCAACCACCGATCGCCTTGCGACGGCGGCTTATCATTGAGATCAGTCCTTACGAGAAACCACCCAAGGGCGCCAAACCCGCTCGTAGTCGGAGTACACGGTGACGCCTTCGGAAAAGTCGCGAATTCCACGACCGGGAAGGTATGCGGCCACAAGAAGATCTAGACCATTGGTTAGTATCAATGGAACATCCGGTCGCGCCATATTCACTGAATCGAATACTTGCCGCCCACACTCCTTCTGTGCGCGCCTCTCGGTACATCTGACCCCTAATACCACACTGTATGCGTCGATCGCTTCAGGGGTTGCCTCGACATCATCTGGATATGAATAAGAATTACGGAAGAAATCTCCAAAAACCTCGCCAAATTTGGGATCCGGCGCGAACCAAACCCGCACTCGGGCCCCATCCTCCACCTTTCCCGCATAACCACCAAGGAGTTCGCCCACAATCTCCGCCTCAAGTTCCGGAGAATTGTCAGTATAGAAGAAGACCAATTCGCTGTCCGACATGTCAACCTACTTTCCAAAGGTTATGATTGACCCATCCCCCAGGATAACATGGAGCGTGCTTGGCAGGCGTCCACCCGGTTGCCCTTTAGCCCTGGCGTAAGCCCGCTGCGCTTCCTCTCGCGTCGTTCCGACCTTCCTCCCATCAACGACCAATCCATCATTAGGGCCGAGCTGGTCAGTGTCCGTCATATTCTTCTTGAGCGCGTTGTTGCTGCCGCTATCCAACGTCTTGAAGTCGACGATCATACCCGGATCATCTGGTCCTTTTCGAATCATTGCATCCGGGTTCTTAACATCCGGTTTGACTGGACGCTGATCAATTCGCCAACCTTCAGCCTCTAAACGATCCGCGATATCGCGCTCCTTTGGCAGGAACTCACTCTTGGGATCGTGCACACCAGACTTGAAGTCGCGACCAAGGGAGTCATGATCAAAGGCCGGATCTTGTAGCTTAGGAGCTTCGGGCGGTTTCCTCTTTCCTTTCCCGAACAGCCCTCCCAGGATTTCCTTGCCCTTGGCAACCGCACCATCGACTGCCTTGCCGACGCCCTCGGCTGCCTTGCCAACAGCACCGCCGACCGAGTCAGCCAGGCCCACAATGGCTTTGCCGATTGCGGCGGGATCCTTCACCACCATCTCGGCAAGCTTCAGGATCACCTTCCCACCAACAGTGAAGATGCTCTTCACCAAGAACAGATCACTGACCGCCAACAACGAGTTGACGATCCCCCAACCCCACTGACCGTTCTGGAAGTTGTGGATCGCCGCCTTCGCTGACCCATAGACCGGAATCAGGCTCTCCACGAACGACGGCTCACCGACCCCCGATTCCTTCGACTCGGCATTCGCCGGCGGCCGATCCGCTTCGACCGGCGGCGGCTGGTCAGCCTCTTGCGGCCGTGGTTCCGGCAACGTATGCGGCGCCGAATCCTGCGGCGGCCCAAACTCATCAGGCACCGGCTGTTCCGGCGCAGCCGGAGCAGTACCGGGATCGCTCGGCGCCACCGGGAGGAGATCAGCATCTACCGGCGGTGCAGACTGCCCGCCCTCGGAACCATCGACACGATCACCAGGTGTCGCCTGCTGGGGTTGCGGGTTCGCATGCTGCAGATCCCCTGGCGCATCATCGGCGGTGCCCGGAACCGGGACCGGGTAATAGTAATGCCACCGACCGTCTGGATCGACCCAGATATAGACGTCCTTGCCGTCCTCCCAGCGAGGATGATCTCCATCCCACTCCACATCATGACCAGGAGGATTCTCGATCCACCGATCACTCGGCGGCGGACCACCCTGCCCAGAACCACCCGCGCCGTTCCCGCCACCGGGACCGGGCGCGGCTTGCGGACCTCCACCCGAGGCGCCACCACCCGGGTCCTGCTGCTCCTGATACAGCAGATAATCCAGATCCGGCCCCGCCTCCATCGGAACCGAAGGACGACTCGGGGCGATATCGCCCGGAGCGCCGTACTGCTCATCGGTGGGCGGAGCCACGATCCCGGGATCAATATTCCGCGAATCACCCGGGCCTTTCGTGCCATAACCGGCCATCTGCGCGTCATCGGACTCAGGCGGCGCCGGCCGCGGAGGAACAACCATCGCCACGGGCTGAACGACAGTTCCCGACGACAGGAACTCATCCACCATCAAACGACGATCCTGCACCCGCTCGACTATGCGAGCCGCAGATACCGGATTCATCCCACCGTATGAATAGACACCCCCGCCCCCGACCACGGAATCCGATGCCCCACCATCGAATTCGTCGACCGCGACACCACTCGCAGTCAAACGTTCCCACGCGACCGCACGCTCAGCAACCCACGACGGCACCGAGCCATCATCTGGATTAACCGCCATCAGGAGCACCCCCACATCGGACGCACAGCGCACCGAATGGGGGTGTGCTGAAGGAAATTCCAGATCATTCAGAGCAGAGAATCTTCCGCAGCCGGACCGGAATACTACTGTTCTCCGCGAGCCTGCACAATTCGGTGCCGCAACTGGTCAGCTAGGTCGGCATAGGCTTCGGTTTTCGATCGTGCTTCGCAGGCAAGTCCGCGGGGATGTGTTGCGTACCAGATGCCGTCGTCGGATTGTGCGACCTTGATGTCGGCCAGGTCGTAGTAGTCCTCCGGAGACGGAGTCGGCCATTGGCCGTCGTCGTCCTTCACAACATGCATTCCGGTGTCGAATGCCCCCGGCTGTCCGCCCGGAGTCGGTGTCCATCGAATCTCTTCGAGCTCGGGATGCAGTCGTACGCCACGCATCACGAGGTACTCGGCGATCCGTGTGGCCTGCTTGATGGTGGTGACTGTCGCTTCCGCAAGCTTGCGCCCTTCCGGGCTACGCCACTCCGGAAGGTGTAGAACCGCGAGCTCGTCCGCCAAGATCTTTGCCAATGGATCAAGGCCTGTGGGTTCGCGGGACTCAGCACCCTGTCCGGTCAGCACTTGCTGAAGAAAGTCGATGAATTCCGGCGTCACCTGCTGTCCCGTAGCCGTTTTGACGTACTCTGCTGGCTGATGAGTGCCGAAGCGTACCGATTCAACAACTTCTCTGTCAGACATGAACACCCGCCTTTGTTGAGACCGAGCCACCGTTTGGCATCTCGTGTGGGTAGGTTTCGCGGAAACTTTCGGCTGCGCGGGAAGGTGGCGTGCCTCCGCACGACATATGAAAAAGCCCAATCCCTGTAGCGGAATTGGGCTCAAGCAATATTGGGAATGTCTGGCTGGTTACACAATTAGTTTGGGGTGGAGTCGTCAGCAGCGATCCGTTGTGCCAATCGTAGCGCCGATCATCGCTCACTGCAACCAAATCCCGACATTCCTACGTTCGCGACTTCAGCCGACCTGCGACACGAAAAACCGCCACTAGCAACAGCTTTGGGCAGCGGTTGTCAGTAGCGGTTTCTGGTGCCAACGATAGCGCCGGGAGCTTGATCACGCAAGCATCAAGCCCGTTTCTACACAGAGCCCGCTACGCCTTCGGGACGCCTCCCGAAGCCAATACGAGCACGTCACCGAGGCGATACACCGCGACGTCGGCAGCACTGAGCCTGTCGTTGGTGGTTCGAATCCCGTTGGGTCCGTGGTGCTGCCAACCGCGAACCTCTAGTCGATGTTGCCGGGCCCAGCGGTACAAAGTCGACCGCGGCACCGGTGCACCGACGCCGTCCAACACGCGCAACAGATCCGCCAGCGGCCAGAGCTGATCCTCGGCCGTGGATCGCGCTATCGCCTCGATCTGTTCCACCTCGTGCCACGAATCGCAGCGCCGGCACCGCACCCGCTTGGCGATTCGTTCGGCGCGTAGGTCATGTCGGCACTGCAAGCCGTCGGCCAGAACTGTCGGGCATGGCCCCACGTAACGTTGCGCAACCGGACGATCGATCGACGAACTCAGCCGTTCAAGGGCGCCGGAGAGCTCAGCCATGAGTTGACCGGCGGAGGGGTGGCTGCGCAGCGCCATCGGCTGACATGCCATCCAGACTACGGTCTGTTCGAGTGGACTGGCCTCGGTGAGTGACAGTGCGGCCCGATCGCGTGTATCGCCGCGATTGTTGTGAACGAGCTGGATCAGCCCTGGTCTCCCGAGCGGCACAGTGGCATCCAGATACGCGGCAAGAACATTCGCCCAGGTGGCTATCACCTTCTCGACTTCGGCGAGCGCACCATCGCCGTGCATGCGGATTCCGCGCCCGGTCGCGCGAACCGGCAAGGGCACATTCGCCGATTTCCCGCCGATACGTTGCGCTTGCAAGCGATCCAGTCTCGACCGGGCGATAGTCAGGTCGGTGAGCAGACCGGGCAAGCAGAGCAGGGCTTGCACGACCGCGTCGCCGCATGTGGCGCACACCGTCAATCGATCGGGGACCGGTCGAGCACAGTGAGTACACGTGGTTGACAGGTGCTGGGCGTGGTTCGAATGAAATGCCATGGCGCAGAGATCCTCTCGACTGACAGCGTGAATCCCCCACCAGGCTAACCCCCAAATGGTCGCTCTGACACCCCGAACAGTCGCTTGCTGGTCCAGATCTGACGCAGAACCTGTGGTGGTGCGCTTGCATAGGACCGCATTCGGTCCTCAGAATGGAACACATGAATAAATCCAACGACCTGGTGAACATTCAGGTCGACGCGGCGGAAGAAGCCAAGCGAGTAAACCTCGCCCTGGCCGCCACGCTGCGAGGACTGCGCGCCAGACGCCGGATGACCCAAGAAGCCCTGGCCGATGCCGCGAACATGAACAAGAAGACGGTCCAGCGCCTCGAGGCGGGCGAGCGGGCGATGACCATCAACCAGCTCTATCGGCTCTCCCGGGCGCTAGGAGTCAAGCCCAGCGAGTTCGTCACCGACATCGAGTCCGAAATCGGCATCCAGTAGCTCCCCAGGCACTTCCCCTCGTAGACGCGCTTCGACGACGAAGGTCGCCACCGTCATCTGCCGCCAGTCGGCCGTCACCCGAATCGACGGCCACGCCAAATCTCCACCCTCATCACACAATTCGAGCCCCGCCCTTCTGGTACGAACCCTTCCGATGTTGGCGCCGCCTTCGATGGTAGGCGAGACCGTGACCAATTTCGAGGAATGTTTGCCCCGATATTGCCTGGGCCTCCGGAGTTGTTGCCAGCGGCGCCAGTGGGGACTCGAGACCCTGACCGGCACATTCGCGGATCGATGCCCTCCCGGTGATCGGGAGAACCGCCCCACGACCACCGGAGCCGGGCCTACCGTCGAGCGCAATTCGAGGAGGAAACAGTGGTGGACTGGAACGACGAGGTCGATGTGCTGGTCGCGGGGTCGGGTGGCGGCCTGGCGGGCGCTTACACCGCCGCGCGTGAGGGACTCAGCGTCGCGGTGGTCGAGGCGACCGACAAGTTCGGCGGCACGACGGCGTATTCGGGCGGCGGCGGGGTGTGGTTCCCGTGCAACCCGGTGCTGGAGCGGGCGGGCACCGACGACACCATCGACGACGCGCTGACGTACTACCGCGCCGTAGTCGGTGACCGCACCCCGGACGAGTTGCAGCAGACCTACGTCCGGCGAGGTCGCGATCTCATCGAATACCTGGAAGCCGACGACCATTTCGCGTTCACGATGCTGCCGTGGCCGGACTACTTCGGTAAGGCGCCCAAGGCCCGCCTCGACGGTCAACGCCACATCATGCCGACGCCGCTCCCGGCCGCCGAGCTGGGCCCGCTGCGCGACTCGCTGCGCGGACCCCTCGACACCGATCGGCTCGGCGCTCCCCTGCCGGATCTGCTCATCGGCGGTCAGGCGCTGATCGGGCGGATGCTGCGGGCGATCTCCAGCTACCCGCACGCGCAGCTGCACCTGGACTCGCCGCTGGTGGAACTGGTGGTCGAAGACGGCGTGGTGACCGGCGCGATCGTCGAACGCGACGGCGCCGGATTCGCGATCCGCGCGCGGCGGGGCGTGATCCTCGCGGCGGGCGGTTTCGAGCAGAACGACGAACTGCGCAAGCACTACGGTGTGCCCGGCGAGGCACGAGACACCATGGGGCCCTGGGGAAATCAAGGCAAGGCGCACATGGCGGGCATCGAGGCTGGCGCCGACACCGATCTGATGGATCAGGCGTGGTGGTCGCCCGGACTGACCCATCCCGATGGGCGTTCGGCGTTCGCGCTGTGGTTCACCGGCGGGATCTTCGTCGATCAGGACGGCCATCGCTTCGTCAACGAGTCGGCGCCCTACGACCGGCTCGGTCGCGATGTCATCCGGCAGATGCGCGAGCGTGGGCTGACCTTGCCGTTCTGGATGATCTACGACGACAAAGAAGGCGAGGTGCCGCCGATCAAGGCCACCAACGTCTCGATGGTCGAGACCGAGAAGTACGTCGAGGCGGGGCTGTGGCACACCGCCGACACCCTCGGCGAGCTGGCCGCGAAGATCGGCGTGCCCGCGGCGAATCTGGAAGCCACCGTCGAGCGGTTCAACACGATGGTCGCCGCCGGTGTCGATCCCGATTTCGGGCGCGGCGACGAGGCCTACGACCGGGCCGTCACCAACGGCGAACCGCCGCTGGTGACCATCGACAAGGGCCCGTACCACGCGGCGGCGTTCGGCATCTCCGATCTGGGCACCAAGGGCGGCCTGCGCACCGACAGCGCGGCGCGCGTGCTCGGCCGCGACGGCGAACCGATCCCCGGCCTCTACGCCGCGGGCAACACGATGGCCGCGGTAAGCGGCGAGGTGTACCCCGGCGGCGGCAATCCGATCGGCGCGTCCATGCTGTTCAGCCACCTCGCCGTCCGGCACATCCTCGGCGAATGACCCACCCATGTCCCCTCCCGCTGGTCGGGAGAGAAAGGGACACCCGGCCACCGAATGTGGTTCGGTTCACTTACTCATCCTTTCTACTTTTCAGGAGCGACACGATGGCTTCAGCGGACGACATTCGGGCGACGGTGCGCAAATACGTGGAGGCCGTCGGCAGCGGTACGGCCGCCGACGTCGTCGCCCTCTACCGCGAGGACGCGACGGTGGAGGACCCGGTCGGCAGCGAACCGTACGTCGGCCACGCCGCGATCACGAAGTTCTACGAGAACATCGAGCCGCTGGAACGTTCGACCGAGCTGTTCTCCCTCCGCGTCGCGGGTGACAGCGCCGCGTTCAGCTTCCGGGTGGTCACCAAGTTCGGTGAGCAGACCTTCACCCTCGATCCGATCGATGTCATGACTTTCGACGAGGACGCCCGCATCGTGAGCATGCGCGCGTTCTGGTCCCAGGACGACATGGTCGTCGGCTGAGACGACGATGACTGCTACCGAACAACAGTGGGACCATGAGGTCGGCTTCCTCGTGGTCGGCAGCGGCGCGGGCGGGTTGACCGGCGCGCTCGCCGCCGCCGATCGCGGGCTGGACACCCTCGTCATCGAGAAGGCTTCGGTGTACGGGGGCAGCACCGCGCTGTCGGGCGGTGGCATCTGGGTACCCAACAATCCGGTGCTGCTGCGCGAGGGCCTCGGCGATTCCCGCGCCGAGGTGCGCGCCTATCTCGACGCGGTCGTCGGTGACCGGGTGCCGACGAAGAACCTCGACGCGTTCATCGACGAGGGCCCGCGCATGCTCGCCTTCCTCGAGACCAGCCCGCACCTGCGTTTCCAGTGGTGCACCGGCTATTCCGACTATCACCCCGAAGCGCCGGGCGGGCGAGCGGCGGGTCGGTCCATCGAGCCGCTGCCGGTCGACCTCAAACAGCTCGGCGCGGACGAGGAGCTACTGCGTCCCGCCGCGCTCGCGACACCGCCGGGACTGTTCATCACCTCCAAGGACTTCGTCCAGCTCAATATGGTGACCCGCACCTGGCGGGCACGCTGGACCGCGCTGCTGACCGGTCTGCGGGCGGTCAAGGCGATCGTGTTGCGCAGGCACATGGACACGCTCGGCCGGGCGCTGATCGCTCGGTTGCGGCTGGCCGTGCGCGATGCCGGGGTACCGCTGTGGCTCGACACCCCGCTGCGCTCGCTGATCACCGACGACACCGGCGCGGTGCTCGGTGTCCTCGCCGAACGCGACGGCCGGGAGATCCGGATCAGGGCGCGCGACGGTGTGCTGCTGGCCACCGGCGGGTTCGAGTTCAACCAGGCCATGCGCAAGGACTACCTGCCCGAGGGCGGGCGCGACAATTTCAGCGCGGCATCGGCGGACAACACCGGCGACGGCATCGTCGCGGGCGAAAATGTCGGCGCGGCAGTCGATCTCATGGATGACGCGTGGTGGATGCCGTCGTTCCAGCGCCCGGAGGGCATCAATCAGGTGCTGGTGTCGGAACGGTCGATCCCGCGCTCGATCATCGTCGACAGCACAGGCGAGCGCTTCACCAACGAAGCTTCCCCGTATGTGACGTTCGTGCATGCCCAGCTCGCGGGCGGCCACGATCCGGCCTGGCTGATCTTCGACGCGAAAGCCAAGAGCCGCTACCCCATCGGCGGCATCGTGCCCGGCCAGAAGTTCCCGTCCTCGTGGCTGACGACCGGCCTGATGCGGACCGCGCCCGACATCGAGGGACTCGCCGCCGCGATCGGCGTCCCGGTCGACAGTTTGCGCGACACCGTCGGGCGCTTCAACGGTTTCGCGCGCGACGGGCACGACGCGGACTTCGGCCGCGGTGTCAGCGCCTACGACAACTACTACGGCGATCCGACCCTGGCGACGCCCGCGCTCGATGTCATCGACAAGGGCCCGTACTACGCGTTGCGGGTACGGATCGGCGACCTCGGCACCAAGGGCGGGCTGGTCTACAACGCCGATGCCCAGGTGCTGCGCGCCGACGGCTCGCCCATTCCCGGCCTCTACGCCACCGGCAATACCGCCGCCGCGGTGATGGGCAACGACTACGCCGGTGCGGGCGCGACGATCGGCCCGGCCATGGTGTTCGGCTACATCGGCGCGCGTCACGCTGCGGGCGAGCGGTAAGGCGGGCGGCCATGCAACCCGTCGAATGCGCTACCTGTGGCAACAAGGTGCTGGCAGAGAAGTTCAGTCCGAGCCACACCAGCATCCAGTGGCTCGACGACGCCGAGTCCGCGTGCCCCGAGTTCGCTCGGCGCGCGGCCCTCGGTGAACACAGCAGCTGGATCCCCACCTGCCCCGCCCTGCGCGATTCCGTCGAGAATGCCGTCCGCGCAGGCGTATTGGCGACCGATCAGCTCCGCCACGAACCGGTTCCCGGCCGACTCGGCTGACACCCACGACCAGGAGAGAACCCATGAACAGACTCGACAACCACCGGACGCTGGTCACCGGCACCGAGATCCGCATCGACGGAGGTACCCACGCATGACCGACCTGAGCTACGAGGGCACCCTGCGCGAGATCACCACCGACGCAGGCGTCTTGCGCTACCACGAAGCGGGCGAGGGACTGCCGCTGCTGCTCCTGCACGGATCGGGGCCCGGTGTCACCGGGTGGCGCAACTTCCGCGGCAACCTCGCCTTCTTCGCGCAACGATTCCGTTGTCTCGTCCTGGAATTCCCCGGTTTCGGGGTGAGCGACGACTTCGGCGGACATCCGATGATCACCGCGCTGGATTCGGTGGTCCGTTTCGTCGACGCGCTCGGCCTCGACAGCGTCGACATCATCGGCAACTCGATGGGTGGCGGGGTGGCGCTCAACTACGCCATCGCCCACCCGGAGCGGGTCGGCAAGCTGGTGACGATCGGTGGCATCGGCCGCAACCTCTTCAGCCCCGGCCCCGGTGAGGGCATCAAGCTGCTCCAGGAGTTCACCGAGGAACCCACCCGCGAGCGGTTGATCCAGTGGCTGCATTCGATGGTCTACGACCCCGCGATGGTCACCGAGGAATTGATCGAGGAGCGCTGGATCCAGGCCACCGATCCCGCGACCCTCGACAGTGCCCGCAGGATGTACAGCAAGGCCGCGTTCGCGATGATGATCAAGGCGATGGAGGCCTCCGACGCACCGCCGCCGTGGGCGATGCTGCACAAGGTGGCTGCCCCGACGCTGATCACCTGGGGCCGCGACGACCGGGTGAGCCCCCTGGATATGGCGCTGATCCCGATGCGCACGATCCCGCGCGCCGAACTGCACGTGTTCCCGAACTGCGGGCACTGGGCGATGATCGAACGCAAGGACGAATTCGAGTCGGCCGTCCTGGCTTTCCTCACCCGCAAGGACGGCACGCGCTGCCCCGGAGGTAGTGGAGCCTGCCTCAGCCCACCGCCGCGGTGACCGCGTCGTCGCTGATGTCGATCAGGCGACGGCGCGCCCGCGGATCCACGGCCTGTGCGTGCGGACTGCTCTGCCTTGTGCCGTTGAAATACCCCTGTCACCTGCGACAGGCCCGGATCGCAGATCAGCCGAAGGGCTGCGTCCGCACCTTCGGCGACAGTGCTGATCGGCGTAACGCCGGATTCCACCACCATGAGGGTGGCCGGGTGCAGAGCGTTCACGTCCGGGCAGCCGCCATACCGCTGCGGACTATGACCCTGCGGCGCGTGCGGCGCGGCGGGACAGAGCGGCGAAGGCGTCACGCAGCGCGTCGGGGCCGATGACCTCGATCTCGGTGTCGAAACGCGCCAGCGTCGCGGCGAGCGCGGCCCAGGACCAGGACCCGGTCAGCAGTCTGGTTCGGGCGGGGCCGAGTTCCTCGACGATTCCGTCGCCGACGAACGGGGCCACCTGTGCGGCAGGCAGGCCCAGGACCACCTCGCCGCGACAGGGCCAGATGTTCGCGCTGCCGGAGCCTTTGAACCGGGCAGACAGGAACGCGGCGACGTCGTCACCCGGCACCTGCCGGGGGGCGAAGCGCGGCCCGTTGGGGACGCGCAGCGCCATCCGATCGGCACGATAGATCCGCCAATCCTGCCGCTCGGGATCCCATCCGATCAGGTACCAGCGTCCGCCCCGGACCACGAGGTGGTGCGGCTGCACCCGCCGCGCAGGCCGCATCCCGGGATCTTGCGCGCCTACCGCCGACAGGTAGTCGAACCGCACCTCCTCCGCGGACCGGACGGCGGCGCTCAGTGCGAGCAGAACGGCGGTGTCTACCTGGGGATCGGCACCACGCCCGGCCGTTTCGACCGCGGTCACGTCGAGGGCGTCGACGCGCTGTCGTAGCCGGAGCGGCAGGACCTGCCGCACAGTCGCCACAGCGCGTGCGGCGGCCTCTTCGATACCCGCTCCGGTCCCCACCGCGATCCGCAACGCCACCGCGAGCGCGACCGCCTGCTCATCGTCGAACAGCAACGGCGGCAACTCGCTGCCCGCCTCGAGCCGATAGCCACCCGCCGGCCCTTTGACCGCCTGGACGGGGTAACCGAGCTCGCGCAGCCGATCGACGTCGCGGCGAACCGTGCGTTCGCTCACCGCCAGCCGCTGGGCGAGCAGCGTTCCCGGCCAGTCACGACGGACCTGCAGCAACGACAGCAGCGAGAGCAGGCGGCGGGAGGTCCCCCTCGAAGACTCGATCGGCATGGTCACCAGGCTGCCACGAATAGCGGACGTTCCCTGACCGGTACTGTTGTGAGAGTGGCGTTGTCGCCGGAACCCTCCGGCGGCGACATCACCTCCGAAGGGACCCGATCACCATGTCGGTCAACGCTGTCGCCCACTTGAACTTCCACGGTCAAGCCCGTGCTGCCCTGGAGTTCTACCAGTCGGTTTTCGGCGGGCAGACCACCATCGCCACCTACGGCGATTTCGGGATGCCCGCCGAGTCGCCCGACGCGACCAAGGTGGTGTTCGGCCAGGTCATCGCCGACAACGGCTTCCAGGTCATGGCCTACGACGTGCCCGGAGCGGACGCACCCCTCGCTCAGGGAGCGCCCACTACCCGCAGGGAGAACGGCACCACTCTCACCACGGAACCGTTCTTCCTCTCCGTCCGCGGCGACACCGTCGACGAGGTCGGCGCACTGTGGGAGCGCCTCGCGGACGAGGCAAGCGTCATCGAGGAATTCGGCCCTGCCCAGTGGGCGCCCGGGTTCGGGATGCTGCGCGATCGCTTCGGCATCACGTGGATCCTCGACGTCGCGGCCGAGTACACCCAGGGCTAGCGCTGAGTGCTGCCCGCGTCGATGGGCAGCGTCACGGCGGTGATGTAGCGGCCCTCGTCCGAGGCGAGGAACAGGGCGGCATTGGCGATGTCGATCGGTTCGACCCACGGGATGGGCAGCATGTTCATCGTCACCGCCGCCTCGGCGAATTCCTCGCGGGTGGGATGTTCGCGGTCGGGCCGGAACACCTTGCGCACCATGTCGTTCTGGATCATCGGGGTGTCGACATTGGTCGGATGCACCGAGTTCACCCGGACATGGTGCGGGGCGAGCTCTTTCGCGAGCGAGCGCATCAGGCCCACCACCCCGTGTTTGGCGGCGGTGTAGTGCGCGACGCCGACCAGCCCGCGCAGTCCGGCGATCGAGCTGGTCAGGACCATCGCACCGCCGCCGCGAGCGATCAGGTGCGGCGCGGCGGCCTTGGATGTCTGCCACACACCGGTCAGATTGACGTCGATCATCGTCTGCCACTGCTGTTCGGTCAGTTCCAGTGCGCCACCACTGGAACTGATTCCCGCGGTGGCGCAGACGATGTCGAGGCCGCCCAGCGCCTCGACGCCCGCGTCGACCGCGGCCCGCAGCGCCGCACCGTCGCGGACATCGACGGTCGCGGCGACGATCCGCGCGCCGGTCGCCTCGACCGCGCGCACGGTCTCGGCGAGGTCGTCGTGCGTCGCCCCCGGCGACACCACGGTCTCGACCGGCCCGCAGATGTCCACCGCGATGATGTCGGCGCCTTCCTCGGCCAGCCGGATGGCCTGTGCGCGGCCGATGCCGCGCGCCGCGCCGGTGATCAGCGCGATCTTGCCCGAAACCCGTCCCATGTCACACCTTCTGAGTAAGTCCGGCATCCACCACGAGCTGGATCCCCGTCACGTAACGGGACTCGTCGGATGCGAGGAAGAGCACGGCATTGCTGACGTCGACCGGATCCACCCACGGCACGGGGAGAATCGTGCGACGGGCCAGCGCCTCCGCCGCGTCCTGCTGAGTCGGATTCGGCAGGTCGGGGCGCACTTTGGCGTACACAGCGTCGTTGAGGATCATCGGCGTGGCGACCGAGCCGGGATGCACCGTGTTCACCCGGATCCCGCGCGGGCCGAGCTCGTTGGCCAGGGTGCGGGCCAGTCCGACCACGGCGTGCTTGCTCGCCGAGTAGTGGGCGGCGGCCGCCCCCCCCCAGCGCCCCGTGGTGGTGCTGAAAATAAACACCCAGGCCCCCCCCGGCCCGGCCGCCCAGCCCCCCCCCCCCGTGTGGCACCAGCGG
>NZ_JBHZBG010000011.1:0-231641 GCF_042754695.1 Nocardia sp. NPDC059195 | reverse complement strand
CGCCTCCGGTCGTGCGCTTTCCCGGGGTGGGGGGCTCCCTGTCTGTGGGTTCTCGTTCCCCACCCTATTCCCCCCTGGGGGGGGGGGCGCCGGGGGGCCACCCCGCGGGCCGCGGCTCAGTCGACGGGTTCCTGCTGCGTGGTGCAGTGGATGCCACCGCCACCAGCGGCGATGCCGTCGATATTGATCTGCACCACGTCGCGGCCGGGGAACAGTCGCGTCAGAGTGGCCGCGGTGGCGCTGTCGGCGGCCGGGTCGCCGAACTCGGGAGCGATGACGGCACCGTTGCAGACGTAGAAGTTGATGTAGCCGGCGGCGAAGTCGTCGCTCTCGAACTGTTCACGCACGGTCGACGGCCCGGTCAGCACCTCCACCTGCACGGGGCGGCCGTGGACGTCGGTGGCCGCACGCAGGATGTCGAGGTGGCGGCGGGTGACGTCGTAGTCGAAGGAGTCCGGGTCGTTGTCGAGTCCGGCCACGACCACGCCGGGGCCGGTGAAGCGGGCGTAGAAGTCGGTGTGCCCGTCGGTGATGTCGCGGCCGGCGATGCCGGGCAGCCAGATCACCTTCTTGATGCCGAGCAGGTAGTCGAGCTCCTCCTCGACATCGCGCTTCTTCCAGCCGGGGTTGCGATTGCTGTTGAGCACGCAGCTCTCGGTGATGATCGCGGTGCCCTCGCCGTCGACCTCGAGCGCGCCGCCTTCGAGCACCAGATCGGTGTGCCTGGTCTCGACGCCCGCGCGCGCGGTGACGAACTCCGCGACCTTCGCGTCGGCGCGATACTCCTGCTTGTCGCCCCAGCCGTTGATGTTGAAATCCACACCGGCCTTGGCGTTTCCGCTGCGCACGAACACCGGGCCGGTGTCGCGCATCCACAGGTCGTCGAGGTCGGTGGGGATCAGCTCTACGTTCGCGGTGCGGATCAAGCGCTGCGCCTGGGCCAGTTCGCCGGGGCGCACCAGCATGGCGACCGGTTCGAAGCGGGCGATCGTGGTGGCGATGGTGGCCAGATTGCGCTGCACCTCGGGGACCAGGTCGGCGCCCCAGATCCGTTCATCGGCCGCGAAGGCCATCCAGGTGCGCTTGTGTGGCTGCCCCTCCTCTGGCATGAACCAGGGCCTGCCGTCGTCGGTTGTCGTGCTGGTGTCAACACAGCCTGTGCCCAGCACACTGCCGAGTGCGGCCAGCGTGGTCTGGACGAACGTGCGTCGTCGCATCTGCCTTCTCCTTCCGGCTACCAGCACTGTAGAACCTGACTGAAAATTTAGTCAAGGACCGTGACGGGTGGCACCTTGGTGGGATTCTGCGCACCCTCGGGGGAGCGGCCCCAGCACTCGGGGTCCTGATAACGGCACCTGATCGGGCGCAGAGTTGATGCTGTCACCGCACGCGAACCGGAGGTTCCGATGTCGAACATCAGCTCGATCGCCCACTCGGGCGAGCGTCGTGTTTCGGTGACGACCGGTGACGGTGTGGAGCTCGCGGTGCGGGAATACGGTCGGCGGGACGCGGATCTGACGGTTGTCCTGATTCATGGGCACTGCCTGCGGACCGAGTCGTGGGCGGAAGTGCGGGACGCGTTGTTGCGCGAGCACTCCGATGCCAAGGTCGTCTGCTACGACCATCGCGGGCACGGTGACTCCGCCGCGGCGTCGAGGCAGACCTACAACATCGAACAGCTCGCTCATGATCTGCACGAGGTGCTCGACATCGTTGCCCCGACCGGGCCGGTCGTGCTGGTCGGGCATTCGATGGGTGGCATGACCGTGCTGACCTACGTCGACCGGTACCGGCACGAGGTGGGGACCCGCATCGTCGGCGTCGGGCTCGTCGCCACTGCCGCGAGCGGACTCGCCGACGCCGGCTTCGGGCGGCTGCTGCGTAACCCGATCATCGCCGGCTTCCAGGCGGCGGTTCGGCGGGCACCGCGCCTGATGCAGCACGTGAAGCTGCTGGCCTGCAAGGTTTTCGCCCCGGTCGTTCGCGCCGCCGAGTTCGGTGATCGCAAGGTCAGCCAGCGTGTGCTCACGCTGGCCGAGGCGATGCACAACGCGACGTCGATCGTGACCATGGCCAGCTTCCTGAGCGCCTTCAAGACCTTCGACCGCACCGCCGCCCTGTCCACCCTCTCGACCATCCCCACCCTGATCCTGTGCGGCTCGGCCGACCTGATGACACCCCCGTCCCATTCCGTCGCCATGGCCGCCGCCGTCGACTACGCGGATTTCGTGCAGATCGACGGCGCGGGCCACTCGGTGATCTTCGAGCAGCCCGCGCAGGTCGCCGAGGCGGTGGCCCGGCTGGTCGGTCGGGTGAACCGCGCCGACCGGATCGAAGCCGCCCAGCTGGTCCTCGCCGCTTGAGCCGGCCGAGAGAGGCACGACCGTTCATGACCATGCGCGGCCCATGAGCTCGGCCGTGTTCAGGTCCTCAGCGAGCTAGCTCAGTCGGTGCAGGTCGGTATCGGATGACGACTTCGCTACTGCCAGCGCTGCGTGGGAGCGGACGTCGCCGGATGCTGGGTGTTGGAGGCGGGCCTGTTCGGTGAAGCCGGCTGTGGCGAGAACCTCGGCGAGGGTATCGGTGGGCCAGCGGTAGGCGGTGGTCACTTTGTGGGGGAAGGATTCGACCGTGTCGGTGGATTCGAAGAAGCCGATTACCAGGCGGCCGCCGGGGGTGAGTACTCGGTGGAATTCCGCCAGCACGGTGGGGAGTTCGGTGGGGTCGAGGTGGATGAGGGAGAACCACGCGAGGATGGCGGGGACGGAATCGGTGGGGGCGTTCAGGGTGCGGAGCGAGCCGAGTTCGAAGGGGACGCCGGGGTAGGTGGTTCGGGCGTGGGTGATGAATTCGGGGACCATGTCGATGCCGGTGGCGGGGATGCCCGCGTCGGTGAGGAATTTGGTGAAGTGGCCGGGGCCGCAGCCCAGGTCGAGGACCGGGCCGGGGGACAGATGGGTGCGGGCGAAGGTGGTGTCCTCAGGGTCGAGGAATTCGAGGTGGCCGCAGACCTCGATGTAGAGGGTATGGATGGCCGAATACGCGGCTTGAACGGTGTTGTCGGGCACCCGGTCGACACTAGCCACTGGACAGGGCATGCCCGGTTCCGTCCATCGTTTGTCCTGGGGGGACCCGGGTAGTCGAATGTAGGGAGCCGTTTTCCCAGTCGTAGACACGAAGGGATCGACGATGCCGATCAAGCCTGTTCGACGCATTGCTCGCGCGCTGCTGGGGACCACATTCGTGGCCGCCGGAGTGAACGGGTTGATGAATCAGAAGCCCCGCGCCGACGCCGCGAACGCGCTGGCCGAGAAGGGCAGAACCGGTCTGCCCGACGCGCTGGCCGCGCGGGTGCCCGACGATCCGAGTCAATTCGTGCGAATCAACTCCGCGGCGCAGGTCGTCGGTGGGTTGTTGCTGGCCACCGGACGGGCACCGCGACCCGCGGCGCTCGTGCTCGCCGCGACTGTCGTACCGGGGACCGTCACCGAGCAGGACTTCTGGGCCGAGAACGATCCCGACCGCAAGGCGGCCAAGCGGGTTGGCTTCCTGAAGGATCTCGGACTGCTCGGCGGATTGATGATCGCGGCGTCCGACACCGAGGGCAAGCCGTCGCTGGGGTGGCGGGCTCGCAAGGCGTTCTCGCGCGAGGAACCGCGCATCGCGGCCGAGGGCGCCGCTCTCGCGGCGGCGGCCAAGGTTCGGGGCGCGCAGATCGCCGATGTGGCCCATGGGCAGGGCGAACATCTGGCGGTGGTCGCGAGCGAGCGTGGTTCGCAGCTGGCCGAGATCGCCAGGGAACGCGCGCCCCAACTGGCCGAGGCGATTCGCAACCGCGGTGCGCACCTGGTCGAGGTCGCCAAGGAGCGCGGCCCAGAGGTCGCCGAGGTGGCGCGGACCAAGGGCGCTCATTTCGCTGAAGTCGCCAAGGAGCGGGGCCCTGTGCTGGCCGAATCGGCCCGGACCCGCGGATCGCACCTGGTAGACGTCGCCAGGGAACGCGGCTCCGACCTGGCGGAAGCGGCCCGCGAGCGCGCGGAGAACAGAACGTAGCCGCGAACTGCCTACCTCACCGGCGAACCGGCCGGTCAGTACGCGGATGCCCCGACAATCGTGGTCTGGTGCGCCGATCTGGTTGTGGCGCACCATAGACACGGGGTCGGGCAAACCGACGGACTCACCGCGCAGGCCGATATTCGGAGCAATCCGGGCGAATTCGGTTTGGCGGTGAGTTCTGGTGTGAATACTGGGCATTCGCAATATATTTCGACAGAGTGGGATCCATCTGATGTTGTCCGGTCGTGAAACGTCCAAGCCGTATGCCGTTCGAGTAGCAGTGGTGGGAGCGGCGGTGCTGGTCGGACTGCTCGGTTCAGCGGGAACCGCCGCGGCACTTCCGGGTTCGGGCTCGGCATCGGGTTCGGCCAGTGGCTCCGCGGACCTGGCATCGGGTTCGGCGTCCGGTTCGGCGTCGGTCGGTCCGGCGACGGCGGCCGGTGCCTACCTCACGTGGCAGTCGGCGCAGTTCATCCACAACACCCTGCGCATGCTGCTGTCTGTCCCGATGCGCAACATCTAGTTCCAGGTCTTTTCCCAGCGCTCGGCCGCCCAGTCGCGCACCTCGCCGCTGAGCAGAATCGCGGGAAGCAGTAGCGCGAAGCCGATCAGCAGGATCGCCAGCCGCACCCACACGCTGAGTTCGCCGAGCGCGCGCAGCAGCGCGGGCAAGACGCAGACCACGGCGAGCACGACGAGGACGATCGCCGCGAGATTGTGTCCGGGCCCGGCGATCAGCGCGGCGCAGATGCCGAAGCACAGACCGAGGACCAGTCCGCCGACGCCGACGAAGTAGTTGTCCCAGGAAAGCCAGCTCGGGCGGGTAGACCGGTGAGTGACCACGCCGCGCAGCCTAGCGCGATCAGCCTTCGCTGTGCGGCGGTCTGGGCCACGGGTTTTGCTCCAGCTGTTCGACCGACCGATTGAACTTGCGCATCAGCCTGCTGAGCTCGGTGACATCGCCATCGTCCCAGTCGGCGACGACCTTGCCGATGTCGCTGCTGCGGTGCCGCCGGTCCGCCGCGAGCGCGGCCTTGCCGTCGGCGGTGGTCTGGATCTTGCGCGCGACGCCGCCGTCCGGATCGGGCACCCGTTGCACCAGTTCCTGTTTCAGCATCGCGCCGACCTGCCGGTTGATGGTGGAGATGTCGAGCTGGAACGACTCCGACAGCTCGCGCAGGCTCAGCGGTTCGCCGAGATCGAGCCGGGTCAGGATGAGAAACGCCGAACGGTCGAGCAGGAAACCGGGGCGCCTGCGGGTGGTCGTGGGGAAGTACCGCGAGATCAGGTTCAGCTCGAACACCAGGCGGGTGAACGGGGTGTCGTCGGCGGCGCCGGAATCGGACATGTGCCAACTATGTCGCGTGGGTCACCCCGGAGCCAAATTGTGTACTATGCACATGCTGTGTACCGTCCATATTCGTGTCTGTCACTGCCGCCGACGTCTCCCCGGCCACCCCCGAAACCCGCCGCCCGGCCCCCGCCGTGCTGATCGCGGTGCTCAGCACGGTCGGCATCGTCGTCTCGCTCATGCAGACGCTGGTCATCCCGATCATTCCGTCGCTGCCGACCCTGCTGAACACCTCGGCGTCCAATGCCTCCTGGGTGGTCACCGCCACCCTGCTGGCGGGTGCGGTCTCGACGCCGATCGCCGGACGACTCGGCGACATGTTCGGCAAACGGCGCATCCTCGTCATCAATCTCGGCTTCATGATCGTCGGCTCGGTGGTCTGCGCGCTCGCGAACTCGCTGCTGCCCGAGGTGATCGGCCGGTCGCTGCAGGGCGTCGCGGTGGGCGCGATCCCGCTGGGGATCAGCATCATGCGCGACGAACTACGGCCCGAGAAGGTCGGCGGCGCGATGGCCGTGATGAGTGCGACCCTCGGTGTCGGCGGTGCCATCGGCCTGCCGTTCTCGGCGCTGATCGCGCAGAACGCGAACTGGCACGTGCTGTTCTGGACCGCGGCCGGGCTCGGCGTGCTGTGCGCGGTGCTGGTGTTGGTGTTCGTGCCGGAGTCGCCGGTGCGCACGCCGTCGCGCTTCGATTTCGGTGGTGCGGTCGGGTTGTCGATCGCCCTGCTCACCTTGCTGATCGGCATCACCAAGGGCGCCGACTGGGGCTGGGCGAGTGGCTCGATCCTCGCGCTGTTCGGTCTGTCGCTGGTGAGTTTCCTCGGCTGGGGCGCCTATGAACTGCGCCGGTCCTCGCCACTGGTCGACCTGCGCGTGTCGGCTCGCCCGCGCGTGCTGTTCACCAATATGGCCTCGATCGCGGTCGGCTTCTCGCTCTACGGCATGTCCCTGACCTTCCCGCAGTTGCTGATGGCGCCCGAGGAAACCGGCTACGGTTTCGGGCTGTCGATGGTGGTCGCGGGCCTGGCGATGGCGCCGACCGGTCTGGTGATGATGCTGCTGTCCCCGGTCTCGGCGCGGCTGTCGGCGAAGAAGGGGCCGAAGTTCACGCTGGCGCTCGGCTCGGCGGTGATCGCGCTCGGCTACCTGTGCGCGGTCGTCATGATGGACACCGTGTGGCAGATCGTGCTGTCGGCGGTCATCGTCGCGGGCGGTGTCGGCCTGGCATACGCGGCCATGCCCGCGCTGATCATGGGTGCGGTGCCGCTGAGCGAGACCGGCGCCGCCAACGGCCTCAACTCGCTGATGCGTTCCATCGGCACCTCGACGTCGGCGGCCGTGATGGGTGTGGTGCTCGCGCACATGACGATCAACCTCGGCCCGCACGTGCTGCCGTCGCGAGAGGGTTTCCACACCGCCTTCTTCATCGCGATGGCCGGTGCGGTGGCCGCGATCGTGCTGACCGCCTGCATTCCGCTGGGCAAGGCCGACAAGAACTAGATCTCCTCGGTCGCCGGGCAGAACGTGATCAGCGACCACTCCCGGCGCGGGTGCGCGAACTCGAAATTGAGCATGGACATGAGGGTCGGCGCCCCGGTGCCGGGATCGCGCAGCGTCAGGACCGGGCTGTCGATGTCGTGCGGTTGTTGCGGCTCGGTAGTCCACAGGTGCTCCCACTCCGGTGCTGCCGAGCACGCCGCGACGAGCTCGTCGATCCGCTGCTGCGGCACCACGCCCGGGCTCATCACCCGGAACCCGTAGACACTCAGATGGATCTGCTTGGCCCACTCGATGACCACCGTGCGGGAGATCGGGTCGAGCAGCATCCATTCGAGCAAGGTGGTGCCGGGGACCAGCCCGGGAAAGAACCGCTCCCACGCCGCGTTCACGGCGAGCACATCGAAGGTCGGGTACACCTGGACGCTGGCTGGGTGGGGCAGGCTGTGCAGCAGAACCAGATCCGCCGCGGGCAGGTCGTTGAGCTGGGTGGGCGCCGGTTCGTCGTAGCGATGCGACAGCGACAGCGCGACGAGGTGGTTGCGGAACACGTCGGGCACGTCCAGCGCGTCGAACAGCGCGGTCAGCGCCTCCAAAGTCGGTACGCGCGTGCCCTGTTCGATCTTCTGGATGAGCGCGGGCGAGATGCCTGCCGCCTCGCTCAGCGCCGCCCTGGTCAGTCCCGACGATTCGCGGCGTTCACGCAGATACCGCGCAATCGGCGCGTGCGGGTCTTCCACGTGGTGTTCCTCTTTTCGGTTGCCGGTACAAATTGGGACAGTCGCCCAGCTTGACCGAGGGTAAAGGTTTCGCAAAACTCATCACAGCCGGGCGGGACAGCGCGTGGTTGTTCGACCAACGCGCACCGGCCGATTTTCGGTTCAGTGCTGGTCGGGCCAGTGTGTTCCGGAGCGGATAGTGTTCGATTCCACCTCTGCGCGGACGAATTATCGCCGGAGGGGACGGCGCGCGCTCGGTTGTGCGCGCCGAGAGCGATTGCCGGGCTGAAAACCCGGGTGGCGCAGGGGTCCATCCGGTCCTCGCCCCGTCCGCTTCGGAAAACACTCGTGATCGGGAACCGAAAGCGCTCGTGATTCGTCCAATAGGTCAGAAGGATGAACGAGAGTGGGGGGCGATGACGCAGATTCAAGCCGAACGACCTGGACGACGCACGTCCTGGATCGCCGGAATCTCCGGGCTGCTGGCGGCGGCGACAGTGGTGGCCGTCGGGCTGGTGTGGTGGCAGCACGATTGGGGCGATCAGTTCCCCGCACTCGACAGCGAACACCTCGACGAACAGCAGATCGTGCTCGTCGACGTCTTGCGCCGCGAGCACGAGCAGCCCGGTGACGGCCCGAAGTACGCCGAGGGTGTTCAGGAGGCCTGGTGCGCCGACTTCGTCAGCTGGACGATGCGCGAGGCGGGCAGGCCGCTGGCCAACCCGAACTCCGGTTCCTGGCGCATTCCCGGCGTCTACACGCTGCAGGAGTACTACCAGCAGGTGGGCCGCTTCACCCGACCCGACGTCGGCTACCGGCCGCGCACCGGCGACGTGGTGCTCTACGGGCCCGACAGCCCGCTCGGTCAGCACACCAACATCGTGTTGAAGGCCGAGGGCGACACGATCACCACCATCGGCGGCAACGAGATGGGCGGGGTTCGGGTTCGCACGATCACACCGGCTGAGACCGCCGATCTGGTCGGTTATGGAAGATTCTGAAATCGATTGGCGCTCAAGACAACTGCGGTGATCCTGGACGGCGGTACCACGCCGATACCCGTACGATGGATGTCGCGGCGCCCGGCAGCGCCGTTGCCGGCTCCTCCGTCCTGCTTCCCCCTCATCGGCAGGACGGGGGAGTTGTGCCACCAGCAGGGGGTTCGCGGTCGTCACGTACCGTGTTCGATGTGCGTGTGAAGGTGGGCGAGAAGCCACGTCGTGACCCGATGTGGATCGAGTACGCCGATTTCGGTGAACGGTTCGTCACCTACGCGGTGACCGAGGAGCGCATCACCGCCGCGGTGTCGGGGATGACCGGGCGTGGCGTGAAGATCGGGCCGTTCTCCCTCGGGCCCGCCGGACTGGCCGGTTTCGTCGCCGAGGGCACGCTCGGAACCCCCGTGGTCACCCGCACGCCCGGCGACGCGCTGAGCTTCGGCGTGCGGATCCCGCTGACCCTGGCCGTGAACCTCGTCCTCGGTGGACGCAAACTGCGCCTGGCCGCCGTGGTGGAGATCGGGCTCACGCTGCATGCCCGCACCGCCGCGCCGCTGCTGGTCGTGATCGATGTCGCACCGGTGATGGCCAAGGATGTCAGCTTCACGCTGCGCGCCGAGGCCATCGACAGTGCGTGGGAGATGCTGCTCGACCCGATCGCGGGCCTGGTGCAGCGCGAGGTCGCCAACCGGGTCAACGCCATCGTCGGCGATCCGAAGGTTCGCTCGGAGCGGGTCTTCGATATCGAGGCGATCCTGGACGGCTACCGCTCGCCGCACCGCAACGACACCGTCTTCGAGTGGATCGACTACCGCGAATTCGGTCTGCGCTTCTTCACCACCATCGTCACCAGGGATCGCGTGCACGGTGTGGTCGGCCAGCTGGCGGGCAGTGCGATCGAGATCGGACCGCTGGCCGAGGGTCCGCGCGGCGCGGCCACGGTGACCGTGCGCGGCGCGATCGAGCAGCCGCGCGTGGTCGATCGCGGCCTCGGCGCGCCGGGTGACCCGCGGATCTTCGACATGACATTGCCGGTCGGGCTCGACATCACCGTCGACGTGCTCAAAGCCAACCACTACCGCGCCGACCTGGAGATTCCGCTGGTCCTCACGGCCAGGGCCGCCGAGCCGTTGCAGATCGTGATCGAGGTGCCGCCACCCGCGATCGAGGACATCTCGATGGAATTCAGCGCGAAGGGCCTGCGCGCGGCGACCCTGGCCCGGCTGGCCGGGATCAAGCGGCAGATCGTCGGGCAGGTTGTCGCGGTGGTCAGCACCGAGTTGGCCGATCCGACCGGTCGCACCATCGACGTGGGCGCGGCGATCGACGGCGCGACCTGAGTCTGTGACTCGTGGGGCGAATGTTGCCGTTGGTTCTGGCGGTTCCCCTGGGGTTGTGGTGCAATGAATCGCACGTTCTAGACTCCCGGCGCGCGATTTTCGGGGAAGGCGCGCCGGGTTCGCTTGCCGGTTGAAGGTCGGGTTGCGCGAAGGAGTCCTGCGATGCGTTCTGTTCCGGTGACCAGGCGGAAGTTCTTCGGCTTCGCCGCCGCCGCGGCCACGATCGGGGCCGGCCTCGCCGCCGCGCCCGCCCGCGCCCAATCCTTCGGCACCATGGTCGACTACGCCGCGGGGGTTCCCTCCGCCGCGTCGATCGCCTCCGAAGGCCACATCGGCGTCATCCGCTACGTCTCCGAGCGCAGGCCGGGCGCGGAGTGGATGGCGGGTAAACCGCTGTTGGCCGCCGAGGTCGAAGACCTGTGGGCCAACGGTCTGTCGATCGTGTCGAACTACCAGTTCGGCAAGGGCCCGACGGCCGACTGGCGCGGGGGCCTCGAAGCGGGCAAGGAACACGCCGAGCGCGGCTGGGCCATCCATGTCGCCGCGGGCGGACCCGACACCGCGCCGATCTACGCCTCCATCGACGACAACCCTTCGGTCGAGGAGTTCGACGAGATGATCGCGCCCTATATCGAGGGCTGGCAGTCGGTGCTCGGACCCGAACTCGTCGGCATCTACGCCAACGCGCCGACCATCGACCGCGCACTCGACGCGGGCCTCGGTTCCTGGTTCTGGCAACACAACTGGGGTACCGAGCGAGGTTTCGTGCACGGCTCCGCGCACCTGCACCAATTCGAGATCGACAAGCGCGCGATCGACGGCATCGGCGTCGACCTGAACCGGGTACTGGCCGAGGACTACGGCCAGTGGTGAACTAGGTCTGGCAGTGGCAGGTCGCTCCGCAGCGAATATCTGGCTCGTCGTCGGGCATCACGCGCAGCGCGGGCCTCATCTCGGGTTCGGCGAGCACCCCGCGCCACGACATCAGCGACCACCGCGACAGACCCGACAGCGCCGACCCGATACTGGCGAACGACAGCGACGAGATCGCCGACCCGAACGACCCGATCGACCCGACGGACAGCACCGACCCGACACTGCCGATGGACAGCACCGAATAGGCCGATCCGATCGACAGGATCGACCCTTCGGACCGATAAGACAGGATCGACCGGCTGCTCCGAATCGACCGAACGTTCCGGGAAGAACCATGCGTGGTCGCCATCGTCTCGGTTTACCACATCGCGATGCCCGCGGGAACAGCCGAAAATAACTGAGCCCGATCCGTTCTCGAGGAACGAATCGGGCTCAGTGTGCGTCGTGCTCAGACGGTGAAGAAGCCCAGGGTCGGCAAGAACGTGCAGGTGCGCGGTGCGGCGCCCTCGGCGGCGGTGGTGAGCGAACCCGAGATCACCGCGACGACGCGGCCGTGACCGGTGTTCGCGACGGCCGACAGGGTGGCCGGACCACCGGGGTTGATCTTGGCCTCGTCGGTCAGCGTCTGGATCGCGGACTGGCGGGTGTCGAGGTTGAGCCACTGCACCGTCATCGGCGGGTTCTGCTCGCCGGTCGGCGCCTTGGTGCCGAGTGCGGTGAACACGAAACCGGCCTGCCCGGCGGCGGGGCCGGGCGGGGGCAGCTGCGCCGGACCGGCGACCGCGAGCGCGGTGCCGACCGAATCGGCGCCGTCGCCGATGCAGCCCTTGCCGATCGTCGGGTAGAGGAACTGCGCGATGGCCGGGCCGTCCTGCGGGAGTTCGGGACCGCCGCCGCCGCTGCCGTCGAGGAAGGTGATGATCCGCTCGAGGGTGGCCTTGATGGCGGGCGGCAGGTTCAGCGTGGCCAGCAGTACGCGCGCCTGATCGAGCAGGGCGGTCTGCGGGCTGGCGATGTCGGCCGGGCCCGCGACCAGTCCGGCCACCGCGGGGGCGAAGGCGGCTAGCGCGTCGACCGGGACGCCTTCGGGCACCATCGGGACACTGATCGGCGCCGCCTGCGGGGCGGGCGCGGGCGCGGCGACGGTCGATGCCGGCGCAGCCAGCATGGCGCCTGCCGCAAGGGCGAGAGCGGTCGTTACGATCCGCGATCCTCGGCTACGAAGCACTTGTCCAGCCGTCCTTACCTCGATGGAGCGATGGGCGAGGGTTGTCGAGCCCAGCATGTCGGGGGTCACTCTAAGGACAACGCCGCCGTGTTGTACAGCCGCCGGGCCCAACGCGGCGCACCAGCCGAAACCATGTTCATCGACGTTAGTCCCGCATGCTGTTACACCTGGGGATGTTGATGTAAATGTTACCCATGGTGTCGTCGTGGCCGGTGGTCGCGGGGGACCGGTCGGCGCCTGGTTAAAGTAGCGGAGCACCGCGAAATGGCGCGCGACGCCTCCCATCCGACCGAAAGCCTGGCCTTGAACAGACACCTCCGATGGGCTCTCGCGCTGCTCGGACTGTCCGTGCTCGCCCGGCTGGCCTGGATGCTCTTCGCCCCGAACGGGCTCAATGTGGTCGATCTGCACGTCTACGTGGACGGCTCGGCCGCGCTGCTCACCGATCGGCTCTACGACTTCACCTACTCGGAGGTGACGCCGGACTTCCCGCTGCCGTTCACCTATCCCCCCTTCGCCGCGCTCGTGTTCTTCCCGCTGCACTATCTGCCGTTCACCCTCGTGGCGGTCGGCTGGATGCTGGCCACGGTCGCCGCCCTCTACGGCGTGATCCGGATCAGCTTCGAACTGCTGCTCGGCGCGGAGAAGGCCAAGCGGACGCCGTGGATCACCGCGGCCGTCGGCTGGACCGCGCTCGGCGTGTGGCTCGAGCCGGTGCGAACCACGATCGACTACGGCCAGGTCAATGTGTTCCTGGTGCTCGGCGCGATGCTGGCCGTGCGCAGTGCGCGCTGGTGGATCTCGGGCACCCTCGTCGGCGTGATCGCCGGGATCAAGCTGACCCCGGCCATCACCGGCCTGTATTTCGTGGCGCGGCGGCGCTGGGCGACGGTGCTGTGGTCGGCGGCGGCCTTCGGGCTGACCGTCGCTGTGAGCTTTCTCATCAATGCCCACGAGGCGAAGCGCTATTTCGGCACCTTGCTCGGCGATGCCGACCGGATCGGCCCGGTGGGCTCGGTGTGGAACCAGTCGCTGCGCGGTGCGCTGAGCCGCATCCTCGGTCACGACGTGCAGTCGGGGCCGTGGTGGCTCGCCGCGGTCGCGGTCACGGCCGTGCTGGCGTTGTGCGCGTGGCGCACCCTCGACTCCGACGACCGGCTCGGCACCCTGGTGCTGGTGCAGCTGTTCGGGCTGATGATCTCGCCGATCTCCTGGTCGCACCACTGGGTATGGCTGATCCCGACCGCGCTGTGGCTGCTCTACGGCCCGCTGCGGGCCGAGCGGGTCGCGCGGATCATCGCCGGGTTCTGGGTGTTGACGATGCTGGTCGGCGTGCCGTGGGTGCTCTCGTTCGCGCAGCCGACGATCTGGACCATCCCGCGCCCGTGGCCGCTGGCCTGGCTCGGCGCGGTCGATGTGATCGGCGTGTTCGTCCTGTTCGGCTGGCTGATCTGGCACGGCCGCGACACCCTGCGCGCGCAACTCCCCGGCCGTCGCACGGCCGAGGTGCCCGCTGGCTGAGGCTCAGCCGACGATGTCGTCGATGGTGTGCGCCATCGCCGTATCGAGCGAGGTCAGCCCGCCCGCCGAATGCGTACTCAGCGTGAAACGCAGTGTGCGCCAACGGATATCGATATCGGGATGATGATCGGCCGCCTCGGCCGCCGTGGCGACCTTGCGCACCGTCTCGATTCCGGCGAGGAAGCTCGGTGCCTGCACCGTGCGGGTGATCGCGTCACCGTCGCGCGACCACTCCGGCAGGGTAGCCAGCGCGATGGTGAGTTCGGGAGCGGAGAGCAACGAAGTACCCATACTTCGGTTGTACGCCTCACTCACTTCGCGCGCGCCGACTTCAAGGCCTTTTTGAGATCTTTACCGCACGTTCCGGCGGCCTCGGCCTTCTTCATTCGCATGATGACGACGGGGCATTTGAAGCAGCGCGTCTTCTTCCTGCAGCACTTTTTCTTCGGCTTCAGGCTCGAGACCTTCTTTGCCTTCACCTTGCCCATGGGAGTTAGCGTAGCCTAAGTACAAAGCCTGACACGAGACTGCCACTGGAGTACCGGTAGGATGTAACAGGCCGCGATGCCAGATGAATGCGCGCCAAATACCCCAACAGCAGGAGGATCCAGGCGTGTCGTCTTCACGCGATTTTCGCAACGTCGCCATCGTGGCCCACGTCGACCACGGCAAGACGACGCTGGTGGACGCCATGCTTCGTCAGTCGGGCGCGTTCGCTGAGCGAGCCGAACTGGTCGACCGAGTCATGGACTCCGGTGATCTGGAGCGCGAGAAGGGCATCACCATTCTCGCAAAGAACACCGCGGTTCATCGCCATAATGCCGACGGTTCGCTCACCGTCATCAATGTGATCGATACCCCCGGCCACGCCGACTTCGGTGGCGAGGTCGAGCGCGGCCTGTCCATGGTCGACGGTGTCGTGCTGCTCGTCGACGCGTCCGAGGGCCCGCTGCCCCAGACCCGCTTCGTGCTGCGCAAGGCCCTCGCGGCCAAGCTGCCGGTCATCCTGGTCGTCAACAAGACCGACCGCCCCGACGCTCGCATCGCCGAGGTCGTCTCCGAGTCGCACGACTTGCTGCTCGACCTGGCCTCCGACCTCGACGACGAGGCCGCCGAAGCCGCCGAGCTGGCGCTGGACCTGCCGGTCCTCTACGCCTCGGGCCGTGAGGGCAAGGCGTCCAAGGAGCAGCCGGAAAACGGTTCCGCTCCCGACGCCGAGAACCTCGACGCCCTGTTCGAGGTGCTGATGGACTACATCCCGGCACCGAAGAGCAACAAGGACGCGCCGCTGCAGGCCCACGTCACCAACCTCGACGCGTCGGCGTTCCTCGGCCGTCTGGCCCTGGTCCGCATCTACGCGGGCGAGCTGCGCAAGGGTCAGAACGTCACCTGGATCAACGCCGACGGCGCCAAGACGGTCAAGATCACCGAGCTGCTGCAGACGATCGGTGTCGAGCGTCAGCCCGGCGAGGTCGCCGAGGCCGGCGACATCGTCGCCATCGCCGGTATCCCCGACATCATGATCGGCGACACCCTCGCCGATCCGGAGAACCCGGTCGCGCTGCCGCGCATCACCGTCGACGAGCCCGCCATCTCGGTGGTCATCGGCACCAACACCTCGCCGCTGGTCGGCCGGGTGCAGGGCCACAAGCTCACCGCCCGCATGCTCAAGTCGCGCCTGGATTCCGAGCTCATCGGTAACGTGTCGCTGCGCGTGCTCGACATCGGCCGTCCCGACGCCTGGGAGGTGCAGGGTCGTGGTGAGCTGGCGCTGGCCATCCTGGTCGAGCAGATGCGTCGCGAAGGCTTCGAGCTGACCGTCGGCAAGCCGCAGGTGGTTACCAAGCAGGTCGACGGCAAGACCCACGAGCCGTTCGAAGAGCTGACCATCGACTGCCCCGATGAGTACCTGGGCGCGATCACCCAGCTGCTGGCCGCCCGCAAGGGCAAGATGGTGCAGATGAGCAACCACGCCGCCGGTTGGGTGCGCATGGAGTTCATCGTCCCGTCGCGTGGCCTGATCGGCTTCCGCACCGTGTTCCTCACCGAGACCCGCGGCACCGGCATCGCCAACGCCGTCTCCCACGGTTACGCGCCGTGGGCCGGTGAGATCCGCGCTCGCCACACCGGTTCGCTGGTGTCCGACCGCGCGGGCAGCGTCACCCCGTTCGCGATGATCCAGCTGGCCGACCGTGGTCAGTTCTTCGTCGAGCCGGGTGCCGACACCTACGAGGGCATGGTCGTCGGCATCAACCCGCGTGCCGAGGATCTC
This sequence comes from Nocardia sp. NPDC059195, assembly GCF_042754695.1. Lineage (NCBI taxonomy): Bacteria > Bacillati > Actinomycetota > Actinomycetes > Mycobacteriales > Nocardiaceae > Nocardia > Nocardia sp. NPDC059195. Next base: position 215,781 of record NZ_JBHZBG010000011.1, on the reverse strand, counting down.
GATATCAACGTGACCCGCGAGAAGAAGCTGACCAACATGCGCAGCGCCAACGCGGACACCTTCGAGACCATGGCCAAGCCGTTGCAGCTCGACCTCGAGCTGGCGATGGAGTTCTGCACCGAAGACGAGTGCGTCGAGGTCACCCCCGAGGTGGTTCGCGTGCGCAAGCTGGTGCTCGGCGCCAACGAGCGGGCCCGCGACCTGTCGCGTCGCAAGGCCCGTGACAAGGCCGCCGCGAACTAAGGCGTAGACGAAAAGTGGGGCGGTGCTACGGCACCGCCCCACTTCGCGTTTGTCAGCGCCCAGCGGGGGTTGGCCCGCCTCGGTCTGGACTGAGTAGAGGGTGCGACGAAGGAGTACCCGGAGGGAGGGAAGACCGAGGTTACGAGGGCCCAACCCAGCGGCGCCAGCCGCGAATTGACGCGGTAGAGTGCGCAGAGTGAGTTCGGGGCGGCGCGCAGGGTGGCGGGCGATGGTGCTGGCGATGATTGCCTCGACGGCGGTCGTGGCCGGTTGCACGGCGAATCCGCCACCACCGATCGAGTCTTCCGATTCTCCCAAGACCACCCAGGCCAAGCCGGGCAAGAACACTGTGGTCGTCGCGATCGACGACATCGGGATCGGTTTCAATCCGCATCTGCGCTCGGATCAGTCGCCGGTGACCAGTGCGGTGAGTTCGATGGTGCTGCCGAGTCCGTTCCGCGCCGCGCCGAGCCCCGTGCATCCCGGCCTGGTCGACTGGGTGCCGGATTCCTCGCTGATCGTGTCGGCCGATGTGACGGCGCAGGAGCCCTTCACCATCACCTACACCCTGCGCAACCAGGCCAACTGGTCCGATGGCGCCCCGATCGCGGCCGAGGACTTCCGGTTCCTCTGGCAGCAGATGATCAGCCAGCCCGGTGTGGTCGATCCGGCCGGCTACCGGCTCATCTCGGATGTGGCGTCCTCGGGTGGCGGCAAAACGGTCACGGTCACCATGACCCAGCCCTATCCCGCCTGGCGTGAACTGTTCTCGAACCTGTTGCCCTCGCATCTGGTGAAGGATTCGCCGGGTGGGTTCACCAGCGGCCTGGTCGACAAGATCCCGGTCTCGGGCGGCAGTTTCACCATCAAATCGGTCGATCGCGGACGCGACGAGATCCTGCTCGAACGCAACGACCGCTTCTGGGGCACGCCCGCCTCACCCGATCAGATCCAGTTCCGTCGTGGCGGCACGCCCTCGCAGCTGGCCGAATCGCTGCGCACCGGCGACGCCCAGATGGCGCTCGTGCACGGCGGCGTGGCGACGCAGGCGCAACTGGCCGCGATCCCGTCGGTGCGGACCACGATCATGCCGCAGGCCCGGGAACTGCAACTCGCGCTCAACGGCCGCTCCGGCGACCTCGCCGATGCCAGGGTCCGCAAGGCGGTGCTCGCGCTGCTCGACCCCGCCCTGTTGGCAACCGTCGGCGCGCAAACCGGCGGCTGGGTGGAACCGGCACGCGCACAAGTGCTTTCGCCGTCGAGCCCCAGCTACGTGCCGACCGCGCCGCCGCGGATGACCGCCGACGAAGCGTTCGCATTGCTGGCCGAGGCCGGTTACGGCCGCGCACCGGAGACGCCACAGACCGGCTCGCCCACCTCGCCCGCGCCGCGTCCGCGCTCGGTGGCGCGCAACGGTAAGGGGCTGTCGGTGCGGATCGGCGCCGTCACCGAGGACGCGACGGCGCTGGCTGTCGCCAACACCGCAGCCGACCAATTGCGCAGTGCCGGAATCGATGCCAGTGTTCGCGGCTTGGCCGCCGACGAGCTGTACGGCAAGGACCTGATCGAATCCTCGATCGACGCCATCGTCGGCTGGGAGATGGCAGGCGGCGACCCGGCCACCGCGCTGGCCTCGCGCTACGGCTGCGCGCCGGTCGCACCGGCCGGTGCCGAAGGTCCGGTACTGGCCGCGGCCGAGGCTTATCGCCAGGCACCGAGCAACATCGGCGGGGTGTGCGACCCGACCATCCAGCCGTCGATCGATGAAGCCCTGCGTGGGTTCGAGGTGCCGCGGATCCTGGCCGAAGCCGAGCCCCGGCTGTGGGAACTGGCGACTGTGTTGCCGATCGTGCAGGACAACGTCGTCGCGGCGGCCGGTCCGCGCGTCGACGGTGTGTCGCTCTCGGGTGCCATCCAGGTCGGCATCTTCGGCGATACGGCCCAGTGGCGGAGGATCCCGTGACCGATACCGGCGGACTGCTCCTCGTCCACGCGCATCCTGACGACGAAACCCTCACTACGGGCGGCACAATCGCGCATTATCGCCGCCGTGGCATCCCGGTGACCGTGGTGACCTGCACGCTCGGCGAGGAGGGCGAGGTCATCGGCGAACGGTGGTCGCGCCTGATCGCCGCCGAAGCCGACCAGCTCGGCGGTTATCGCATCGCCGAACTCACCGCCGCGTTGTCGGCCCTGGACGTGGGCGAGCCGTGGTTCCTCGGCGGCCCCGGCCGGTGGCGCGATTCCGGTATGGCGGGCACGCCGTCGGCCGCGAATCCACGCGCCTTCGTGAATTCCGGTGACGCCGCCGTCGACGAGCTCGTCGCGGTGATCCTCGAACTACGGCCCCGCGTGGTCGTCACCTACGACCCGCGCGGCGGCTACGGCCATCCCGACCACATTCGCGCGCACGAGATCACCACCGCGGCCGTCGCGGCCGCCGCGGAACAGGGCTGGGATGTCCCGAAGTTCTACTGGACCGTCACCGATGGCGACCTGCTGCGCCAGCACACCGCCGCGCTGGCTCGCCGCACCGTCGACGAACTGCCGGGCGCGCTGCCCGCGGGGTGGCGTCTGCCGATCGAGCCCGAACTGGCCGCCATGTCCACGAGCGGGGTGACCACCGTGGTCGACGTCTCCGATATGGTCTCGGCCAAGCGAGCCGCCATGCGCGCGCACGCCACGCAGGTCACCGTCGCGCCGAGTGGCCGGGAATTCGCGCTGTCGAACAACATCGCGCTGCCGGTGCTGCCGGAGGAACACTTCACGTTGGTGCGCGGCACGCGTGGGCAGGTGGGTGCCGACGGGTTCGAGCACGACCTGTTCGCCGGTCTCGATTGAATAGCCGATCGCGGGCGATCAACTCGGTGCGGCTGCCGGTGGGCTCGGCCGAATAGACTCACGCCCATGGTGACCGATCACGATCAGCCCACCGCCGTGCTGCGGTCCTCGCGCCTTCCCGGTCTGCCGGATCCGCTGATCTCGGGACTCATCGTCGTGCTGCTGTTCGTCGCAGCGCTGATCACCTTGGCCGTCGAAGTGCTTTTCCTGCCCCTGTATATCGGCTCACTGGCCTTTCCGGTGGTGGCGCTGCTGGCCGCACCGATCAACATCGCCCTGGTCTACGGCATGGAATCGGTGACGGATCGGGTCGGCTTCACCTTCGCCCCGATTGTGGTGTGGGTCTTCGGGTTCCTGGTGTGCGCCTCACGCGGTCCCGGCGGCGACATCATGCTCGGCAGCGACGGCCGCACCCTGCTGCTGTTCGCGTGCGGTGTGCTCGCACCCGCGGGGTACATGTATTACCGCTCGAACGTCAGTCGCTAGATTTCGTCCGCTGCCACGGCCACTGCCCGGTCAATTCGAGTTCGAGCGAGTAGCTGAGGAACGTTCGTACTCCCACGATCAGCGCAAGCACGCCGACACTGGTGAATGTCGGTGAGATCGCGACCGTGCGGATGATGTCGGCCGCGACCAGGAATTCCAGTCCGAGCAGGATCGCCCGGCCGAGCCCGCGCCGGTAGGTGCGATAGGCGAGGTCGAACTCTTGGTGCGCGGCCAACTGCCGCAGGAACCGGATCGTGCCGACCAACCCGCCGATGACGATGGCCGCGACACCCGCCGCGTCCAGCCCCTGGCCTGCGGTCTCGACAACCTCGGTGAACTGCACGCACAACCCCTAGCGTCAGCGGCACGGCGATCGAATCGAACGCTACCCGCGTCGACCTCGCCTGCGCTGCTATCGGGCGTGGCGGGTTTCCGCGCCGTCCAGGATCAGGTCGATGGCGTGGGTGAATCGGCTGATCACGCCGTTGGCCGCTTCCTCGACCACCTGCGGACGCTGCTCGACATAGCGCCGGTGCAGGCGCGGATACTGCTGTGAGGCGGCCTCGCTCGCCGCCATCACCTGGTCCACCCACTGCTGTGTCGACAGGCCGCTGCGCGCGACCGTCATCATCATCGCGGCCTCGTTGCCGCACGAGCCGGCAATGAACTGGAATACGGCGTTGGTCGCGATATCGACTACCTCGTCGTCGAAGCCGCCTGCTTCCACGATGGCGACCATCGAGTCGGTCAGCCGCATCATGTTGGGCCCGAGGTAGGTCAGCGCCGCGCTGCTCAGCACCACGGTGATCCATGGGTGCGCCAGGATCGTCGCGCGCAATCCATTCGCCTGTTCGTGCATCACCGCGCGCCAGCGTTCGGGATCGGGCGCCGGCGTCGGCGTTTCGCCGATGACCTGGTCGACGACGAGTTCGAGCAGTTCGTCCTTGTTCGCCACATGGGTGTACAGCGAGGTCGCGCCCGCGCCGAGGCGGGCGCCGAGCTTGCGCATGCTCAATGCGTCGAAGCCTTCGGCGTCGAGCAGGGCGATGGCCTCGGCGACGATCTGGTCGCGGCTCAGCGTGGGTTGGTCGCGCCGTTCCCGCGCGGGCCTGGTCCACACCGAGGTGATCTCCGTCGAGCCGGTGCTCGTCATCCGCTGCCTCCTCGCGTCTACGACTTCGCCGATCAGCACAGCATAGCCCCGCTTGAACACTGTACGGAGGCCGAACGCCGCTCCTATTGCGAACAGTGTGCGGTGACCGTACAGTGTTCGACATGACCGCACAACGTGCGGATGGCGCTTCGAAAGGGGAGCAAGATGCTCACAACGACTCCGCCGGATCAGACGGTCCGCAACCCACGCCGGTGGCTGATCCTGATCGTGCTGTGCCTGAGTTCGCTGGTGCTGGTAGTGGACAACATGGTCCTCACCGTGGCCATCCCGCAGATCGCCACCGATCTGGGTGCGGGCGCGCAGGACATCCAATGGATCATCGACGCCTACCTGCTGGTCTTCGCCGGCCTGCTGCTCACCTCGGGCAGCCTCTCGGACCGGTTCGGCCGCAGGCTGGTGATGGTGATCGGCCTGGTCGTCTTCGGCGCCGCGTCGCTGCTGGCCGCCTACGCGGGTAGCGCGGAGATGCTCATCGCCGGGCGCGTGCTGATGGGCATCGGTGGGGTGCTGATCATGCCGAGCACCCTGTCGATCCTGATCACCGTCTTCGACGACGACGAACGGCCCAAGGCGATCGGCGCGTGGAGTGCGGTGGCGACCGTCGGCATGGTCGGCGGCCCGGTGGTCGGTGGTGTACTGCTCGAGCATTTCTGGTGGGGCGCGGTGTTCGTGCTGAACGTGCCGATCGTGGTGGTCGCCATCGTGGCGGCGCTGGTGCTGATGCCCGAATCCAAGGGCCCGTGGCGCAAGCCCGACTTCCCCGGCATGCTCACCTCGATCATCGGCATGACCGCGCTGGTGTGGACCATCATCTCGGTGCCGCACGCGGGCTGGACCGACGCCGGTGTGCTGGGTGGTTTCGCCGTGACGGTGATCGCCTTGTCCGCCTTCGTGCTTCGTGAACTGCGCACCGACTCACCGATGGTGCCGCTGCAGTTGTTCCGCGACCGCACCTTCACCGGCTCCAGTTTCTCCCTGGTCCTGGTCACCTTCGCCAACGGTGGTTTGGTCCTCGTGCTCACCCAGTACCTGCAGTTCGTCCTCGAGTACTCGCCGATCAGCACCGCGCTGGCCTTCACTCCGATGGCGGTCACGCTGCTGATCGCCAATGGCATCGGCGCGGTGCTCGTCGGCAAACTCGGGCCCCGCATCGTCACCATCGCGGGTCTGATCGTGATCGCCGCAGGCTTCGCGGTACTGGCCACCCTCGACGCGGGCGCCGGGTTCACCCTGCCCGCCGTCGCGATGGCACTGCTCGGGGCCGGTGCCGGTCTGGCCATGCCCGCCGCGATCGGTGCGTTGATGAGTGCGGTTCCCGGCGAGCACGCCGGCGTCGGCTCCGCGCTCAACGACACCATTCAGCAGGCGGGCGCGGCACTGGGCGTCGCGGTGCTCGGCGCGATCCTGGCGGGCACCTTCGCGGGGGCGATGCCGGATTCGGTGCCGTCGGCGGCGCGGGAGTCCATCACGGGGGCGCTCGGTACCGGCGAGGCGACGGTCATCGGGCTGGCGCGGGATGCGTTCTGTACCGGAATGCAGGTGACGTTCGGGGTGGGTGCGCTGTGCGCGCTGGCCGCCGCGGTGTTGGCGGTGGTGCTGATGCGTGATGCGAAAACCGTTGTGGGCGAGGCTGATCTGGCGAAGGAATCGGTAAACGCCTAAGCTGACGACGCGGAATGGCCGGGAGTCCAAGGGCGCCCGGCCATTTCAGCGTTCACCTAGCCGGCCCGGGGTCACTGCCTCGATCAGCGCGGCGGCCTGATCGATCGGGATATCGACCACCAGGTATGCCTTCTTGCCCGCCGCGGTGGCCGCGACGACGGTAGCGAGTCCGGCTCGGCGCTGCCAGAAGGTCTGTCGCACAGTCCATCCGATGATGCCCGGCGCTTCGAGGCAGTCGCGATTGCGGTCGAGGCTGCCACGGCGGGTGATCAGCCAGGTCGGGCCGGTGGTGCCGGGGAGTACACGGTGGCCCAGGCCGCGGTACCGGTCTTCGGCGAGGATGGCCATCACGAGGGCGAGGACCACCGGTATCGTCCAGGTCCACGGTGGTAGGTGACCGCCCGTGAGCACGATGGCGAGCATCGCGACGACCACGGCACCGACGGGCCACGCGGCCCGGGTATAGCGGCGACGGCGGGCGGCGGGTCCGTGTCTGTGCAGCTCGACGGCGCCGAGTGCGGAACCGGTGATCGGTTGCGGCGCAATCGAATCCGCGAGCACGGCGTTCGACCCACCTTTGGTGAGGGAGGTCGCGACCGGGCGCTCGGTGTCGCCGGTTTCGGTGAAGGCGGACGCCGAGCTCGATTCGTCGCGTCGGGCCCAGGTCGAGTCCGGTGCGGGGGCGGTCGATTCGTCGTGCCGGGCCAGGGTCGAGTCCGGTGCGGGGACGGTCGGTTCGTTGTGGCGGGGCACGGTCGAGTCCGGTGCAGGGACGGTCGGTTCGTCGTGGCGGGCCCAGGCCGAGTCACCTACGGGGACTGTCGATGCGTCGGCGTGTGGGCGTCGGCGGGTGCGGAGGAGTTCGTCGAGGGTGCGTTCGACGGCGGTGCGTGGGGCCTGCGGGAGGATCTTCTGGCGTGGGTTCTCGCCCGTCATGATCATTTCGAGCTGGGCGGCTTTGGCGGCGCGCAGCAGGAGTGGTTCGCTGAGGGTGGCGCCGCGGAACCGCGCCAGGTCCAGGGTGATCTGCCGGGCGGTGAACAGGCCGTGGCGCAGGTGCAGGGTGGCGCCGTTGTCGAGCACCCGCAGGCCGAACCAGGTGGCGAGGTACTGGGCGCACGCGGCCAGACTCACCAGCACCAGCGACAACACGGTCAACCCGGTGATGACGATGACGACGATCATCGCGGTGTCATCGTCGAGATGTTGCACGACAGCACTTTCCGACAGCACATCGATGAGCCCGTACTGCGCGCCGAGCCCGGCGATCGGCGCGACGACGGCCAGCCCGGTCAGCGACAACGGCGCGTACCGCACCCACGCCGCCTGCCAGTGCCCGATCTCGACCCCGGAATCCGCGTGGGCATCGGGTTGCGAGACATGCGGCGCCCCCGCGCTATCGAGGTGGGCGGGTGCGTGTTGACCGGTGTGCGCGAGCAATTCGGCACGCAACGCCGGGATCTGACTCGTGTCGAGGGCGTCGAGCTTGAATTCCTCACCCTTGTCGGTCTGCTTGCCGGTTCCGATGGCCAGCACCGCCAGGCCGAGCGCCCGGTGCAGCAGATCGGCTTCCACGTCCACCGATCGAATCCGTGGGCGCGGCACCGATAACGTCCGGCGCGCCACGATCCCGCTGCGCAGCTGCACGTGATCGGCATCGATCCGATACGACGTGGTGAACCACCGCGCGACGCCGAACGCCGCGACGAGCGTCACCGGAATCAAACTCCACAGCGGATTGCCACTGGTCGTGCCGACGATGATCGAACCGAGCAGCACCGGAATGTATTTCATGATCTCGTTGACCGGATACACCAGCAGCATGCGCGGGTCAAGGCGCTGCCAGTCATTTTCGGTCCGCGCGGGTGCGGTCATGTGGCGTCTCCGCGATGCTGCGCGGCGATGGCGGTCAATCGCAGCACTGTTTCCTCGGCGACCGGCAGGTCCAGTGCACTGATCTTCACCGCCCCCGCCGACGACGCGGTGGTGACGGTGACCGTCGCCAGTCCCAGGATCCGTTCCAGCGGCCCACGCTCGGTGTCCACGGTCTGCACCCGCGAAATCGGCGCGACCCGAGACTCCTGGTCCAGCCACCCCACCCGCGTGTACACGGCATCATCGGTGACCTCCCACCGATGCACCGCGTACCGCCACACGGGAATCACCACGACCGCGACCACCGCGAGCACCACGAGCACCAACCCGGTGAGCACCTGCCAGCCACGACGGTCCCCGTCGAACACCGCCCACACCGCGAGCGCCACGAACAACACGACCACCCCGATCGCGTTCTCCGAAGCCCACAGCAGCTTGGCCTTGGCACTCGGACGCCAGGCAGGTTCGGCCAGGATGGTGGAGCGTGGCAGCGACATGCTGCCCATGGTTCCATGCGCGTGCGACGAGTTCACCCCGTCGGGAATATGCGCGGTCGGCAGGGAGGTTGTCGTCGACAAGGACGACCGAACCGCGCCCGCCGAGGGCTCGTGACCAGCCGACCACACGTCCGGGGAAGAAGTAGCGCATGATCGACGGGGTGACCGACCTTCCGAAGCCGAGCGTTCCGATGCCGCCGCCGAGTCCCGCCGCGATGCGCCGGGCCCTGCGCCGAGCCCGCGACGGCGTCACGTTGAACGTCGACGAGGCCACCGTCCTGCTGCATGCCACCGGCGACGACCTCATCGATCTGTGTGCCAGCGCCGCCCGAGTCCGTGATGCGGGTCTGGAATCGGCGGGGCGCCCACGCACGATCAGCTACTCGCGCAATGTGTTCATCCCGCTCACCAAACTGTGCCGGGACAAGTGTCACTACTGCACGTTCGTCACCGTGCCCGGCAAGCTGCGCGCCGAGGGCAAGGGGATGTTCCTCGAACCCGACGAGGTGTTGGAAATCGCCCGCCAGGGTGCCGCCCTCGGGTGCAAGGAAGCGCTGTTCACCCTCGGTGACCGGCCGGAGGACCGCTGGCCCGAGGCCGCGCAGTGGCTCGACGAACGCGGCTACGACTCCACCCTCGACTACCTGCGCGCCGTCTCCATCCTCGTACTCGAGGAGACCGGCCTGCTGCCGCACCTGAACCCCGGCGTGATGAGCTGGAACGAGATCTCCCGCCTCAAGCCCGTCGCCCAGTCCATGGGCATGATGCTCGAAACCACCGCCACCAGGTTGTTCACCGACAAGGGCGAGTGCCATTACGGCAGCCCCGACAAGGATCCCGCCGTCCGGCTGCGCTCGATCACCGACGCGGGCAGGCTCTCGGTGCCCTACACCACCGGCATCCTGGTCGGCATCGGCGAGAACCTCACCGAACGCGCCGAGTCGATCATGGCGATTCGTCAGCAGCACCGGGAATTCGGGCACATCCAGGAAGTGATCGTGCAGAACTTCCGGGCCAAGGACGACACCGCCATGCGCGATGTTCCCGATGCGGGCGTGGCGGAGTTCCTGGCAGCCGTCGCGGTGACGAGATTGCTTCTCGGACCTGATGTTCCGGTGCAGGCGCCCCCGAACCTGGTGTCACACAGTGATTGCCGGGCGCTGATCGACGCGGGTATCGACGACTGGGGCGGGGTGTCGCCGGTGACGGTCGACCACGTGAACCCCGAACGGCCGTGGCCGAACCTGGATACCCTGCGCGAGATCACCGAGGCGGCCGGGTTCACCCTCGTCGAACGCACCTCCGCGCACCCGAAATACGTTCGCGCGGGCCATCCTTGGATCGATCCGCGCATCGGCGCGCATGTCGACGCGCTCACCGATCCCGCGACCGGGCTGGCCAGGCCCGACGCCATACCGGTCGGCCTGCCCTGGCAGGAGCCGGACGAGTCATGGGATTCGGTCGGCCGCGTCGACCTGAATACCGCCATCGACACCGAGGGACGAAACACCGACAGTCGCAGTGATTCCGGGCTCGGCCAGGTTGTCGTCGGCGCGTTCGGTGACTGGGAGACGATCCGCGAACACGCCCGCGACCTGGCCGTCGTCGCACCCGAGCGCCTCGATTCCGAGGTACTCGACGCCCTGCGCGCCGCCGAGAAGGACCCGGCGGGTCTCACCGACGACCAGTACCTGGCCCTGGCCACCGCCGACGGTGCGAATATGGAAGCCGTTGCCGCACTAGCTGATTCGCTGCGACGCGAGGTCTCCGGCGACGAGGTCACCTACGTGGTGAACCGCAATATCAACTTCACCAATATCTGCTACACCGGCTGCCGCTTCTGCGCCTTCGCCCAGCGCAAGGGTGACGCCGACGCCTTCACCCTCAGCACCGACGAGGTCGCCGATCGCGCGTGGGAAGCCCACGTCGACGGCGCCACCGAAGTCTGCATGCAGGGCGGCATCGACCCCGAACTCCCCGTCACCGGGTACGCCGATCTGGTCCGCGCCATCAAGGCCCGCGTCCCGTCGATGCACGTCCACGCGTTCAGCCCGATGGAGATCGTCAACGGCGCCTCGCGCGGCGGCCAGAGCATCCACGACTGGCTTTCGGCGCTGAAAGAGGCCGGATTGGGCTCGATCCCCGGAACGGCCGCCGAAATCCTCGACGACGAGGTCCGCTGGGTCCTCACCAAGGGCAAACTCCCCACATCCGCCTGGATCGAGGTCATTACCACCGCCCACAAGCTGGGCATCCCGTCGAGCTCGACGATGATGTACGGCCATGTGGACAACCCGAAGCACTGGGTGGGCCACCTGCGTGTGCTGCGCGGTATCCAGGACGAGACGGGCGGCTTCACCGAGTTCGTTCCGCTGCCGTTCGTCCACCAGAGCGCGCCGCTGTACCTCGCGGGCGCGGCGCGACCCGGACCGACCAACCGCGACAATCGCGCGGTCCACGCCCTGGCCCGCATCATGCTGCACGGCCGCATCCACAACATCCAGACCAGCTGGGTGAAACTGGGCACCCTCGGCACCCAGGCCATGCTCACCGGCGGCGCCAACGACCTCGGCGGCACGCTGATGGAGGAAACCATTTCCCGGATGGCGGGCTCCCAGCACGGTTCAGCCAAGACCGTCGCCGAGCTCACCGAGATCGCGGCGGGTATCGCTCGCCCGGTGCGTGAACGCACCACGATCTACGGTCGGGTGGAATCCAAACCGGCGCCGCTGCCGCTCTCGATCGGCTGAGTTCAGGATTCCAGCCGGGCCCGAACGCTGGTGAGCCGTTCCTGAAGTTCCTTCTCGCTGATGATGCCGCGCGTCACGAGGGAATGCGCCAGGGCGACGAGCTGGTTCTCGGGGTAGGGCAGGCTGGCATAGACGGTTGCCGACAGCGAATCCTCGTCGTCGCGCCGGTTCTGGAAATCCGGGATCGGCGCTGCGCAGCGCGCGTGATCGAGCGCGTCGCAGAGGCCGTCCAGGCTGGTCTTCCACGGTGGCACGGGATTGCTCACGCCGTACGTGGCGGCCATCCTCGGCCACACCTGGTCGCGGTCGACGATGGCCCGCAGCGCGGCGATCTCGGGTGTGCCCATAGCGCTCCTAGGTAGCCGGGTGGATGGCAGGCCGGGTGTGGGTGACCACATTCGTGGTGACGCCCGGTGTGGGTAGCGCGACGCCGATCAAACAATCGCGGGTGATGATCTCCGCGAGCTGATCCTCGTTCCAGCCGTCGGTGCCCGCCGGTCGCAGTGGCAGCACCATGAATCGGTGCTTCTGGTTCGAGTCCTGCACGCGCACCGCCACATTCGCGGGCAGGTCGAGTCCGAATTCGGAGAGCACCTGGCGTGGCCAGCGCACCATCCGCCGCCGGTAATTCGGGGTGCGATACCACTCGGGGGAGTTGCCGAGAATCGGTCGCGGGTAGCACGAACACAACGCGCACACGATCACGTTGTGCAGCGTCGGGGTGTCCTCGAGAATGGAGAAGGCGGTGAAGTCGCTCGGTGTGCCGAAACCGGTCGGCTCCAGCCAATCCACCCCGACCGCATTGCTCGCGGTCATCGGTTCGGCGAGCGCGAGCGCCTTGAAGTCGGGATCGAGCCAGGCTCTGGCCACGAGGTGGACAGCGGGAGTCGGGCCGATCTGTTCGGCGAATTCGGTGAACCGCCGGTGTTCGGCGGCGGTGAAGATTCCCTTCTCGATACACAGCTCACGCAACGCGATCTCGAGCACTTCGAAATCGGTGATCTCGTCGACCATCGGGGCCACCGTGCGTTCATGGTCGTGATCGTGGTCGTGCCCGGTCATGGAATCCCTTTCCTGGCAGGATGATCGGTCTAGGTGGTCGGCTCGAGCCAGCGTTCGGGGATCTCCGTGCGCAACATGTCCGCGCTGGGTCCGGTGTAGCCGTGCCACAGCGTCGCGAGGTTGAACTCGACGACGTAGAACCACTCGGGCACCGCGTCCGGCCGGTCCCACGTCTCGTCCTCCGGTGCCGGGCTCTCGTAGGCGAGCGCGGCGATCCGCCCGACCGCGCCGCGCACATACTCCGGGGTGCGGGTGTAGAACAGCGCGGGCAGTTCCCGGACCCGCACGGGATCACCGACCTCGAACCGCGCCTGGCCTGCCTTGCCGGCGAACACTTGCGGATCGCCCTTGCCGACCGCCGCGAGGTGATGACGATTGCGCGCGACCCGCGAGCCGTCGCCTTCGAACTTCGGCTCGGCGGCCAGGGTCTTCCCGGCCAGGCCGCCTTCGTAGCGCGCCGTGACCTCCATCATGCGTTCACTCAGCTCGGTCAGGCCGATGTGGTGCTTCTCGGCCAGCACGCGCGCGACGGCGAGCAGCCATCTGCCGTAATACGGCAGTCCCAGGTACATCGCGCGCCCGAGATCGACATTGCCGATCCGGCGCCGTTCCTCGGAGAGCCAGATCCCACGCCAGGCGAGCACCTCGCAGATCACATACGTGTTGTGCTCCCACAGCTCGTACTGCTTGTTCTCGTACGCGATCGGGGCGTCGGGCTCACCGCCCACATCGTGATCGGTTTTCAAATACGCCCAGAGGCGATCGTGATCGAGCAGATCCGGGGTGGGCGCGTTCGGCAGCTCGGGATAGGACGACTTCAGCCGGGCTACCAGGTCCAGCGCGGCCGCACGCTCTTGCGCCGTACTCATAACGGTTCCCTTCGTCGCGCGGTCTCCGTGACGCGAGGGGATCCGCTGTGTGCAACGATTTCCGAGAACAAATCTAAGCCTCGATGTTGCGCAGGTAAAGGGCGCAACGCGGTCCCCGCCGCCGACGATCGGTTGAGCGGGCGACCCGGCAGGGTCGGCAGCGGCGGCAACGTCATGACCGGCAGTAGTTAGGGCAGGCTGACCTGGGCCTGGGCCCAGGATCACGCTAGGGTTGCGTGGGCGGAGTACCACCGCAGGTGAGGACAGACTAGGAGAACGGCAGTGCCGTACATCATCGCTGAACCGTGCGTTGACGTGAAGGACAAGGCGTGCATCGAGGAATGCCCCGTAGATTGCATCTACGAGGGCGGTCGCATGCTCTACATCCAACCCGACGAGTGCGTGGACTGTGGTGCGTGTGAGCCGGTCTGCCCCGTGGAGGCGATCTTCTACGAGGACGACACTCCGGATCAGTGGAGCGGTTACATCAACGCCAACGTCGACTTCTTCAACGAACTGGGTTCCCCCGGTGGCGCGACCAAGGTCGGTGTGGTCGATTTCGACCCCGCCTTCATCAAGGCGCTGCCCCCGATGGCCGAAGAGTGAGCACAGGGGTGCCAACCCGTGGGCGTGTGAGCAGCCTGCTGCCTGACTTCCCCTGGGACACCATCGCCGCGGTCAAACAGAAGGCGGCCACCCATCCGGGCGGTCTCGTCGACCTGTCCGTCGGCACCCCGGTGGACCCGGTCGATCCGCTGATCCAGGCGGCCTTGGGTTCGGTGGCGGCTGTTCCCGGCTATCCGACCACGCACGGCACCCCGGAGCTGCGCTCCGCCGTCGTCGCCGCGTTGGCGCGCAGGTTCGGCGTCACCGGGGTCGATCCGGCGGCGGTGCTGCCGGTGCTCGGTACGAAAGAGCTGATCGCCGGGCTGCCGCGGCTACTCGGTGCCGGCTCCGACGATCTGGTGGTGATCCCCGAGATCGCCTACCCGACCTACGAGGTCGGCGCGCTGCTGGCGGGCGCGAAGCCTTGGCGCGCAGACGGTCTCACCCAGATCGGCCCGCAGAATCCGGCGCTGATCTTCGTGAACTCGCCCTCGAACCCCACCGGCAAGGTGCTGCCCGTCGAGCACCTGCGCAAGGTGGTCGCGTTCGCGCGCGAGCGCGGTGCGATCGTCGCCTCCGACGAGTGCTACCTGGGCCTGACCTGGGAGGGCGAGGCGATCTCGATCCTCGACCCCCGCGTCTGCGATGGCGACCACACCGGCCTGCTGGCCATCCACTCCCTGTCGAAGACGTCGAACCTGGCCAGCTACCGAGCCGGTTTCGTCGCCGGTGACCCGGAACTGGTTGCCGAACTGCTCGAGGTGCGCAAGCACTCCGGCATGATCATGCCGTTCCCGATCCAGGCCGCGATGACCGCCGCGCTCAGCGACGACGGGCACGAGGCGCAGCAGCGCGAGCGTTACCGCGCCCGCCGCGAGATCCTGCGAAACGCCTTGCAGCAGGCGGGTTTCCGCATCGATTTCTCCGAGGCAGGTCTGTACCTGTGGGCCACCCGCGGCGAACCGTGCCGCATCACCCTCGACTGGCTCGCCGAACGCGGAATCCTCGCCGCCCCCGGCGATTTCTACGGTCCCCGTTCGCCCGAACACGTACGCATCGCACTGACCGCTACCGACGAGCGCATCGCCGAAGCGGCCGCACGCCTGTCCTGAGTACTACGCACCCCGGGCATGATCGTGCCCGGGGTTGCTTCTGTCCGCAACGCATCTCGCGCGTCGGCGGCGTGATCGGTTGGGCACACCTGCGACTTCGCTCCGGCCATGCGCGAATAGACTGACGAACGCACCGCGCCTGGGCCCAGCAGGGTCCGGGCGATCGGCGCGGTACCGGATCGAAAGGCTCGCAACGAATGCACGGGGTGGAGTTCGAGGCGGGCACGGTGTTCGCGGAGTATCGCATCGATCGGCTGCTCGGCCGGGGTGGAATGGGCACCGTGTATCTGGCGGCGCATCCTCGACTGCCCCGGCAGGTCGCGCTGAAACTACTGAATCGCGAACTGTATTCCGATCACGAGGTCCGCGGCCGGTTCGAGCGCGAGGCCGATGTCTCGGCCCATCTCGACCACCCTGGCATCGTGTCGGTGCTCGACCGTGGGGTCGAGGACGGGCTGATGTGGATTTCCATGCAGTATGTCGACGGCCGCGATGCTTCGGTGTTCCGCGGTGAGCCACTGGATCCGGTTCGGGCGATCGGCATCATCACCCAAACCGCCGAAGCACTGGACTACGCCCATGATCGCGGCGTACTGCACCGAGATGTGAAGCCGGCCAACATCTTGCTAGCTCCCGGCCGCGCCGGTGACCGCGTCCTGCTCACCGACTTCGGCATCGCGCGACTGCGCGGCGACGCCCGCCAGCTCACCCGCACCGGAGCTTTCCTCGCGACCCTCGCCTACGCGTCCCCCGAACAACTCTCGGGTGCCCTGGTCGATCACCGTTCCGACCAGTATTCGCTTGGCTGCACCCTGTTCACTCTGCTCACGGGCGAAAGTCCTTTCCCCGCAGATAATCCCGGCGCGGTGGTCGCCGCTCACCTGACCAAGCCGGTGCCTCGCGCGTCCGCGTTGGTCGGCGGCCTGCCAGCCGGAATCGACGCGGTCATCGCCAGGGCGATGGCGAAGGAACCTGCCGAAAGATTCGACAGCTGCGAGGAATTTGCGCGTGCGGCGACAGCGGCGCTGGCCGCCGCGGGCCCCGCATCGCAGCCCCGTGCCGGAGAAGGCCCCCGTGCGGCGAGCGTTTCGCCTGGAGTGCCTTTCGGTCGTGAACACCGGCCGCCGAATGCCGACGAGGGTTCGCAGAACCCGACCCTCGTGAGTTCGCCGTCGTACTCCGCTGTGCGGCCCGCCGCGCGACAACCTCAGCGGGCGGTTTCGTCGCGATGGCGGGTGCTGGCGGTGAGCCTGCTCGTGCTGGCGATGGTCGCCGGGGTCGGCGCCGTCGGCGTCGGTGCGATCTATTGGAAGTTCGTGCGCCCGAACCGAGTTCCGCCGCCGCCCACCTGGGGTGCGCATGCGTCGGTTGCCTCGGGATTCACCGACTTGATCCCGTCGGGGCCGACCGGGCGCGGCTGGCGTGCGGCGAATTGCTCGGCGACCCCGTCGCTGGTTGTGTTGCCGGGCGATCCGGCGCCGCTGCGGCAGATCACCTGCACCGACACCGACGGACTCACTGCCTGGTACACCGAGTACCCGAGCGCCACCGATGTCGATGCCTACCTCCTGCGGCACACCACGGAGGACACCACGCGGGAACTGCACCACACCAGCCTCGCCGCCTACCGTCCGCGTGACCCGGCCGCACCGTTCACGCTCGCGGCCAGGGAACGCGGCAATGTGTTCAGCGCGAACTCGGTGGTCGAGGTGTCGTGGCCGGGTCGCTCCTTCGAGGAGACCCGCGACAACTGGTGGCAGCAAGCCCCCTTCTGACCAGCTACCGCACCATGGGATCAGTACGCGCCGGCCAGGCGCAGGATCAGTGCGGGCAGGGCGTCGAGCACATCCGCGGACTGGTCTGCCGGGGTGCCGTAGGTGTGCGCGGCGACCGAGAAGCTGGGTCCGAAGGACGCGGAGGCCACCTCGGGGGCGCCGAGATCGGACCACCCCCACTTGCTGCCCTGCACGCCGGGAAGCTGGGCGGTGCCCCAGTTCTGGGGAGTGCCGTCGGCGGCGGTATTGCTCGCACCCGCCATCCACTCGAAGATCGGCGAACCGGCATCGGTGCGCTGCTTGGCGGCCAGGAAGTCGGTGATGTCGGCGGTGCTGGTGCTCGACCGGCCCCAGTCGGCGGTGCCGTGGGTCTCGCGCAGTCCGTATTCGCTCGCGGTCGCGTCGATCGCCTGCGGGTATTTGCCTGCCAGCTGAGTGGCGGCGCCGTCGTCGGAGTCCCGGATCATCCGTTCCGACAGCGCGCGGTCTTCCGGCGATCCGTCGCCGTGGCGCAGCGCGTAGTCGACGATATAGAGCTTGGACATCGACAGCGCCGACCGCGATTCGTGCTCATTGGCTGTGCCCCAGGCGAATCCGCCCGGCATCCGCAGCGAAATGGCGGTTCGTGGCGGTACCGTTGTCGGGTCCTCGTCGGCGTGGGCGGCGGGCGCTGCCACCATGAGGCCGACGGCGGCCGCCGCCACACACCAGGTCACTGTTCGAATGCTCACGAGCGTCCTCCGATTCGTACGACGACGTTGCGGTCGTGGGAATGAAACCCGAATGCCGCAGGTCGGCGGGTGAGGCGCGCGGTAATGCCGATCAGATCAGCGGCTCGATGATCGGCACAGTGGTTGCCCGAGCGCTATTTTCGCGCTAACCCGGTCAGGTCCGCGCGTGCGATCTGGTTTGTTCGAAACATGTTCGTTTCACTGAAATCCTCGGTATAACAGGTTCTCATTGCCGTCTCGATGAGGAGCTGCACGGTGCGTGAATTCTTGTATGAAAAGCCCGGTAGAAGCCAGTATTCCGGCGGGCTATCCCGCCGTCGATTTCTAGCTGCAACAGGTATCAGCCTGGGTGCGGTGGCGCTGGCCGGTCGGGCCGTGGCCGCCGCCGCTCCGCTGGCCGACGGCGACAAGGTTCCCGCCCTGGTCATCGGTAGTGGGTACGGCGGTTCGGTCGCCGCGTTGCGCTTGGCACAGGCCGGTGTCGATGTGACCGTCGTCGAGATGGGCATGTCCTGGACCACCCCGGGTGCCGACGGCAAGATCTTCTGTCCGGTCCTGAAGCCGGACGGGCGGTCCTACTGGCTGCGCGATCGCACCGATCAGCCGGTCGGTTACTTCGCGGGCAGCTCCTACAACAAGGACATCGACAAGTACACGGGCGTCCTGGATTCCGAGGATTTCGGTGGCATCCGCGTCTATCAGGGGCGCGGTGTCGGTGGCGGTTCGCTGGTGAACGGCGGCATGGCCGTGACGCCGAAACGGGAGAACTTCGGGGCGATCCTGCCCTCGGTGAACGCCGACGAGATGTACAGCACCTACTACCCGCGCGCGAACACCGGTCTCGGGGTCAATCACATCGACAAGAGCTGGTTCGAGTCGGCCGAGTGCTATCAGTTCGCGCGCGTCGGTCGCAAGCACGCCGAAAGATCTGGCTTCGGTTGGACTTTCGTGCCGAACGTCTACGACTTCGAGTACATGAAGAAGGAGCAGGCGAACACGGTCACCCGGTCCGCACTGGCGGGTGAGGTGATCTACGGCAACAACAACGGCAAGCGTTCGCTGGACAAGTCCTATCTCGCCGCGGCCACCGCCACCGGCAAGGTGCGGATCACCCCGATGCACAAGGTCACCACGGTGACGCCCGCCGAGGGCGGGTACCGCGTGGAGATGGCCCAGATCGATACCTCGGGCAACACCGTCGCCACGAAATCGGTGATCGCGCAACGGGTCTTCTTCGCGGCGGGCAGTATCGGCACGAGCAAGCTGCTGGTGGCCATGAAGGCCAAGGGCAAACTCACCGACCTGTCCGACGCCGTCGGGCAGAAGTGGGGCAATAACGGCAATGTGATGGTCGGTCGGGCCAATCACATGTGGGACGGCACGGGCAGCCTGCAATCGTCGATGCCGTGCCTGGGCATCGACAACTGGGCCGACGCGGGCGGTCCGTCGTTCGCCGAGGTCGCGCCCTTCCCATCCGGGCTGGAAACCTACGTGAGCCTGTATCTGTCGATCACGAAGAACCCCAACCGTGGGCGGTTCACCTTCGATTCCGGGAGTGGCACAGTCGGTTTGAACTGGCAGAAGGCCTGGAACCAGTCCTCGATCGATGCGGCGAAGCGGGTCTTCGACAAGATCAACAGCAAGGAGGGGACGATCTACCGGACCGATCTGTTCGGCGTTTACAAGACTTGGGGTGACGACTTCACCTATCACCCGCTCGGCGGCTGTGTGCTGAACGAGGCCACCGACAACTACGGGCGCCTGCACGGCTATCAGGGGCTCTACGTGATCGACGGCGCGCTCATTCCCGGCAACACCAGCGTCAACCCGTTCGTCACGATCACCGCGCTGGCCGAGCGCAATATCGAGCGGATCATCGCCGACGATCTGCGCTGACCTCGTGCTCCGACTGCCGGATCAGCCGGCAGTCGGAGTGGCGCGGTGGGTCAGATCAGCGGCTTGCCTCGCCGGTTGCGGCGGCGCATATCGGCGAGGGTGACGTTGAAGGGGAAGGCTCGGACGAAGCGGGGCATGCGGCCCGTTACCTTGCCGGTGGTGCGCAGCAGACGGTTGAGTTTGCGCTCGTCGGCGGCGGTCCAGGAAAGGTCGAGTTCGTCTCGGAGATGTTGGGGGAGTAGGCCCGTGGTGAACCAGCGGTGGAAGCGAGCGAAGGGCAGGCGCAACAGCGGGTTGATCATCTTCAGGTCGAGTAGGCCGTCGAAGTAGGCCTTGATCGTGGGGTCGACGCTGGTGCGCTGCAAATGCTCGGACCAGTAGGCATCGAACGCGGCGCGGTCGGCGGGCCACATCTCGCGAGGCACCTGGAGGGTGGTGCCGAGGTAGTGGGCGTAGTCGTAGAAGGTGTCGGCGGCGGTGTCGTCCGCGGGACCGTGGAGGCGGTCCATCACGTCGACCGCGCCCGCGTACAGGCACGCGGCCACCCACAGCTGCAGGTTCTTGTCGAAGGCGTTGTACTTCACCGGGCTGTCGGCGGTGGAGTGGACGTGGCGGTGCGCGCCGTTGACGGCAGTGCGGTAGGCCGCGCGGTCGGCGTCGGTGCCCATCAGCGCCACGGACAGGTACGTGAAGGTGGTCCGGGTGCGCTTCACCGGGTGCACCATGATGCTGCCGCTGTGCACCTTCGATTCCGCGACGCCGTAGCCGACGGGGGCCAGGCTGAGCTGCATGATCACGTTGGCGGTCGCGCCGTAGAAGGCGGCGGAGCCGTCGACGTAGTCGCGGATGTCGAATTGTGCCGGTTCGGACCGCTGCGAACGCGAGCGCGACAGGATGGTCATCGTTGACCCCGTTTTCATCGAAGAGAGCGTGAGAGAATTATACGTTGAATGTCTCATCACGTCGCCGGGGTGTCAACGACAGCGGCGGCGGCAAGCCCCGAATCACGTCGCGTTAGCGTTGACAGATGCCCTATGGTCCGCCGCTGCTGCTCGCTTCGCTGAATCCGGCCGCCGTCGCCGCCGGGGATGACATTCCCGACGCCGTCACCATCGATGATGCCACCGTCTCACGCAGTGATCTGCTGGGTTCGGCAACATCGGTAGCGGAACGAATCGCCCGTGCCGACCGCGTCGCGGTACTGGCCGAACCGACCTTGCGCACCGTGATCGCCGTGGTCGGTTGCCTGATCGCCGGCGTGACCGTCGTTCCGGTGCCGCCGGACTCCGGGACCGCCGAACGCGAGCACATCCTGCGCGATTCGGGTGCGCAGGCCTGGCTCGGCCCGGCGCCGGAGGGCACGGATCTGCCGGTGGTGCCGGTGCGGCTGCACGCACGGTCCTGGCATACCTATCCCGAACCCGATCCGGCGGCGATCGCCTTCATCCTCTACACCTCGGGAACAACGGGGGCGCCCAAGGGAGTGATGCTCAGCCGCGGCGCGATCGCCGCCGGGCTCGACGCGCTCGCCGAGGCGTGGGCATGGACGTGGAAAGACACACTGGTGCACGGGCTTCCGCTGTTCCACGTGCACGGGCTGATCCTCGGGCTGCTCGGGCCGTTGCGGGTCGGTAGTCCGGTGATCCACACCGGCAAGCCGACACCGCAGGCGTATGCGGCAGCGGCAGGCAGCCTGTATTTCGGGGTGCCGACGGTCTGGTCGCGCGTGGTCGAAAAGCCCGAACTGGCAAAGGAACTGAGTAAGGCACGGCTGCTCGTCTCGGGTAGTGCGCCGCTGCCGGTTCCGGTGTTCGAGAAGCTGGCCGAACTCACCGGGCAAGCACCGGTGGAGCGGTACGGGATGAGCGAAACCATGATCACACTGTCCACCCGGGCCGACGGTGAGCGCAGGCCCGGCTGGGTCGGCACCCCGGTGCGCGGCGTCGAGACGAGGTTGCGTGATGAAGCGGGCGAGCCCGTTCCGCAGGACGGTGTGAGCATCGGTGGTCTGCAGGTTCGTGGGCCGATGCTGTTCGACGGGTACCGGAATCGGCCCGAGGCCACCGCGCGGGACTGGACCGAGGACGGGTGGTTCCGCACCGGTGACGTCGCGGTGATCGATGCCGACGGGTTCCATCGGATCGTCGGGCGCGAGTCGATCGACCTCATCAAATCCGGCGGCTACCGCATCGGCGCGGGGGAGATCGAGACCGCGCTGCTCGGGCATCCGGCGGTCGCCGAGGTCGCCGTGGTCGGGCTGCCCGATGACGATCTCGGTCAGCGGATCGTGGCCTTCGTCGTCGCGCGCGAGGCGAGTTCCGACGCGCTCGGTGTCGAGCTGACTGCCTATGTGGGCGAACAGCTTTCGGCCCATAAGCGCCCGCGTGAGGTTCGTTTCGTCGACTCGCTCCCGCGTAACGCGATGGGCAAGGTGCAGAAGAAGTTGCTGGACTGACGTGTTGTCGTGGCGCCGGTGAATCGGTCTGTCCGGCAACAGGATTCAGGCAGTTCGTTCGGTGCTCCCGCGCGCGCTCATCCTGCGGATCGGCCCGATCAGCGCGTGGTAGATCGGGCGAACCACGCGTCCCGGCAGGTAGCGATGGCGCTCCTCCTGCCAGACGCGGGCCCGGTGGTGTGCCGCGAGCGGTGACCACTTATCCGGGTCGACGGGCGCGGAAGTGTGGAATTCGATGCGGCACAGGTGCTTTGTGTTGACGAACCCGTACTGGCCGGGGCTCACCAACCGAACCGGAGCGCCGTGATCGCTGGTGAGTGGCTGCCCGTCGAGTCGGTCGGCGATGAGTACGTCATCGGCCAGCGCGTCCTCGAGCAACGCGACCGACAGATACCCGTCGAGACCTTCGAAAACGACATGGCTGATCGAAACACCCGGCGCGAGTAGCGGTTCGACGCGTGTGCGATAGAGCGTGGCGAACGGGACGCCCTCCCAGTGCAGGTCGGTGGCAGACCACCCGGCCACACAGTGGAAGTCGGCCCGCACCTCCGATCGCGGCAGCTGGGCGAGGTCGGTCATGGCGAGAGTGAACGATTGCGTCATCGCCCCGTCGACCTCGATCACCGGGTTCGCGGGAACCGGCGGCGGTGGGTGATGGAGGTGTGTGCCGAAACGCGGGAAGCCGTCGACGGCGCGTTGACCAGGGGGAAGTGTCATGTCGAACCTCCAGTTATACGGTTCCGTATAGCTTGGAGCCTAGCGCGCGGGCGGCGCGAGGTCGAGAGGTGGCACGCAACGCGCGGCTGTGCGCTCGCCCACGTGGGCACGTGGGCACGTGCCCACGCGCCCACGGTCAGGCTTCATGTCGGAACGCGCACGGTCCTGAGCTTGTCGGGATTGCGAACGCTGTACAGCGCGGTGATGACACCACCTGTGACTTCGATGGAGGTCACCTGATCGAGCATGCCGTCGACGGTCGCCACGATCGAGGGCATCGCGTTGTAGACGCCGAAGTGCATACCCATCGTGCCCATTCGCTGGCCCTTGGCGAGCAGGCCGATGACCAGCCGAGCGACCTTGTCCTGGCCGAGTACGGGCCGTCGCACCGCGTTCACCACACCGCCGCCGTCGCCGAGGAACACCACTTCGGGGGCGAGCACGTCCATCAGTGCTTGCACATTGCCGGTAGCGGCGGCGATCGCGAACCGCTCGACCACCGATCGGGCCTCGGCGGGCGTGGCGATCGCGGTATGTCGCTGCGCGTGCACGCGATCGCGGGCGCGTTGATTGAGTTGCCGCACAGCCGCTTCGGATTTGTCCACCGCGGCCGCGATCTCCGAATAGTCGAACGCGAACACCTCGCGCAGCACGAACACCGCGCGCTGTACCGGCGTCAGCTTCTCCAGCACGAGCAGCATCGCAGTGGTCACCGCCTCGCCGGTCAGCACGTGTTCGACCCCGTCGGCTGCCTCGGTGGCAAGCGGTTCGGGCAGCCATGGCCCGATGTACTCCTCGCGCCTGCGGGCCGTGGACCGCAGTACGCCCAGCGCCTGCCGGGTGATGATCTGGGCGAGGTAGGCGCGCGGATTGTCGATCAGCGCGAGATCGATCTCGCGCCAGCGCAGGTAGCTGTCGTGCAGGACGTCCTCAGTGTCGGCGACCGTGCCGAGGATCTCGTAGGCGATCGAGAACAGCAACCGCCGGTTATCGGTGAAGATGCCCTCGAGTGTCGCAGCCTCGTGGGTCACTGCGCCGGGCCGCTCAACCACACGCTGTTGCCGGTGCGAGAGGCGTACGCGGCGTAGCGGTTGACGCGTTCCTTGGCGAAGGCCGTGATACGCCCGCCCAAGAACAGCCGACCGGCGTTGTCCGCGCGGTCAGTCGTCTGCATCAGTCCGTCGCGCCTGCCCAGACTCAGCCCAACGCCGCCGTAGCCCATCGAAAACGGCCGCAGCGCACGTCCTTTGATCATGTCGGCCAGCGTATCGGCCGCGTGCGCGCCCTGCGGTGCGGCGGTGGCGCAGGCCATCCGCATTCCGGGGACCGCGGCGCAGTCGCCGACGACGAAGATGCGCGGATCGGTGCGGCTGCGCAAGTTGGCATCGACCAGGGCTCGGCCGTCGGCGTCCACCGCGAGTCCGCTGCGGGCGGCCAGTTCGGGTACCGCGGAGATGATCGCCCAGAGAGTCAGGTCGGAATCGAGTTCGGTGCCAGAGCCAAGACGCAGGGTCGTCCCATCGATTTCGGTGATCTGGTCGGCCACGATCTCCACGTTCAATCGCGCGAGCGTGTGCCGGATATGCCGCTGCGCACCAGCCGAGAGCGCGGGCGCGACGGTATCGCTCACCAGGCGTACCCGCAGGTCGGGCCGAGCTTCGGCGATCTCGGCCGTGATTTCGATCCCGGTCGGCCCACCACCGATCACCGTGACGATCCCGTTCGCGGGCAGCGCCTCGAGCGCGGCGCGTGCCTGCTCGGCGCCTTCCCACACGCCGACCGGGATCGCACCGGGTAGCGGATCCGCGATGCTGCCCGCCGCGAGAATCGCGTGGTCGAAGGTCAGGATCCGGCCGTTGTCGAGGGTGACATCGCCGTCGCCGATCTTGTCCACACTCGCGGTCTCGAGCGCGATTCCCGCTGTGAGCATCTCGGTGAGCGGCCGGGCCGCGGTACCGCTGCCCGCGACCTGCTCGTGCAATCGCACCCGCTCGATGAAGTCACCCCGCGGATTGACCACGGTGATCCGCGCGTCAGGAACCTTCTTGTGCAGCCGATTCGCCGCGACAGTCCCTGCGTAGCCTGCCCCGATAACCACGATGTTCATCTGTGCCTCCTGCCATGGGAACTGTGTGTTCGACCATGGGATGCGGCGCGGGGATTCGCTGTGACGGTGATGTGCACCACAGCAAAAGGCCTCGCACTCCGAAGAGTGCGAGGCTTCTGTTTTGGCAGCTTACGCAGGCGGGGCCGGCGGGGCGGTGAAGTGGGCGATGCCCGCATCGATCAGGGGTTGACCGCCGACCACGAGGAAGCCGATCCCGGCCCCGATCGCAGGGAACAGGAATATCGGGATGATGAGGATCCCGATGAACAGACCGGGGATGAGTCCGATTCCCGCTCCGATCATGGCGCCCATCGTCGCGCGCTGCACCGCGGCATTCCACCGCTCTTCCGTGGCACTGACGGTGCCCGCCGCGACTGGCAGGCCCACTGGGCGGAGCGTCATCGACGTGCCACCGTTGGCGATTTCAGGGTGTAATGCCACCTCGCGGTCTCCGATGCGCAGTTCGAGTGCCACCGAGTCGACGATCTCCCCAGCGGGACCGCGGACGTCGACGCCGTCACCGGCTGCAGACAAGGAGAAGATGCCCGCATCAAGGGTGGTGGTGAGGCCGGAGCCGTCGACGGTCGGCTGTGCGCTGTATCCGATGCCGGACGCTGTGCCCTTGACCGGGGACAGCGCGGTCTCGTGTGAACCTGGTGGCGTCGGCACGGTTTGCTCGGCATTGGCCGTGCCGGTTGCTATGCCGACAGCGGCGATAGTCGGGATAGCCGCCGCCAAGATTCTGCGTGACAATCGGGTCTGGATCCGCCGTGCTGAGTCAGTCACTGCAGACCTCCGGCGCCCGCACCGATCAGCCCGCCAGCGGCAAGCCCCACCGCTCCCCAGGCCACACAATTGAGCGGCGCCAGTGGTGCGGCGACAACGGTGGCTGTCGCTAGCGCGGCAGGCACGACACAGCCGATCGCGGCACCGCGAATGGCTCCTCCGACGGCGCCAGCGGCGATTTTGTCCGCTCTACTCGGTGCGACACCGACCGACCTGGCGAACTGCGAGATCTGCGCCTCGGGACCGGCGCCCATCGCATTGAACTGATCGACCATTCCCTGGTCGAGGAACTCTGGTGCAGGCGTGATGAGATCACCCGCCCGCAGCACTCGCGGAACCGGAACGATCGGCGCGACCGGTCGCTCGGGTTCGGGCGCATGCAGTTCTTCCAACTGCAGCGGTGCGACGTACTCCCGCTGCGGGACCTGGCGCGTGGGAAGGTAATCCGTCTCGGGGGCGACACCGCGCGCGTCCGCTTCGGGCGAGACATACTCCATGGGTGGCGGTTCCGCCGCGGGCCGAGCCGGCGTGGTCACGCCGGGCTGCGTCGGCGGCACGACCACGCCGGGTTGTTGCGGCGCGATGAATTCAGCCGGAGCCGCATGCACACTTCCCGCGTAGCTGACAGCCACAGCCAGCGGTATACCCGCGACTGATGCGCGTAGAGCGCTGCGTCTGACTTTTCTGTGTCGACCCGCCATGCGATGCGACCCCACCCTTCAATTCAATACTCACACCGGCATGCATCCGGTCGACCAATGTCGCCGAAATGCCCCCGGCCGAATTCAACGACGCCACAGTAGATCGAAGATCGCGGAATGATATCAAGATGTGATGATCGATGGTGATGCAGATCACCTAACAGTCGCGACTATTCGGCGTGGGTGGTCTGGAATGGTGCGGTCGCCCTGGCTTGATCGTCATGAGTTCGCAATATTTGCTGAATTGTTTCTGATGTCGAGAATTGTCGGTGCGCAACAGCGCGAAGGCCCCGCACTTCGAAGAGTGCGAGGCCTTTGGACGCGAGATCGGATCAGGGCTGACCGGTCAGGTACGCGACCACGGCTTCGCGGAACTCCTCGCCGCCCATCACGTAACCGCCGAGGAACATGCCGGCGGGGATGGTGACGAACCACAGGAACGGGAAGAGCACGCCGATCAGGCCACCGACCACGATCCCGGGCATATTCTTCTGGGTCTGGTACATGAAGCGGTCGTAGGCGCTGATGTCCTTCAGTTCCGCGACATCGCTCAGCTTCGCGGAATCCTGCGGCGTCATCGACGCGGCCAGCTTGACGGTGCGGCCGTCCTGGCTGATCTCGGGGGTGACTGCGATCGGCAGGCCCGCGACCTCCTGACGCAGCGACACCTGGTCCACCGTGGCACCGTCGGCACCCTTGAGTAGCACCGCGGCACCGTCGGCGGCGATCTCGAACTTGCCGCCGTCGACGGCCCAGGTGATGGCTTTGTCCACCGGGGAAACCGTCACGCCGTCCAGAGCCGCCGTGGACTGCTCGGCGGCGACGGCGGGCGAACCATGTGCTGTCGCCGCGGTGATCCCCACCGCGGCGACCGCCATGAATACAGCAGCAGTGATCTTTCCGAACTTCATCTTCGTGAATCCCTCCGCATTCGCTGTCCCCGATCGGGACGGCGCACGAAGCGTAACGAAAACATAAACTACCGCGGCAATTCAAGACGTACCGTCAAGAATTCGCGATATTTCAATCGTTGGCGTGCAGTGCGGCGTTGAGTTCGACGCCGGTGCCCTTGCGCGGAACGACCTCGACAGCGCCGGTGGTGGAATTGCGGCGGAACAGCAGGTTGTCCTGACCGGACAGGCTCGCGGCCTTGGCTACGGTGCCGTCGGGTCCGGTGACCTTGGTGCCCGCGGTGACGTAGAGACCCGCCTCGATCACGCAGTCGTTGCCCAGGGAGATGCCGAGGCCCGAATTGGCGCCGAGCAGCGAACGCTCGCCGACCGAGATGACCTGGGTACCGCCGCCGGACAGGGTGCCCATGATGGAAGCGCCGCCGCCCACATCGGAACCGTCGCCGACCACGACACTGGCCGAGATACGACCTTCGACCATCGAGTTGCCGAGGGTGCCCGCGTTGAAGTTGACGAAGCCCTCGTGCATGACCGTGGTGCCCGCGGCGAGGTGCGCGCCGAGGCGGACCCGGTCGGCGTCACCGATGCGCACGCCGGAGGGGACCACGTAGTCGACCAGGCGGGGGAACTTGTCGACGCTGAGCACCGTCACCGGGCCGCGGGCGCGCAGCTTCAGCCGGGTCTGCTCGAAGCCGTCGACCGCGCACGGGCCGTGGTTGGTCCACACGACATTGCTGAGCAGGCCGAACTGGCCGTCGAGGTTCAGGCCGTGCGGCTGGACGAGACGGTGCGAGAGCAGGTGCAGGCGCAGGTAGACCTCGTGCGCGTCGATCGGGGCGGCCGACAGGTCCGCGATCGTGGTGCGCACCGCGACGACCTCGACCCCACGCGCCGCGTCCACGCCGAGCAGCTCGGCGAACTCGGGCACCTCAGCGGCGTCGAGGCGCTGGGAGCCGGTTTCGGTGAACTCGCCCAGCGCGGGGCTGGGGTACCAGGTATCGAGGACGGTCCCGTCCGAGGTCACATTGGCGATACCGACTGCAGTTGCTCCCTGAATACTCACGGACGCCATTTTGCCCGTTCCAGCCGTTGCGGTGTGCCGCGGGCCCTGTGCGTTGGACCACGCGGTCTGCTTCGCCCGGATCCGTGGATCGGTGGCTCGCCCGTACTAGTGTCGAGATGTGACCCTCGATTTGCGTGCCGATCCCATCCAGCTGACCGCCGACCTCGTCGACGTGCCGAGCGTTTCGCGCGACGAGGCCAAGATCGCGGACCTGGTCGAGCAGGCGATCCGGGAGCAGACCACCGGGTTCGAAGTGGTGCGGCACGGCAATGTGGTGCTGGCGCGGACACAGCGCGGACTGCCGACGCGGGTAATTCTGGCGGGACATCTCGATACTGTGCCGATCGCGGACAATGTGCCGAGCCGACCGGCTGAAGTCGACGGCGAAGCGGTGCTGTTCGGTTGTGGCACAGTCGATATGAAGTCCGGCGACGCGGTATTCCTGCACCTGGCCGCCACGATCGCCGATCCGGCCCACGATTTGACGCTGATCTTCTACGACGGCGAGGAGATCGCCGCGGAGTTCAACGGCCTCGGACGTATCGAGCGCGAATTGCCGGAATGGCTCGAAGGAGATTTGGCGATTCTCGGTGAACCGTCGGCCGGTTGGATCGAGGCCGGGTGCCAGGGCACCTTGCGGGTGCGATTGACCACCTCGGGTGTACGCGCGCATTCGGCGCGAGCATGGCTGGGGGAGAACGCGATTCACGGTCTCGCGCCGGTGCTGGCGCGGTTGTCGGCCTATGCGGCACGCGAGGTCGATATCGACGGTTGTGTGTACCGCGAGGGTCTGTCGGCCGTTCGGGTCTCGGGTGGGGTCGCGGGCAATGTGGTGCCCGATATCGCCGAGGTGGATGTGAACTTCCGTTTCGCCCCCGACCGCACCGTCGAGCAAGCCATCGCGCATGTCCGCGAGGTCTTCGACGGACTCGACATCGCCTTCGAAGTCACCGACTCCTCTCCCGGCGCGCTCCCCGGCCTGACCGCTCCGGCCGCCCGCACCCTCATCGACTCGGTCAACGCCCACGGCGGTGGCGGCGTACGCGCCAAATACGGCTGGACCGACGTCTCCCGCTTCGCCGCCCGCGGCATCCCCGCCGTCAACTTCGGCCCCGGCGACCCCAACCTCGCCCACAAACGCGACGAACACGTCCCGCTGAGCCAGATCACCGCCGTCACCGCAATGCTGCGGACCTACCTCTCGCGCGCGTGATGTGCGCAAGCGCGGAGGGTCGTTCGGACTTTTGCGCAGGGCTGGAGCACCTGCGTGATGAGCGACCCGCGCGGCTCAGCTGAAGCAGTCGACGGAGTCATAGTTCGTGGGTACCGAAATCCCGGAGTCTCTGCAGTGGGTTGCGAAATACATTCTCGGAGCGGGTGATCGGCACGAGGGTGACGAGACCGCGATGCGGTGGCTGGGCTGGCGGTTGTCTCGAGCCATGAGAGCATTGTGGGCGTGTCCGAACGCTTCCGAGCCATCGCCGCCGACAACGAGCAGATCATCGCAGCTGGCGGTTACCTGGCGCCCGGCGGAGACTATGTCTCGTTGACATCGAGGGTGCAAGCCGCCGTTCAGGGAACCCGGATGTACGGTCCCGACCCGGTCCCGGTCATCACCCGCGGCGAGGCCACCACCGTCATCACAGTGACCGGGGAGAGCAGCCTCGCCGCGGCGCTCCGGATGCACGATACCGATCCGGAGCCGGTCGCCGTCCTGAATTTCGCGTCCGCCCGCAATCCCGGCGGCCACTACCTCGCCGGCGCCCGCACCCAAGAAGAAGCCCTGTGTAGAGCGTCGGCGCTGTACACCACCCTGCTGGCCGTGCCGCAATACTACGAGCACCACCGACGCACACCGGACCCTTTCTACAGCGACCGCGTGATCCTGTCTCCCGCCGTGCCTGTCTTCCGCGACGACACGGGCGTCCTGCTCGACAGCCCCTATATGGTCGGCTTCCTCACTTGCCCGGCGCCCCGGACCAACGTGATCATGCAGGAGCTGGCGAGCCAGGCGCATCGAATACCCGCGGTGCTGGCCACCCGCGCCGAGCGCATTCTCGAAACAGCGGTCGGCTACCGGCGTTTGGTACTGGGCGCCTGGGGTTGCGGCGCCTACGGCAACGACCCAGGCATGGTGGCCGGTGCCTTCCATGCACTGCTAGCCGATGGTGGGCGGTTCAATGGGCACTTTGATGAGATCACCTTCGCAATACTGGACCGGACCCCTGGCGAGACCATCCTCACTACCTTCCGAACCGTCTTCGCGGCATAGTAGATCCGAGTGCGTGTAGGGGTTCCGGCAGAGCGCCGAGAGGGTTGCGGACGACCGATCGAGAAGTGCGCGCCCGTGCCCGGAATCCGACACAGTAAGTTGGGGTCATGTCCGCTGATGAGCAGGTTGGGAAGGTCAGACCGAAGTTTCGTGGTCCGGTGATGTTCCGCCGGGAGCGCAAGCCCGGCGTGCGGACCGAGGACCGGAACCTGCTCGATACGCGGCAGGACAGCGATTGGGTGCATACCGATCCGTGGCGGGTGCTGCGGATCCAGGCCGAGTTCGTCGAGGGTTTCGGCGCGCTCGCCGAGATCCCGCCCGCGGTGACGGTGTTCGGGTCGGCGCGTACGGGCCCCGACCATCCCGAGTACGTGGCAGGCAAGGCGATCGGCACCGCGCTCACCGAGGCCGGTTTCGCGGTGATCACCGGCGGTGGGCCCGGTGCGATGGAAGCGGCCAACCGTGGTTGCTCGGAGGCGGGCGGCTACTCGATCGGGCTCGGGATCGAGCTGCCGTTCGAGCAGGGGCTCAACGAGTGGGTGGATCTGGGGATCAACTTCCGGTACTTCTTCGTCCGCAAGACGATGTTCGTGAAGTACTCCCAGGCCTTCGTCTGCCTGCCCGGTGGCTTCGGCACCCTCGACGAACTGTTCGAGGCGCTCACCCTGGTGCAGACCCGCAAGATCACCCGGTTCCCGATCATCCTGTTCGGCACCGACTACTGGTCCGGTCTGGTCGACTGGATGCGCAGCTCGCTGGCGGGTTCGGGCAAGATCTCGCCCACCGATCTCGATCTGATCCAGCTCACCGACAGCGTCGACGAGGTCGTGCGGATCATCCAGGGCGAAACCGGCGACCACGCCAACATCGAGCGTCTCGGCACCGAGGATCAGTGGTGAGCTACTCCATTTGCGTTTACTGCTCCGCCAGCACCACCGATCCCGACCTGATCAGCCTCGCCGCGCGCGTCGGCACCGAAATCGCCCGGCGCGGTTGGCAATTGGTTTCCGGTGGTGGTCATGTGTCGATGATGGGCGCGGTCGCCACCGCTGCCAGGGCCGGTGGCGCGCACACCATCGGGGTGATCCCGAAACATCTGGTGCACAAGGAAGTCGCTGATGTCGGCGCCGACGAACTGCTCGTCACCGACACGATGCGCCAGCGCAAACAGCTGATGGAACAGCGGGCCGACGCGTTTCTCACCCTGCCGGGCGGCATCGGGACACTCGAGGAACTGTTCGAGACCTGGACCGGCGGCTACCTCGGTGAACACACCAAACCGGTTGTGCTGCTGAACGCGAACGGCTTCTACGACGGCCTGTTCCGCTGGATCGACGAACTGTCCGAGCGCACAATTGTGCCGAGGCAGGCACGTGACCGGCTCATCGTGGCCACCGACCTGCCCGCAGCGTTCGCCGCGCTGGAACCGGCCGCGGCCGCACAGTAGGAGAGATCGACGTGAGCAAAGACGCCCGCGACACGGTAAGCGTGTTCGACCTGGCCAAGGCCCTGCCCGGAATGGCACTCGACGCTCCCGGCATGCTGCGCAACGCGCGCGGAATGCTGGTGGGGCCCAAGGACAAAGCCTCCATCGGGCTGTATTTCCAGCGGGTCGCGCACCGCAGGCCCGACCGGGTGTTCCTGCGTTTCGAAGGCCGCTCCTACACCTACCGCGCCGCCAACAGCGAGGTGAACCGGTACGCCGCGGTGCTTTCCGTGCGCGGGGTGCAGCGCGGTGATGTGGTCGGTGTGCTGATGACCAACCGGCCCGAAACCCTGTTCACGGTACTGGCCGTGCTCAAGCTCGGCGCCACGGTCGGCCTGCTCAACTACAACCAGCGAGATCAGGTGCTGGCACACAGCATCGGCTTGCTGGGCAGCGTGCTCACTGTCGTCGGCGAGGAGTGCTCGGAGGCGCTGGATTCGCTGCCCGAGCCCGCGGCGAATGTGTTCACCGCCGAGGAACTGGACGAATCCGCTCGCACCGCAACCGATTCCGACCCCGCCGTGTGCGAGCAGGTCCTGGCAGGGGAGCGGGCGTTCCTCATCTTCACCTCCGGCACGACCGGTCTGCCCAAGGCCAGCGTGATGACCCATCAGCGCTGGACCAAGAGCATGTCCGGGCTCGGCGGGCTCGGCATCCGGTTGCGTGCCGACGACGCCCTGTACTGCTGCCTGCCGCTCTATCACAACAACGCGCTCACGGTCGCGCTGTCGGCCGTGCTCGCGGGCGAATCGACCTATGTGCTCAGCCGCAAGTTCTCGGCGTCGGGGTTCTGGGGCGAGATCGCACGCGAGCGGGCGACCGCGTTCATCTACATCGGTGAGCTGTGCAGGTACCTGATCAACCAGCCGGTGCGGCCCGGTGAGCAGGGCAACCGGGTCCGGCTGGCCGTCGGCAACGGGCTGCGGCCCGAGCTGTGGGACGAGTTCCGTCGCCGGTTCGGGATCGGCCGGGTGGTCGAGTTCTACGGGTCGAGCGAGGCGCCGCTGGCGTTCGTCAACGCGTTCGGTATCGACCGGACCGTCGGCCTGTGCCCGCTGCCCTACGCGGTCGTCGAGTACGACGACGAGACCGGCCATGCTCGCCGCGGTAGCGATGGGAAGCTGCGCCGGGTGCGGTCCGGCGGGGTCGGGCTGCTGCTGGCGAAGGTGAACAACCGCCAGCCGTTCGACGGCTACACCGACGAGAAGGCGTCGGAATCCAAGCTGGTGCGTGACGGCTTCAAGAAGGGCGACTGCTGGTTCGACACCGGCGACCTCGTCCGCGATCAGCATTTCTGGCACATCGCGTTCGTCGACCGGCTCGGCGACACCTTCCGCTGGAAGGGCGAGAACGTGGCGACCACCGAGGTCGAGGGCGCACTCGGGCACGACGCGAGCATCGAGCAAGCCGTTGTCTACGGTGTCGACATTCCCGGCACCGACGGCAAGGCAGGCATGGCAGCGATCACGTTGTCCGCCGAGGCCACCTTCGACGGGAAGACCCTGGCGACGACCGCCTACGGGCGGCTGCCGCTGTACGCGGTCCCGCTGTACGTGCGCGTGGTCGCCGAATTGGAGCAGACCTCGACGTTCAAGAGCCGGAAGGTGGAATTGCGCAAGCAGGGTTACGCGCCCGACCCCGACAGTCAGCTGTACGTGCTGTCCGGTCCGAAAGACGGCTACATCCCCGCTTACGACGAATACGCCGAAGACGTCGCGTCCGGTCGCGCCCCGCGCTAGCAAGGTAACTTCTGATTTCGCATGAACATGGGTAACTTGTCGGGGACGGGCAGACTTTGCCGACGCCTGTCCGCAGGTCGCCAACGCGAATTCCGACCACTCGAGTCTGGCCATAAGTCGCGGAGGGGCGGGAATGCACATGGGTAACTCGTCGGGCACGCCCGGACCCCGACCAGAGAACGAACCGCCTGCCCGGAGCACAAGCAGTCGCGGTCCCGAGTTGTCGGCAGAAGTCTCGGGGAGGCGGAACGAGACTTTTTGTGGGCGTGAAGTGGCGACCGATCGCGCGTTGGTGATGGCGATCGTGAATCGCACGCCGGACTCGTTCTACGACCGTGGTGCCACGTTCAGCGACGAGGCCGCGATGGAACGGGTTTCGCGTGCGGTGGACGAGGGCGCCGATCTGGTCGACATCGGCGGCGTGAAGGCGGGGCCGGGGGTCACCGTCGACGCGGCCGAGGAAACGCAGCGGGTGGTGCCGTTCGTCGCGGCGATCCGGGCGAAGTATCCGGACCTGTTGATCAGTGTGGATACCTGGCGCGGTGAGGTCGCGCGGGCGGCGGTCGCCGTCGGTGCCGACCTGATCAACGACACCTGGGCCGGTGCCGACCCCGACCTCGTGCACGTCGCCGCCGATACGGGTGCCGGCATCGTTTGCAGCCACACCGGTGGCGCCGTGCCGCGCACCCGTCCGCATCGTGTTCGGTATGCCGATGTGGTGGCCGAGGTGACCGCCACCGTCGTCGCCACGGCCGAAAATGCTGCGGCCTCGGGCGTGCGAGCCGATGGGATCGTGATCGATCCCACCCATGATTTCGGAAAAAACACCTATCACGGGCTCGAGTTGTTGCGCGGAATCGACGGTCTTGTAAAAACCGGATGGCCAGTACTGATGGCACTGAGCAACAAGGATTTTATCGGGGAGACTCTAGGGGTAGGTCTTACCGAAAGGGTCGAGGGCACACTGGCGGCAACCGCATGGTCGGCCGCCGCGGGCGCTCGGATCTTCCGGGTTCACGAAGTCGCCGAAACCCGGCGGGTCGTGGACATGATCGCCGCGATCCAGGGCATCCGTCCCCCCGCACGAACTCTGCGAGGTCTGGCATGAAAATCCAACACCGCGAGCCCGCCTGGGCCACCACCCACACCTGGGACACCCCTGACTGGACGGTCGGCGAACTCGTCGCCGCCAAGGCGGGCCGCACCGTTTCGGTGGTGCTGCCCGCGCTGAACGAACAGGACACCGTCGCCGATGTCGTGGCCAGTATCCGGCCGCTGCTCGGCACGCTCGTCGACGAACTGATCGTGCTGGACTCCGGGTCCACCGACGCCACCGCCGAACGCGCACGCGCGGCGGGCGCCGAGGTGATCTCGCGCGAGGAAGCCGTTCCCGAGCTCGAGCCGGTCCCCGGCAAGGGCGAGGTGCTGTGGCGATCGCTGGCGGCCACCACCGGCGACCTGATCGCCTTCGTCGACTCCGACCTGATCGACCCCGACCCCGACTTCGTGCCCAAGCTCCTCGGCCCGCTGCTGACCATGGAGGGCACGCACCTGTCCAAGGCCTACTACCGCCGCCCGCTGCGCCAAGGCGAGTCCGTCGACGCGAACGGCGGCGGCCGCGTCACCGAACTCGTCGCCCGCCCCCTGCTGGCGGCCCTGCGTCCCGAACTGGCCCAGGTCCTCCAGCCGCTCGGCGGCGAATACGCGGGCACCCGCGAACTGCTCACCGCGGTCCCGTTCGCGCCCGGCTACGGCGTGGAGATCGGCCTGCTCCTCGACACCTACGACCACATGGGCCTGGATGCCATCACCCAGGTCAACCTGGGCGTGCGCACCCACCGCAACCGCCCGCTGTCCGACCTGGGCGTGATGAGCCGCCAGATCCTCGGCACCGCGCTACGCCGCAGCGGCGTCCCCGACTCCGGCGCTCCGCTGACCCAGTTCCCCTTGATCGAAGGCGAATTCATCGCCCACACCACCACGGTCTCGCTCGAAGACCGACCCCCGATGAAAACCCTTCGACCGGAACAGGTCGCGGCGTAGCCGAATTACTTCGAGCGCCGCATCGCCGTAGACCGGTGCGGCGCTTGTCGTCTCAGCCCCGCGGTTGCGAACGGGTGGTGAGCAGGCCTGCGGTGAGTAGGAGGATCAGCAGGATCGCGGCCAGCAGGACCTGGGGGTGGAGGCCGAGGATAGTCGGATTGTCGAATCCGGGGTCCTCGATGGCGGTGCCGGGGAACAGGAACGCGGCCAGTAGACCCAGCCAAGGGGTGGCGAGGAGGGCGCAGGACGTCCAGATCCGGGATCGGGTGATGTTGCCGCGACCGATCAGCAGGATCAGTGCGAGGGCACCGAGCAGGATGGACATGACGATGTATTGGGCATCGTGGAATTTCGCGTGCGGCGGCCAGTCGTCGTTGCGTAGGTGCTGGACAGCGCCGCCCGGGATGACGAAATCGGCCAGCAGGGCACCGAATGCGGTGATGACCGCAACGAGCACGGCGAGAGCGCGTGGAGCGGACAGACTTCTGGAGACGATGGTCGTCATGTCACGAGGTTCCTTGCTGGTGTGGGGTTTTCGAGGCGCGGCTGCGCAGGAAGTCGTCGATGACGTCGCGCACATAGTCGACGTCGAAGGTCCGATGGGAGACCAGTCGCCGGAAGAACAGCGGACCATGCAGCTGATCGACGGCTAGATCGATATCGAGTTCGGCCGGCAGTTCGGCACGGGTAACGGCCTGGGCCAGAATCGCGCGCACCGCCCGGGTTCCCGACCGGTACAGCGCCTCCTTGACCTCGGCGAATTTCGGGTCGACAGCGGCCCTTTCGATCATCACGCGCATCCCCTGCTCGGTCACCGGGTCGTGCAGCATCGCGCGGGTGGCTGACAGCTCGGTCAGCAGATCGGCACGCAGATCTCCGGTCGGCTGCGACTGCGCGAGGGTGATGTGCCTGGTCAATGTGGCGCGGACCAGATCGGTCGGCTCCGGCCAGAGCCGGTACAGCGTGGCCCGGCTGATTCCACTGTGGGCCGCGACCGCGCCATGCGTCAGACCGGCCACTCCCTGCTCGACCAATAGCTCTCTGGCCGAGGCGAGCGCAGCATCGAGACTGCGCACCGTTCGTGGGTCGGGTGGTCGCACGGCGCTCCTTTCGAACACTCTGTTCCAGAACTTCGATACAAACTGTATCGAAGTGTGTAGTAGATGAACAGTCGGTGCGTGCCACTGCCTACATCGGGTTGATGGTTTGCCCCGATGGCGTCCACGCCATCCGCCCCGCATGCCACGAGTCTCTAGGTTTTGGCACTTTCTCCGGGGCCGTGGATCGGACCATCCAGCGTTGCTAGGGGTTTCGCTGTGGCGCCGCTCCGTTCGGCGAGAATTTGGCCGAGGATGGAAATCGCGGTTTCCTCGGGGGTGTTGGCGTTGAGATCGAGGCCGAGAGGGCTTCGGATGCGGGCGATTTCGGTGTCAGCGAGGCCGGATTCGTGGAGGCGGGTGGTGCGGTCGGTGTGGGCTCGGCGGGAGCCGAGGGCACCGATGAAACCGACTGTTGGTAGGCGTAGGGCCGAAGTCAGGAGAGGGACGTCGAATTTGGGATCGTGGGTGAGGACGCAGATGACGGTGCGGTTGTCGATGCGGCCCGCATCCTGTTCGGCTTCCACATAGCGGTGCGGCCAGTCGACCACCACCTCGTCGGCCGCCGGGAAACGGGCTGGGGTGGTGAAGGTTTCACGGGCGTCCACGACGGTGACGTGGTAGCCGAGGTTCGCCGCGGCGACGGTCATGGCACGGGTGTAGTCGTTGGCGCCGGCCAGGATCATCCGGGCGGGGGAGCGGAAGACCTGAACGAACGTGCGGGGGCGTTCGGCCAGGGCGGGCGTGCAGTCCTGGGCGCCGATGAGTCCGTTGTGGCCTGCGGCGAGGAGGGCGGCGGCGTCGTGGTCGAGGCCGCGCCAGGGGGCGCAATCGCCGGGGCGCAAGAGTTTTCGGTCGGGGGTCGGTTCGAGGGTGGTGGCGTAGGCGACCGGGTGGTGGACGTCGAGTGCGGTGTGGAGTGCGCGCAAGGCGGGCAGATCGTTGTGGTCGAGGCGTTCGACGAAGACTTCGATCTCGCCTCCGCACGGGAGGCCGACGTTGAGTTGGTCGGCGGCCGCGAACCGCTCGCGGCTCGCGTGGCCGTCGAGGAGAACCTGGCCTGCGGTGGTGAGCACCGCCGATTCGACGCAGCCACCGGACAGTGAGCCGAGCACGCGGCCGTCGTCGGTCACCGCCATCGCGGCCCCGGTCTCGCGTGGACCCGCACCTGTCCGATCGACGATCCTGGCCAGCGCCACGGCCTGATCGGGGAGCAGTTCGAGCAGCTGTCCGAGGAGATCACGCATGACGCACCGGCCTCTCACAGTCACCGTCGAGGCGTTGTGACCTGCTGACCAGCCTAGCTATCGTCGAGCATTCGCGCGCGGCGAGAAGCGCTCAGTCGAGGATCTCGCGGTGCTGCAGACCGGCGGAAACCGTACCGGCGTGGAAGAAGTCGCGGAAGATCGCCACCGCGTTGTCGGCGGTGAACACCTCTTCGGGGTAGACGTAGGTGTCCTCGTCGCCGTGCGGGAGGTACACCGTCGGCAGGCCGAGTCGGCCGCCGGGTAGTCCGAGGGTGAAGCGCCGGGTGACGTGGTCGACCCTCGTGCGCAGTTGCAGGGTCATGGCATCCGCCGAACCGGCGCAGCCGAGCGCGAGATCGCCGCGCGCCGAACTCACCGTCGTGGTGACCTCGGTGGCGGGCACCGGCTCGGACAGCACGGTCAGATCGAGCGCGTAGCGCTGGCGACCATCCATCCGCCGCAACGGGCGCAGGAAGCTGTCCACGTCCTCGTGCGGGCCGATGAAGACCTTCAGGCGGTCGCTATAGGTCACGCGATGGGTGGTGACGATGACGTCGCCGGTAGCCGGCTCCGCCTCGAAGGGCGGAACGGGCCGTGGGTGACCTGCCGCGCGTACCGGCAGAACCCGGCATGCGCTGGCCTCTGGAGACGAGAACATGTGATGCTCACCTACTCACACTCGGTTACTCGCTAGCAATCTAACCATCGCGGACGACTTGTGATCCATAACAGTACAGTGATGCAGATCACTAAGCACGGAGAGTTTAGATCAGCCTAGGGACGAACCCGGGTCGTAGCCAACTTGGGGTCTGTTTCATGGCGGTATACCGGGGTGAGTAGATCCGCATCAACCGGTTCACCGGTAGCGCGGTCGTACCGGACTGCGATGAGAACCGAGAACAAATGACTGCTCGCACGCTCGTGCAGGGTCGCCAATCGGGTCGCCAGCAATCGGATCGCACCCAGCGAGCCGGGCGGATGCAGGCCATCGATCAACATGATGCTGCCGCGGCGGTCGGGCCGGGGGAGCCGGGCCAGGTAGGCGATGTCGTGCGGTTCGGTGCCACCGGGGCGGTAGACACGGCGCGCGGCCCTGTCCTCGATGCCGCGCCGGGTATCGCCCGCTCTGGTGACGGTCCGGCGCAGGCGCGGATCGGCCACCACGAGCTGGCGCAGACTGGGCGAGAGCTCGGGGCCGCCGAGGATCACCAGCCCGTCGCGATTGAGGTCGATCGGCCTGCCCGGCATGAACGTCTCGACGTTGGCGGCGAAGCCGAGTTGGCGCAGCAGCTCGGCCAGGCGCTGAGCGGCTTGCGGGTCGGGTGCGCCGAGTAGCCTGCCCGAGCGGACCTCGGGGGCGAGCACGGTCAGTGTGCCGTGGCCGAAGAACAATCCTTCGGGAACTGGGCCCTGGGTGCTCACCTGGTGGATGCGCGCACGCGACAATCCGGCGGCGGCGCCGATCCGGGCGAACGTCCAGCCGTC
Source organism: Nocardia sp. NPDC059195 (assembly GCF_042754695.1). Taxonomy (NCBI): domain Bacteria; kingdom Bacillati; phylum Actinomycetota; class Actinomycetes; order Mycobacteriales; family Nocardiaceae; genus Nocardia; species Nocardia sp. NPDC059195. The sequence continues at coordinate 176,093 of NZ_JBHZBG010000011.1, read as the reverse complement.
GGCATGGAGTTCTCGGATCACGGCCCGCCGGATCCTGGTTAGTTCGTTGATGGTCTGCTGAGCAGCCGCCACCCCGTCGGTGGCTGCTTTGAGTCTCTCGACCTTGTCCTCGATCGCGAAAACTCGTGCCACGTCATCGGCCGACATGTGCGAAGTCTAGACAGCTCGACAGCATTGTGTGTCTATAACCGTTGACATCGAACTGTCTTGCGAGACAACACCCTCGGATGCGGATTTATCGGCAAATCACAGAGAAGCGAGGTCGTCGCCGCAGAGTCCGACCGGCGCGATCTCGTAGCAAATGCCGACCGTGCGGTGTGTTCGGTGGTCTAGGTCGCGTCGTAGTCGACCGGGGGGCGCTCGTTGTGCTCGAGCGACTTCTGCGGCGCGGGTGTCGACGGGGCACCGGGCATGCCGCTGCTGGTGCCGAACAGTTGCTTCTTGTCGGGCACCGCGCTCTCCAGATCGCGCAGCACCGAATCGTCGCCGCCCAGCAGGTGTTTGGTGACCACGGCCCGCGGGCTCATCCCGCGCAGCTCGTTGAGCTCCGCGAGCGGCTTGCGCAGGTCGTCGAACTCCGGTCCGAGTTCCTGCTTCAGCTGGGAGGTGGCGCCGCTGGCGTAGTCGCGTGCCTGGCGCAGCGCGCCGGTGGTCCAGCGGACAGCGCCGGGCAGTCGCTCCGGGCCGAGGATCACGAGGGCGGCGACGAGCAGGATCATCATCTCGCTCCACCCGATGTTGCTGAACACGAATCCAGGTTACCCGGCGCGCGCGCCCGCAGGTCAGTCGGATTCGAGGGTGACAGGCACGTCCACCTGCCTGCCATCGCGGATCAACTGCACGTTCACCGTCTCGCCGATCTTGCGCGACTGCACCGCGACCACCAGCTCGTCGGGCCCGGTGACCTCGCGGTCGCCGACCCGCACCACCACGTCGCCCTCGACGATGCCCGCCTTGTCGGCGGGGCTGCCCGGCGCCACATCGGCGACGGCCGCACCGCTCATCACCTCGTTGGCGACGGTCTTGGTGCGCGCGCTCAGGCCGATCACCGGGTGGTGCATCTGGCCGTCGCGGATCAGGGTCTGGGTGACCGTGGTCATCACGTCGACCGGGATGGCGAAGCCGAGGCCAACCGAACCGCCGGTCTCACTGCGGATGGCGGTGTTGATGCCGATCACCCGGCCCTGCATGTCGACCAGCGCGCCACCGGAGTTACCCGGGTTGATCGCGGCGTCGGTCTGCACGGCGTCGATGACCGCGTTGGTATCGCTGCCCTCGCCCGCGAGCTTCACGGGGCGGTGCAGGGCGCTGACGATGCCGGACGTGACGGTCTTGCTCAGGCCGAGCGGTGAGCCGATCGCGAGCACATCGTCGCCGACCTGCACGTCGGCGGATTTGCCGAGATTGGCCACCGTCAGGTTCTTCGCCTCGACCTTGAGCACCGCGAGGTCGGTCTTGGGATCGCGCCCGACGATCTGCGCGGGCACCCGGGTGCCGTCGGAGAACTGCACCTGGATGGCGGCCCGGTTGGACTTGTCGGTCGCGGCCATCGAGATCACGTGATTGTTGGTGACGACGTAACCCCCGCCGTCGATCACCACACCGGAACCGGTCGCGCCGTTGTCGCCGACCGTGGCCCGGATCGAGACCACCGAGGGCAGTACGGCATTGGCGACGGCGGCGATCTGGCTGTGCGGTGTCTCGACACCCGCGCTCTGATCCAGCGTCACCTTGCGTGAGGTGAGCGTGGACGCGGTCTCGGCGGTGACCCGGCCGACGAGCCCGCCGACGACGGCGATGCCGAGTGCCAGCGCGGCCAGCATCGCCAATGCCTTGGGCGCCACCCGCGAACCGAACAGCACCTCGCGCGCGCTCAGCTTGTCCGCGACAGGCAGCCGGACGGGCGGGGGAGTGTCCACCGCGGGAGCGCCGAGCCGGGCCGCCGCGTCGGGATCGCGCCACGGGTCGACCGGACCCGCGATGACCGTCTTCGGCTCGTCGGCGCCGGGCTCGCGCTGCAACAGCTCCGAGGAGCCCTCGGGCCGGGCGAACGCCTCGGCGAGCACACCGTCCGGCGGGCGCTGCACGAGTCCTTCGTCGGCGCCTCTACCGGCCGCGCGCTGTGGATCGTGCGGTGCGAACGAACCGGCTTGGCCGTTCGGGCGGCGGAACGCACGCGCGGTGTGGCTGTCGATGTGCGGCCGGTAGACCGGGCGCGGACCGAGGCTCGGTGCGTCGGAAGGGCGCAGCGTGCCCCGCTTGTCTCCTGAATCCGAGTGCTCGGCCGATCCGGAATTCGTCGATTCGCCTGTCACGTCGCAGACTCTACTTGCGCCGCCACGTTGTCCACCGGGTCGCGGTGAAGGAATCTGTGATGAATCCGAGAAATGCCTCGTTACGGCGTTGCGGTTCGGGTGCGTTGCCGGGGAGATCGGCCAGCGGGATGCGCGAGAGGCTGTCGTGCAGGCTGCGCGGAATCGCCACCTCGGCGGCCCGGCGCAGCGCGATCCGCGCCTGCTGCTGGGCATCGACCTCGGCCGCGCATTCGGGGCAGACCGAAAGATGCTGGGCGGCACGCAGATAGGCGTTCATTCGCAGTTCGCCGTCGACGAAGGCCGCGACAGCCTCGCTGGCCAGATGCTCGGTGGGCTGAAAGCGCGGCGGGCGACCTGCGGCACTGGGATCCACGCTCATGCCCGCACCTCATCGGCGCTCGGTTCCGGCATGACCGGGGTCACGGCGTGGTTCCTCTGCCGCTCGCTTCGCTCACTCACGCGGAGTTCTTCCTTCCGACCGACATCAACCGAGAGGCCCCGGTGACGTCGAACGCCCGTCACACCGATGGGGCTTGCGCGGAGTACCGCTGCTCACTTCCATTATGCGCGAGGTACTCGCGCAATGCCTGACGCCCGCGATGGATCCGGCTGCGCACGGTGCCCAGTTTCACACCGAGCGTGGCGCCGATCTCCTCGTAGGACAGACCCTCGATGTCACACAGCACGACCGCGGCGCGGAACTCCGGCGCCAGCGAATCGAGTGCTTTCTGCAGGTCGGGGTCGAGGCGGGAGTCGTGGTAGGCGTCTTCGGGGGTGGGGCCTTCGGCGGGTACCCGGTCGTAGTCCTCGGGCAGCGCTTCCATCCGGATGCGGTTGCGGCGGCGGACCATGTCGAGGAACAGGTTGGTGGTGATGCGGTGCAGCCAGCCCTCGAACGTGCCGGGCTGGTAGTTCTGCAGCGAGCGGAATACCCGGATGAAGGTGTCCTGGGTGAGGTCTTCGGCATCCTGGGCGTCGCCGGAGAGGCGGTAGGCCAGGCGGTAGACCCGGTCGGCGTGCTCGCGGACCAGCTCGTCCCACGACGGCATGGCGGCGCGATCGCCGGTCGCGTCGAAAGCGGCGGTGCCGGTGAGTTCGGCGTCGAGTTCTTCGGCTTCTGCCGCGGTGAGTTCGGCGGGCAGAGTCTGGTCGGTGGCGTCTTGACGTGCCGTGTCTACCATCGGGATGGGACACCTCCTACTCGGGACCGCTGGCACGAAACCTGGCTGGTCCGGGTCAGCGAACCTTGCTTATCGACAATCAACCAGCAACTGTGTGCGGTTGTTCCCGAGTCTCGTGCCCGCCGCGATCGGCTGGCCTTGCGTAGGGCAACTATTTCCTGCCCTGATATGGGTCAGATGTGGAGATCCTGAGTGTGACCTGAGAATTCTGGTCAGAATCAACCCTAGTCCCGTCGGCAACGAAGAACTAGCAGTTCCGGGACCGTTGTGACCGATCCGCAAATCTTCGGCAATTGTCCGGGATCTGCGCGACACAGTGCCGGATCCGTCCCTTTGCTGAATACACAGACCCCTCCGGTGGCCTAGCCTCATAGCTGTGGCATCGAACGTGGAGCGGAATCTGGCCTATGTGGAGGAGTCCGTCGTCGAGGACGAGGTTCTTCTCGAAGCGCGCGAGCGGGCCACCGAATTGGGTGCCGCGCCGGTGCCGGCGGCGGTCGGTGCACTGCTGAGCATGTACGCGCAGATGCTGGGCGCGCGCTCGGTCGTCGAGGTGGGTACCGGGGCAGGCGTCAGTGGGCTGTGGCTGCTCGACGGGATGCGCGAGGACGGGACCCTGACGACGATCGACTCCGAACCCGAGCATCAGCGCGCGGCCAAGGAGGCGTTCCGGACCGCCGAGATCACGCCGTCGCGCACGCGACTGATCAACGGGCGCGCGCTGGACGTGCTGCCCCGGCTGGCCGATGGCTCCTATGACCTGGTCTTCATCGACGCGGCGCCGATGGAACACCCCCATTACGTCGAACAAGGCGTGCGGTTGTTGCGTGAGGGCGGCGCGTTCATCCTCAACAACGCGCTGCTCGGTGGGCGCGTTCCTGATCAGTCTCAGCGCGACCCGGCCACGCAGGCGGTGCGCGCGGCGACCCGCGCGATCGCGGAGAATCCGGAGCTCACCAGCGTCTTGATCCCGATCGGTGACGGTCTGCTCTGCGCGTCACGGGGATGAGGTGTTGGCGGGCGGCCGCCTAACTGACCCAGATTCCTTTGCCTACGGTGACCACACCGCCGTTGCTGACCGCGAAACGCTCCCGGTCACGATCGAGATCGAGGCCGATGATCTCGCCCTCGCCGACCACTACGTTCTTGTCCAGGATCGCGTGGCGCACCACCGCGCCACGCCCGATCCGCACACCGGGCATCAACACACTGCCCTCGACCGTGGCGCCGTCCTCGATCACCACATTCGAGCTCAGCACCGAATTACGGACCGTGGCCGCCGACAGGATCGAGCCCGCCCCGACGATCGATTCCTGGGCGAGCCCGCCCTGGGCGAATTTCGCGGGCGGCAGGTTCTCGGCGGCGCCGCGGATCGGCCAGTGCTTGTTGTAGAGGTTGAACACGGGGTGCACCGAGACCAGGTCCATGTGCGCCTCGTAGAAGGCGTCGATGGTGCCGACGTCGCGCCAGTAGCCGCGGTCGCGTTCGGTGGCGCCGGGGACGTCGTTGTCGGCGAAGTCGTAGACGGCGGCCTGGCCGGCGGCGACCAACGTCGGGATGATGTCGCCGCCCATATCGTGGTCGGAATCGGAGTTCTCGGCGTCGGCGCGGATCGCGTCGACCAGCACGCGCGTGGTGAACACGTAGTTGCCCATCGATGCGAACGTCACGTTCGGGTCGTCGGGAGTGCCCGGCGGGTGCGCGGGCTTCTCCAGGAACTGGGTGATCTTGCCGGACTCGTCGGTGTCGATGCAGCCGAACGCGCTCGCCTCGGCGCGGGGCACCCGGATCCCGGCGACAGTGACGCCAGCGCCCGAGGCGATATGGCTGGCCACCATCTGCTCCGGGTCCATCCGGTACACGTGGTCGGCGCCGAACACCACGATGTAGTCGGGGTCCTCGTCGTAGATCAGGTTGAGCGACTGCATGATCGCGTCGGCGCTGCCGGTGTACCAGCGCGGTCCGAGACGCTGCTGCGCGGGCACCGGGGTGATGTACTCACCGGTGAAACCGGACAGCCGCCAGGTCTGTGAGATATGGCGATCGAGCGAATGCGACTTGTACTGGGTGAGGACGCACAGGCGTAGATATCCCGCGTTCACGAGGTTGCTCAACACGAAGTCGATCAGCCGGTACGCGCCACCGAACGGAACCGCGGGCTTGGCCCGGTCGGCCGTGAGTGGAAACAGTCGTTTGCCCTCGCCACCGGCGAGCACGATCCCGAGTACGTGCGGCTGGCTCCTCACCCTGCTCAAAGTACAGGGCCAGCGCGGCAACGGTGGCCCATGTCGACCCGAGGGTCTAATTTAGGACCAGTGAGTGACGGCACCGACAGCGAGCAGACTCCGGCGCAACCGCTGCGGGTCGCCATGCTGACCCGGGAATATCCGCCCGAGGTGTATGGCGGTGCGGGAGTTCATGTCACCGAGCTCACAGCCCGGCTGCGCGAGCTCTGTGATGTCACCGTGCACTGTATGGGCGCGCCGCGCAACGGTGCCGTGGTGCACCGCCCCGACCCCGAGCTGTATGCCGCCAACGCCGCGTTGCAGATGATGTCGGCGCAGCTGCGGATGGCCGATGCCGCCGGCGGTGTGGACGTGGTGCATTCGCACACCTGGTACGCGGGCTTGGCCGGGCATCTCGCCGCCATGCTGTCGGGGATTCCGCATGTACTCACGGCGCATTCGCTGGAACCGCGCAGGCCGTGGAAGGCCGAGCAGCTCGGCGGTGGCTATCGGCTCTCGTCGTGGTCGGAACGCACTGCGATGGAGCACGCCGATGCGGTGATCGCGGTGAGCGAAGGCATGCGTCACGACGTGCTCGACGCCTACCCCGCGATCGATCCCGATCGAGTTCATGTGGTGCACAACGGTATCGACGCGAGTGTGTGGCATCCTGGCCCGCCCGCCGGTGCCGAGGTGCCGGTGCTCGACCGGCTCGGGGTGCGCGCCGACCTGCCGATCGTGTCGTTCGTGGGGCGGATCACCCGGCAGAAAGGCGTCGGGCATCTGCTCGCCGCGGCCGCCTCGTTCGACCCCGATATCCAGCTGGTTCTGTGTGCGGGCGCGGCCGATACCAAGGAACTCGAGGTGGAGGTCGCCGCCGCCGTCGCCGGATTGCTGCGGCAGCGCGGCAACGTTTTCTGGGTGAAGGAGATGCTCCCCGCCGAGCAGGTCCGCCAGATCCTGTCCGCCTCCTCGGTATTCGTGTGCCCGTCGGTGTACGAACCGCTCGGCATCGTGAACCTGGAGGCGATGGCGTGCGCGACCGCCGTCGTCGCTTCCGATGTGGGTGGGATTCCCGAGGTGGTCGTCGACGTGGTCACCGGCCGATTGGTGCACTACGACCCGGAGGCGACGGGGGAGTACGAGCGGGGACTCGCGGCCGCGGTGAACGAGGTCGCGGGGGATCCTGCGCTGGCCGCGCGTTATGGCGAGGCCGGGCGGGCGCGGGCGATCGCGGAGTTCGACTGGACGCGGATCGCCGAGCGCACGCTCGAGGTGTACCGGAGCGTTTTGCGCTAGGGCCGAGCACTGCCGACGGCGCGGGAGGCCGAAGTGTATTGCCGGGGTCTGACGGCAGCATGCCCAGCTGGGTCTCGGTGCGACGTGTGCGGTCAGTTGCGCGGTAAGTAGGTCGACACGGTTACCGAGGCCGTCACTTCGGTGCTGTCGGGTAGCGCCGCGATGCGTGGGTCATCGGCGGGGGTGCCGTGGAAAGCGGACGGCCCCATCGCGACGACATTGGTGACGTCGGGGCGCGACAGCTTCATCGGGAACTCGACGAGGGTGTGCTCGGCGCGGGTGAAGGTGCCTGCCAGGGAGTCGGCCAGGCGGCGGTCCTTGTCGGGGTCGACACTGACCATGCCGAGGGGGCCGATCAGCTCGCCGAGATGACGAGCCGTTGGCGTGACGACGACGAAGCGCCCGCCCGGCGCGAGGACGCGGGCGACTTCGGCGGGGTTACGCGGGGCGAAGACCGAGAGCACGCCGGTGGTGGCGTCGTCGCGCACGGGCAGCCCACGCCAGGCGTCGGCCAGCACGGAGGCCATCCGGGGGTGCGCGCGAGCGGCTCGGCGGGCGGCAGGCTTGGCCACATCCAAGGCGATGCCGAGGGCGCCGGGATGCGCGTCGAGCACATCGGCGAGGTAGTAGCCCGTGCCCGCGCCGATCTCGAGCACCGTGGGATCGGTGTCGAAGGCGCGAGCGATCGCCGCGGCGATCGGGGCGAAATGGCCCGCACCCTGAAAAGCGGCGCGGGCGTCGAGCATGTCGGCGGTATCGCCGGTCATTTTCGTCGATGCGCCGGTCAACAGCCCGACATAACCCTGACGGGCGATGTCGAAGCTGTGGCCGGTACCGCATCGCAGCGCACGATCGTGCGGTTGCAGTTCATCGCCGCACTCCGGGCAGGCCAGAAGTGCGGCGACCTCGGTCAGCGCATTCAGCTGGTGACGCTTTTCAGTTCGTCACCGAGCGCCGCAGCCTCGTCCGGTGTGAGTTCGACGACCAGACGCCCGCCACCCTCGAGTGGAACCCGCATGACGATTCCACGACCTTCCTTGGTTGCTTCGAGGGGACCGTCCCCGGTACGGGGCTTCATGGCCGCCATCCTCTGCTCCCTCCAGATCTGCGCGGTGGTTCTGCGCACTGTTTTCTCGTCTGCCGGTTGTCGCCAACCAGCGGGCTCGCCGGGTGTTCGGCGGGCCACACCGGTCCTATTCTTCCCTATTGCCGTCGCGGGCGGACACCTGAGTGCGAAATGTGACTGCCGAGTCGGTTCCGTTCGGTGCCGCGCTCACCCAGCAAACCTCCAGGTGATCGTCCACCATGCCGGTTGCCTGCATGAGGGCATACGCCGTCGTCGGGCCGACGAAAGCGAACCCGCGACGCCTCAATTCCTTTGCCAGAGCAATGGATTCAGGTGTGGTGGCGGGCACATTCGCGATCGAGGTGGGCCGTGGGCGTGGCGCGGGTGCGAACGACCACACCAGCTCGTCGAGACTCACCGGCAGGTCGCGAGCAACCCGGGCGTTGTTGATCACCGCGTCGATCTTGGCGCGGTTGCGCACGATGCCGACGTCGGCGAGCAGCCGCGCGCGGTCGTGATCATCGAATTCGGCGACCTTCGCGATCTCGAACCCGGCGAACGCGGTGCGGAAGGCGGGTCGCTTACGCAGGACGGTGATCCAGGCCAGCCCGGACTGGAATGCCTCGAGGCAGAGCCGCTCGAACATGGCGTCGTCGCCGTGCAGGGGCCTGCCCCACTCGGTGTCGTGGTAATCGCGGTACAGCTGTGAGCCGGTCGACCAGTCGCAGCGAACGAGGCCGTCGTCGGCGAGCTCGCTCACTCGCGATCCCTGCCCGCCGCCACCTGCGGCTGCCACTGCCGAGCCTGCGCCACCTCGAACTCGAGTTCATCGATCCGCGCGGCCAGCCTGCCCAGCGCCCAGTCGACCTCGCCGGCCTTGTATCCGCGCACCACCTGCTGGAACCGCAATGCCCGCACATCGGCCCCCGTGACCCCATCGGCGGGCAGCACGGTAGCGGTGGTCCCCTCGGGCAACGGCCCGAGCTCCTCGGACCGCCCGAACACCGCACTGGCGACGAGAAACAGCATCGCCGCGACCAACCCGACGATGAGCACGTATAGAAGCAGCGTCAGCATAGAAACAGCCTAGGCAACGCCACTGACAAGTCCTCAATCAGAGATGACGGGTGGTGTCGATTCCCAGGGACATGCCTGCCAGGCCGCGCTTGCGGACGGCGAGTTTGTCGGCCACGCCGCGCAGGGCGACGGCGGCCGGGTTCTCCGGGTCGGAGAGCACGATCGGGTTGCCTTCGTCGCCGCCCTCGCGCAGCGCCTGCTCGATCGGGATCTGGCCCAGCAGCGGCACATTCGAGCCAACGGCGCGGGTGAGGCGGTCGGCGACGACCTGGCCACCGCCGGAGCCGTAGAGCTCCATGCGGGAACCGTCGGGCAGGTCGAGCCAGGACATGTTCTCCACGACCCCGGCGATGCGCTGGCGGGTCTGGAGGGCGATCGCACCCGCGCGCTCGGCCACCTCGGCGGCGGCGATCTGCGGGGTGGTGACGACCAGGATCTCGGCGCTGGGGATGAGCTGGGCGATGGAGATCGCGACGTCGCCGGTGCCGGGCGGCAGGTCGAGCAGCAGCACGTCCAGGTCGCCCCAGAACACGTCGGCGAGGAACTGCTGCAGCGCGCGGTGCAGCATCGGGCCGCGCCACACCACGGGGGTATTGCCCTGGGTGAACTGCGCGATCGAGATCATCTTCACGTCGTGCGCGACGGGCGGCATGATCATCCGCTCGACCTGGGTCGGGCGGGCGTCGGTGCCGAGCATCCGCGGGATGGAGTGGCCGTAGATATCGGCATCGAGCACACCGACCGACAGCCCACGCTGCGCCAGCGCGACGGCCAGGTTGGCGGTGACGCTGGACTTGCCGACGCCACCCTTACCGGAGGCCACCGCGTACACGCGGGTCAGCGAACCGGGCTGGGCGAACGGGATGACCGGCTCGGCCGAATCGCCGCGCAGCGATTTACGCAGCTCGGTGCGCTGCTCATCACTCATCACATCGAGGTCGACAGTCACCGCGCCCGCGCCGTTGACATCCGCGACGGCCTTGGTGACCCGCTGAATGATCTCGGTCCGCAACGGGCACCCGGAGGTGGTCAGATAGATCTCGATATGCACATCACCGCTGTCGGCGATGGCGATGGACTTGACCATCCCCAACTCGGTGATCGGCTTGCGGATCTCCGGGTCGTCGACCTTCGCGAGCGCCGCACGCACATCCGCTTCCGTAATCACTGACATACCCCGATGTTATGCGCCCTTGGATCAGTCGACGATCCGGGGACGACAGTCGATGGTGGTGGGGTCGATTCCTAGTGGATCTGGGGCAGGTCCTGGGGCTTGGGGGCGAGGCCGCTGGAGTAGGAACCCGACCAGGCCATCACGTTGGCGACGTAGGCCATCGAGTTGTTGTAGCGCAGGATCGCCTTCGACTGCTGCGAGAGATCGCGCATGTTCAGGCCGCCGTCGCACAGGTAGCGGCCCGCGGTGAGGGCCGCGTCGAAGAGGTTCTGGGGATCGGCGATGCCATCGGCGTTGCCGTCGGCGGCGTAGCGGTGCCAGGTTTCGGGCAGGAACTGCATCGGGCCGATGGCGCGGTCGTAGCCGCCGAGGCCGTCGAGCTCGCCGCCGTCACTGTCGTGGATGACGTTGTTGCCCGAGAGGCTGCCGTCGAGGACGGGTCCGTAGACCGCCTTGATCGGATTGCCCTGCGCGTCGGCCTTGCCGTAGGCATGGGTGGATTCGACGCGGCCGATGCCCGCCAGCAGCGACCAGGACATCCCGCAGTGCGGATTCTCCACGGACAGTTGCTCTTCGGCGGTCTGATAGGCGGCGACGGCGATGCCGGGAATGCCGAGCGGACCCGCGGGCATATCGGCGGACGAGCGATCTCCCGACAGCGCAACGGTTTTCACGACCGGTGTGGCCGAGGCCGACTGCCGCGCTTCCGCGTGAGCGACCTCGGCGAATTCGGCCTGAGGCGCCGCGACCAGATCGGCCGCCGCCTCGGGCTCGGCGCCGGGCAGCAGGTCGTGCTCGACAGCTGCGTTGGTTGCCGTGGTCGCCTCGGTGGCGGCCGCGGTAACGGCTACCAATCCAGCGGGGACCAAACCGGTCAGTGCGATGAGCGAGCTACGCCGAACTGTCGTAGCAGGCTGTTTCCGATGACGACCCACTGTGTGGTGCCCTCCTCAACCGTGTTGGATGAGAAGAGATTACCGCACCCGAGACCTTTTTGTTACCCCTCTGTGATCTGAGTTTCGGTTTGATTTCTACGGAGCAGGTGCGGGGGCGGGCGGCAGCGGGATGACGATGCCGAACGGCAGCGTGATGCCGGGTTGCTGGGTCGGCGCCACCGGCGCTGGTTCGGCGGGTGCGGGTTCCTCGGCGGGCGCGACACCGGGTTCCGGTGTCTTCTCCGGCGTGGCGGGAGCGGGCTGCTCGGTGGGCTCCGCGGCGGCCGGTGTGCACGCGGCGGGTTCGACCACCGGTTGCTCGGGCGCGGCCGGATCCTTCGGTGCCGCGGCGCCGTAGGTCTGCTGGGCAGGCTTGTCGACGGGCTGCTGTTCGGGTGCGAGCGGGTTGGGCATCTGCGCGGGCACCGGCTCGCTCACACAGGTTTCGGGCGGCGCGACCGGCGCCGGGCAGAAGATGCCACACGGAATCGGCGGCAGACCGGGCAGCGTGATCATCACCTGGGTCGGCGTGGTGACCTTCGGCGTGGTGGGCGCGGGCGTGGTGGTAGTAGTGGGTGTGTTGGTCGACGCGGCCAGCACATTGGGCGCCACCAGCGGACCACTGCCCGGCGGGATGATCTCCGGCGAGATGGCCACCTGACTCGGTGCGCCGCCGGTGCGATAGGCCGCCGACCAGCTCAGCACATTGGCCGCGTAGGACATGGAGTTGTTGTAGCGCAGCACCGCTCGCAGTTCCTGGGCCGCCTCGCGCAGGTTCATGCCACCCGAGCAGAGGTACTTGCCCGCGGCCAGCGCGGCGTCGAAGACATTGTGCGGGTCCGAGGCACCGTCGCCGTTGCCGTCGGCGGCGTAGTGCACCCAGGTGCTCGGCAGGAACTGCATGGGACCCATCGCCCGCACGAATCCGCCGTCGGCTTCCTTGATGATCTCGTTGCCGGGCAACGTGCCGTCGAGGGCGGGCCCGAAGATCGGCGTCGTGGTCGTGCCCGCGGGGTCGGTGCGGCCACTGCTGGCGTGCCCGGATTCGATCCGGCCGATGCCGGCGAGCAGGTTCCAGGTGAGCCCACAGCCCGGCTGCGCCGATTCCAGGGCCAGCTCGGCATTGCGGTAGGCGGCGAGCACGATCTCCGGGATTCCGAGTGCGCCGCTGCCGATGGGTAGCGAAATGCTCTGTAGCGGAACGGTCCCCGCGAAGGGTGCGGCACTGTTGGCGTTCGGCGAGAGGGCACGCAACCTGCGCGGGGCCTCCTGCGCTACCGGTAACAGGCCGACGATCTCGGACGGATCGACTTCGGGCGTGTCCTCGGCGGTGCTCGCGGTGGCGGCCAGCAGGGCCTCCGGTGCGGTCGGTGCGGTGCTCGAGTCGCTCGTGTGCACCCCCGACCCCGAGGCGACGAGACCTGCGACTACAAGGGCCGACATCGTTATCGGAGCTGAGATTCGCACGGCCACACCCTTTTCGTCGAAAAGCAGCGGTGCCGCAGAGTCCCCCTCCGGCCCGCCCGGAACAACGTGATCCAGGTTACCTACCGGTCAGGAAGTTGTTGAGCATTTCCGGTCATGCATCTGGAGCACCAGGCGAAATCGGGGCGGAAGAGGGCGTTTGACCGGAGGTTTTCTTGCGGACCGCTTTCCGCTTTTTGTCCGTCTTCGGCGCGCCGTCGGGGGTGGTGACCTCGTCGATGCGGTCGAGCACGTCTTTGATCTCCTCCAGTTCCCGGCGCAGGTAGTCGCGGGTGGCGACCTCGCCGACCGCGAGGCGCAGCGAAGCGAGTTCGCGGGCGAGGAACTCGGTATCGGCCTTGGTCTGCGCGGCCCTGGTCCGGTCCTCTTCGAGTGAGACCTTGTCCCTGTTGTCCTGGCGGTTCTGCGCCAGCAGGATCAGCGGTGCCGCGTAGGCCGCCTGGGTGGAAAAGGCCAGGTTGAGCAGGATGAACGGGTATGGGTCCCAGCGCAACCACACCACGAACACATTGATCACGATCCACACGATGACGATCAGCGTCTGGATCGCCAGATAGCGTCCGGTGCCGAGGAACCGCGCGACCCGCTCGCTGGAGCGGGCGAACGCGTCGGAGTCCCAGTCGAAATTGAACCGCGACCCGACCGGGGTCTCCAGCCGCTGCCTGGCCGGATTCTTCTCACTCACGCCGAACTCCCGTGCACCAGGCTCGGATCGACCCGGCCCAGTGCCGGTGGTTCCTCTTCCCGCCAATCCTCGGGCAGCAGATGGTCGAGGACGTCGTCGACGGTCACCGCGCCGAGCAGGTGATTCTCCGCGTCGACCACCGGTCCGCACACCAGGTTGTAGGTGGCGAAATAGCGGGTCACCGCGGAGAGCGGCAGATCGGGTGACAGCGGCGCCAGATCAGTGTCGACGATCCCGCCCACCAGGTGCGCCGGCGGTTCCCGCAGCAGCTGCTGAATGTGCACGCAGCCCAGGTAGCGACCGGTCGGCGTGGCCGTCGGCGGTCGTACGACGAAGGCCATCGAGGCCAGCGCGGGCGTGAGGTCGGGGTCGCGGACCCGGGCCAGCGCTTCGGCGACGGTCGTCGCGGGTCCCAGCACGATCGGTTTGGGCGTCATCAGACCGCCCGCGGTGTCGGGGGAGTGCGCGAGTAATCGGCGCACCGGCTCGGATTCCTCGGGATCCATCAGCGCCAGCAGTGATTCGGCTTCGCTCTCCGGCAGCTCGCCGAGCAGGTCGGCGGCGTCGTCGGGGTCCATCGCCTCTAGCACGTCGGCGGCGCGGCGCACCTCGAGATGGCCGAGCAGGTCCACCTGGTCGTCGTCGGGCAGTTCCTGGACCACATCGGCCAGGCGTTCGTCGTCGAGGGCGATCGCCACCTCGATACGACGTTTCTCCGGCAGCTCACGCAACCGATGCGCGACATCGGCCGCGCGCAGCCCCTCGAACTGGGTGAGCAGGGTCGTCACATCCTGGCCGGGCCGGGCCACCTCGGCCGGGGTGAGCCCGTCGACCAGCGACCACTCCACGACGTGCACCGCGCGCCTGCGCCCGATCCGCCGATGCCCGCGCACCGCGACCCGGCTGACGATCCAATCCCGTGTTCTGGTCTGCTCCATCCCCAGATCGGCGACGAGCACCTCGACGTCGGCCAGATCCGGCAGATCCGGGTCGTTCACGCGCACCTGCGAGTCCACGATCTGTGCCAGGGCGAGGAGTTCGCCCGCGCGCTGGGCGAATCGGCGCAGGCTCACGGTCCCGGTATTGAGCGTGACCATGCCCGGTTCGATCGCGGTGACCCGCAGCATCGGCACGAAAATTCGTCGCCGGGTGAGCAATTCCACGACGAGCCCGTGCACGCGTGGCGGCTGGCGCCCGTGCCGGACGGCGACGACCACGTCGCGGACCCGGCCGATAGACTCCCCGTCCGGACCCAGCACCGTCAGGCCGGCGAGCCGGGCGACATACACCCTGGTGGTTGCCATGACCATCAGGTTATCGGTCGGGGACGGCCGGATCAGCCAGGAGGCGCTCCTCATGAAGCCACGTCGTTCGGTACTCGCCGTACCGGGAAGCAACCCGAAGATGATCGCCAAGGCGAAGACTCTGCCGGTGGACGAGGTGTTCCTCGACCTGGAGGACGCGGTCGCCCCCGGCGCCAAGGCCGCCGCGCGGGCGAACATCGTCGCCGCGCTGAACGAACCCGGCTGGGGTGCGCAGTTACGGGTGGTGCGGGTCAACGACTGGTCGACCGAATGGACCTTCGCCGATGTGATCAGCGTGGTCGAGGGCGCGGGCAGATGGCTCGACGCGATCCTGCTGCCCAAGGTCACCGATGCGGGTCAGGTGCAGGCCCTCGATCTGCTGCTGACCCAGCTGGAGAAGGCGAGCGGCCTCGAGGTCGGGCAGATCGGTATCGAACCGCAGATCGAGAACGCGCTCGGCCTGCGCAATATCGATGCGATCGCCACCGCGAGCCCGCGCGTGCAGGCGCTGGTGTTCGGGCCCGCCGACTTCATGGCCAGCATCAATATGCGCACGCTGGTGGTCGGCGAGCAGCCGGAGGGCTACGACGTCGGCGACGCCTACCACCACATCCTGATGACGATCCTGCTCACCGCCCGAGCACACGGCCTGCAGGCGATCGACGGACCCTACCTGCAGATTCGCGATGTCGATGGTTTCCGGCGGGCCGCGGGCCGTACGGCCGCACTGGGTTTCGACGGCAAGTGGGTGCTGCATCCGGGTCAGGTGGACGCGGCCAACGAGATCTTCAGCCCACGCCAAGCCGACTACGACCGCGCCGAATTGATCCTGGAGACCTACGCCTTCCACACCTCCGAGGCAGGTGGCGCGCGTGGAGCTGTCATGTTGGGAGATGAGATGATCGACGAAGCAAGCGCCAAAATGGCTCAGGTTGTAGCGGACAAAGGCCGTGTTGCAGGAATGACAAGGACTGACGCTTGATTCCTCAGGTGGTAGCGGACAAGGGCCGTGCCGCCGGGATGAGGCGTTTCACTGCGGCACAGTCGGTCGACGAATAGCAGAATAGGACTATGACGAATCCCTTGGGCAACTCGAATCGCGGGCGGCAGGCGTTGCCGACGCCGCCGTCGGGCTGGCCGGTCGGCTCCTATCCCACCTACGCCGAGGCGCAGCGTGCGGTCGACTACCTGGCCGACGGGCAGTTTCCGGTGCAGGACGTGACCATCGTCGGTGTCGATCTGATGCAGGTCGAGCGGGTGCTCTACCGGCTGACCTGGGGCAAGGTCATCGGCGGCGGTGTGGTGTCGGGTGCGTGGCTCGGCCTGTTCCTCGGTCTGCTGCTGAGCCTGTTCACCACCACCGGCGGTGCGCTCGGACCGCTCGTCGTCGGTCTGCTCGGCGGCATCGTCTTCGGTGTCATCACCACGTCGATCCCGTACGCGGCCACCAAGGGTCAGCGCGATTTCGCCTCGACCATGCAGTTGGTCGCGGGGCGTTACGACGTGCTGTGCGATCCGAAGTCCGCCGAACAAGCCCGCGACATGCTGGCCCGATTGGCCCTGTAGCGCAATGGATGTAGAGAACACGGTCCGCGCCGCGGTGCTGGATCACTTCGATGTCGAACGCGCACAGGTCGATTCGGCCTCGGTGACCTTCCTCGGGCTGGAACCCGTCGAGATCCTGCGTATCCCGGGCGACGGCGCGGTCCACTACGCCACGCTGGGCGGTTCACGTCATCCGATGGGTGATCCGACCGATCTGCTGGCCGACCCGGTGCGCGGACCGCGCGCCGAACTGATCCTGACGCTGTTGATGAGCGCCGACCCGCAGGTCGGGGTGGCCAAATCCCTCGGGGTGTTGGTCGCCTCGCCGTCGGTGGAAGGTGTTGTGCTGCAAGCGGACGCGCTCCTCGATCTCGGCGAACCGCTGTGGCGCAACGCGAAGTTCACCGCGGTGGTGCTCGGCGACAGCGACATTCCCGCGATCCCGCTGCCCGATCCCGCCGACCCGGTGCGCTACCTCAGCGTCACCCCGGTGACCGCGACCGAGGCCGCCTGGGTGCGGGTGCGCGGTGCGCAAGCGTTGCGCGACGCCTGGGCCGAGGCCGGTATCGACGTGCGTGATCCCGAGCGCGGTGCGGTGAACCTCTAGAGCCACCCGTTACGGCGGAAACTACGTAACAACAGGGCGCACAGCACCGCCATGAGCGCCATTACGGCGGGATATCCCCACACCTGATGCAGCTCCCATATGTGGTCGAAGTTCATGCCGTAGACGCCCGCGATCATCGTCGGCACGGCCGCCATCGCCGCGTAGGCCGAGATCTTGCGCATGTCGGTGTTCTGCTGGACGCTGATCTTCGCCAGTGCCGCGTTCACCAGCGCATTGAGCGATTCGTCGAAGTAGGTGATGTGCTCGGAGACACTGGTGTGGTGATCGGCGACGTCGCGCAGGTAGCGACGAATCTCCTTGGGTAGCGGCAGGTCCTGGTTGTGGACCAGTTGCTGCAACGGCACTCCGAGCGGCCCGACGGCCCGCCGCAGTTCGACGACTTCACGTTTGAGCTGATAGATCGACCCGATGCCGATCTTCGACGACGGCGTGAACACGGCCTCTTCCATCTCGTCGATGTCCTCCTCCACCGATTCGGACACCTCGACGTAGGAGTCGACCACGTGGTCGGCGACCGCGTGCAGCACCGCGCACGGACCGAGCCGCAGCTGATCGGGATTGCCCTCCAGTTCCCGGCGCACCCCCGCGAGGCCGGTGTGTTCGCCGTGGCGCACGGTGATCGCGAAATGCGGGCCGGTGAAGACCATGATGTCGCCGGTCTCGACGATCTCGCTGATGGCGTGGATATCGTGCTCGATGTAGCTGACGGTGCGCATGACCAGGAACAGGGTGTCGTCGTAGCGCTCCAGCTTGGGGCGCTGGCGGCCATGCACGACGTCTTCCACCGCGAGCGGGTGCAGGTCGAAGATCCGGGCGATCTCGTTCATCTGCGACTCGTCGGGATCGTGCAACCCGACCCACACGAAGCCGGATTCGGTCTTGCTCGCCTCGCTCAACGCCTGGTGCGGGGTGAAATGTCCCGGCGTGCGTGTGCCATCGACGTAGACACCGCAGTCGACGATGGCTCGCGCGGTCGGCACCGGTATCCGCGGTCGCGGATGCGTGGCCCGGCCAGGGCCACGAAACGACGGCATCGGCGGTAGGGAGGGCACCAGCGTGATCCTACGGCCACCGCCTGTCTCGGCGGACGAGTGCGCGCCAGCCGAGACCGCACTGTATGACTGAGGGTGTGCGCATCGACCTCCACACCCATTCCACCGCCTCCGACGGCACCGACACCCCCGCCGAACTGGTGCGTCATGCCGCGGCGGCCGGTCTCGACGTCGTCGCGATCACCGACCACGACACCACCGGCGGCTGGGCCGAGGCCGAGGCCGCCCGCCCACCCGGGCTCACATTGGTGCGTGGCATGGAGATGTCGTGCACGGGCATGGGGGAGGACGGCCACCCGGTGCCGGTGCACCTGCTGGCGTATCTGTTCGACCCCACCGACCGCGGTTTCGCCACCGAACGCGAGCGGTTGCGCGCCGAGCGGGTGGCCAGGGTGCGGGCGATGGCCGACAAGATGGCCGCCGACGGACTGCCGATCGATCCCGACGCGGTGATGGCGAGCGCCGGTCCCGCCGTGGGCAGGCCGCATCTGGCGCAGGCACTGGTCGCGGCCGGAGTGGTCGAGAGCGTGAACGCCGCGTTCATCGATCTACTCGCCCCGCACGGGCCGTACTACGCCGAGAAGGCCGACACCCCGCTGACCAGGGCGGTGCAGTTGATCGCGGCCGCGGGCGGGGTCAGCGTGATCGCCCATGCCCGCGCGCGCACCCGGGGCAGGCTGCTTGCGCTCGACGAGATCAGGGAGCTGGCCGGGCTCGGCCTCGGCGGGCTCGAGATCGACCACCCGGATCACAGCGCCGCCGATCGCCTTGTGCTGACCGGACTTTCGCGGGAATTGGGCCTTGTCCGCACCGGCTCGTCGGACTATCACGGCAGCAACAAGACCATCGAGATCGGCGCGTGCGCCACCGATCCCGAGCAGTACGAAGCGCTCATCGACAAGGCGAGCGGGACGCCGGTGATCGCCCCGTGACGCTGGTGCGCACGGTCAGCGGTGTGGTGGCAGGCGGGGTGCTCGTGCTGCTGTGCGTGGTCGTCGGCGCGGCCGTGATCGGCTCGCGCCGCGACTTTCCCGGGCCAGGCGGTGAATCACTGACATGGCATTTCGTGGCCGCGGCGGTGGTGGTCGTTGCCCAGGTGTTCGCCGATCGGCGGCGCGGGATATCGGCACTGCTCGGATCCGCGGCGGTCTTGGTCACGGCCGGTGTATTGCTTTGGACACAATGGTGGGGTTGACGGACCCGTAATGGTTGCGGACGGGTGAACTGTGCCCGAATATTTCTGTTTGTGACCAGCATCGAAACGGATGTCCTGATCCTCGGCGGTGGACCCGCCGGGCTCTGGGCCGCCGTCTCGGCCGCGGCGACGGGCGCGCGGGTGGTGCTGGTCGACAAGAGCCGCTGCGGCTCCAGTGGTCCCACCGTGTACGGCACCACCGTGCTCTGGGATATTCCGCCCGGTCCCGGCCGCGCCGAGGCGGTCGAGAAGGTGTTCGTCGGTGGCGGCGGTCTCGGTGATCGGGCCTGGCTGCACCGCGTCGTCGACGAGACCCACCGGCGATTGCAGACCTGGTCGGGCACCCGCCACCGCGTGCCCGACCCGAACGGCGACCCGGCCCACGTGCATTTCGACGGCGCGAGCTACCTGCGCAGACTTCGTCGCGGCGCGCTGGAGGCGGGCGTGCGCATCCTCGATCATCATCCGGCGCTGCAACTGCTCGTCGATCCGGCGGGCACGGTGGTCGGGGCCGCGGGGGTCCAGCGCCACAACAAGTTTCGGCCGTGGGCCATCCGGGCAGGCGCGGTCGTGGTCGCCACCGGTGGCTGTGCCTTCCTGTCCGGGGGTGCGGGAACCGAGGTGAGCACCGGCGAGGGCCTGCTGATGGCGGCCGAGGCCGGTGCCGAACTGTGCGGGATGGAATTCTCCAGCGCGTACGGACTGGCACCGGTGCTGTCGCGAGTGCATCCGCATCCGGCGGTCGCGCCCGGTCTGTCGGTGCATTTCGCGGCCCTCTACGACGAAGCGGGCGCCGAACTGCCCGACCGGTATCCGGCGGCACTTGCCGCCATCGCGGACGGTCGGCGGGTCTTCGCCGCACTGAACGAGGTGCCCGACACCGTCCGGCACTGGCTGAGCAGACACGGCGCCGTCGATGCCACGGGACGGGTTCCCGTGCGGGCGGTGCTGGAGGGAACCATCCGCGGCGCGGGTGGACTCGCTCTCGCCGACACCGCTTGCTCGACGACGATCCGCGGTCTGTTCGGTGCGGGCGATGTGACGGGCAGGCAGGTGGTCACCGGAGCGGCGGGCGCCGGCGGCGGCCTCAACGGTGCGTGGGCGCTGGCCTCTGGCACCTGGGCTGGGCACGGTGCCGCCGCGTTCGCGGTCGCCAACGAACGGGCGAGCAGCGCGCGCCCCGTGCCCGGCGCCGGCCTCGGTCCCCATGCCCACATCGATCCGCGTTCGGTGGTCGGCCTGGTGCAGGAACACACGCTGCCGTTGCGCCGCAGCTACCGGCGTAGCGCGGGCAGCCTCGGCGACAGCATCGCCGAACTGGACGCCATGTGGCCCGGCGCGCAGTTCGAACTCGGCGGCCTCGGCGTCGGGCAGTTGCGGGCACGTCAGGCGGCGGCCTTGCTCGCCGTCGCCCGGTGGGCGGGCTACAGCGCGCTCGTGCGCGCCGAGAGTCGCGGTATCCACCGTCGCATCGACCACCCCGCCGCGCGCTCGGACTGGCTGGTCCGGCTGCGCTGTGGTGGGCTCGACGACGTGTGGGTGCGTCGCGAGGAATGGCCGGAGCCACTCGGTGGCGAGCTCACCGCGGCTACCCCCGCCACGGTGTGAGAGTTCACCGGATGTTACCGCTGTGCTGCGAGTTTTCGCTTACGCCACGGCAATTCGACACGGCTACGCTCGACACATGACGCAGTTTGTCAATCGACGCACCATGCTGGCAGAATGTTGCGGATTCCCTTCCCTTGCCACCGCCGGGATCGGGGACATCGGCGACCTTCCGCCGTGCGACGCACCGTCGCAGCGTCGGTCGACCCGTTCTGCTCGCCCGGACACACCCGTCCGGTTCCGCTCGGCGGATCAGTGCCGCGCCACGCGTACCGGTAGCCACCGCGAAACGCGTGCGGTCGCGCACCCGATGAGTGCTGTAGCGATCCGACGTCGTAGAAATCCGGCGTCTGAAAATTCGTAGTTCCGATATACCCGGCGGTAACCGTCCCCCGGTTGAGCCCGACTCGAGCAGGAGTGAAATCGTGTCACCTGTGACTGACGCACCGAATGCCACCGCGGCGCCCAAGGCCGATGACGCAGCGAGCCTAGCTGCCATCACCAACGACGAGATCTTCGCGGGCCACCTCGGCGGCAAGCTGTCGGTCGAGCTGAGCGCCCCCCTCGAGACCCAGCGCGATCTGTCCATCGCCTACACCCCCGGTGTCGCCCAGGTCAGCCGTGCGATCGCCGAGGACGCCGCGCTCACCAAGCGCTACACCTGGACCGACCGCCTCGTGGTCGTGGTCAGCGACGGCACCGCCGTGCTCGGCCTCGGCGACATCGGCCCGCGCGCCTCGCTGCCCGTGATGGAGGGCAAGGCCGCGCTGTTCAAGAAGTTCGCGGGCCTGAACTCGATCCCGCTGGTGCTCGACACCACCGACCCCGACGAGATCGTCCAGACGCTGATCCACCTGCGTCCGAGCTTCGGCGCGGTGAACCTGGAAGACATCTCCGCCCCGCGCTGCTTCGAGATCGAGCGCCGCGTCATCGAGGCGCTCGACTGCCCGGTCATGCACGACGACCAGCACGGCACCGCCATCGTGGTGCTGGCCGCCCTCAAGGGCGCGGCCGCGGTGCAGGGCCGTGACATGTCGGCGCTCAAGGTCGTCGTCTCCGGTGCCGGTGCGGCCGGTGTGGCCTGTGCCGACATCCTGATCGCCGCCGGCGTCCCCGACGTCGTCGTGCTCGACTCCAAGGGCATCGTCAGCGCCGGTCGCGACGGTCTCAACGGTGTGAAGGCCGACCTGGCCGCCCGCTCCAACCCGCGTGGCCTGACCGGTGGCCCGGCCGACGCGCTGGCCGGTGCCGATGTGTTCCTCGGCCTGTCCGCCGGCACCATCGGAGAAGAGCTCATCGCCTCGATGGCGCCGGAGGCGATCGTGTTCGCCATGTCCAACCCGGATCCGGAGATCCACCCCGACGTGGCCGCCAAGTACGTGGCGATCGTGGCGACGGGCCGCAGCGACTTCCCGAACCAGATCAACAATGTGCTCGCCTTCCCCGGCGTGTTCAAGGGTGCGCTCGATGCCGGTGCCCGCCGGATCACCGAGGGCATGAAGGTCGCCGCCGCGAACGCCATCTTCGGTGTCGTCGCCGACGAGCTCGCCGTCGACAAGATCATCCCGAGCCCGCTCGATCCGCGCGTGGCTCCGGCTGTGGCCGAGGCCGTCGCGGAAGCCGCGCGCGCCGAGGGTGTCGCCTAGTTTGCTGCTGACAGCGCCCCCGTTCCCACCGGAGCGGGGGCGCTGTCACGTGTCTGGGATCATCGAACGATGACCACGATCACCGTGCAGCTCCCCGACGAGGTCTACGAACAGCTGGCCGCCGGGGCCGAGGCCGATGGTGTGTCGGTGAATGTGGCGATGGTGCTGGCTGCGCAGGAATGGGTCCACGCGCAAGCTCAGCGTTCCCGCGGTCGCGCCAGGATGCAGGAAGTGCTGGCCGACGACCCGCACCTGCGCGCACTACTCGGCGACGACTGACGCTGTAGGACCGGCCTGATCGTGCAAAACGGCTCGTTCCAGTCAGAATTCTGAGTGTGCGGCGCTCGATTGCACGATTACGCCGGGGGAGGCAGGGCGCGTGACTCGGCCGGATCCTGGCACGCTGGCCCAGACCGCCACCGCGAGCAGCCCGTCGAGCGCCAGCGCCAGCGCCGCCACCAGCAGCGCACCGACCAGCACCAGGTCGTACCGGTAGAGGCCGAGCCCGTCGAAGATGTATCGGCCCAGCCCGCCGAGGTTGACGTAAGCCGCGATCGTCGCGGTGGCGACAACTTGCAAAGTCGCGCTGCGCAAGCCGCCGAGCAGCACCGGCATCGCATTGGGCACCTCGACCCGGAACAGGATCTGGCGCTCCGTCATCCCCATCGCCCGTGACGCGTCGACCACATCGGCTCCCACATTCGCGATCCCCGCATAGGCACCCGCCAGCAGCGGTGGAATACCGACGGTGATCAGGGCCAGCAGCGGCGGGATCAGCCCGAGCCCGAGTCCGAGCACCAGAAAGGTGAGCAGGCCCAGCGTCGGCAGCGCTCGCATGGCATTGGCGAAGCCGACCATCACCGCGCTGCCGCGACGCGTGTGCCCGATGACCAGCCCGAGCGGCACCGCGATCACCGCCGACAACGCCACCGCCAGGAAGCTGTACCAAAGATGTTGCAGCAGGCGATGTTCGATGCCGGTGGGGCCGCCCCAGTTGGCGCCGTCGCTGAGGTAGTTCCAGGCCTCGATGAACAGGTTCACGACCGCGCCCCTTTCACCCGCGCGTCGGCACGGGTCCACGGGGTCGCGAGGGTACCGAGCAGGAACACCAGTCGATCGAAGATCAGTGCCAGCACCAGGGTGACGATGATGCCTGCGATGATCTGGTCGGGGTAATCACGCTGATAGCCCTGTGTGAACAGCTTCCCGAGCCCGCCGACGCCGATCAGCGCGCCCACCGACACCATCGCGATATTGGTGACCACCACCACGCGCAACGAGGCGGTGAAAACCGGTAGCGCCAACGGCATATCGACGGTGACGGTGCGTCGCAACCGTCCGAATCCGATCGCGTCGGCGGCATCGACCACGCTGGCGGGCACCGTATCCAGCGCCATCGGCACCGCGATCAGCAGCAGCGCGGTCGAATACACGGTGAGCGCGATGATCACATTGAGCGGGTCGATCATCGAGATGCCGATCAGCGGCGGAATGATCACGAACAACGCGAGCGATGGGATGGTGTAGGCCAGGCTCGACATCGTGGTGGTGATCCGGCGAGCCCAGCGGTTTCCGCGCACCAGCGCGCCCACCGGGACCGCGATCACCAGGCCGATCAGCAGGGGAACCAGTGCGAGCACCAGGTGGGTGCGGGTGATCGCCATGATGTCGGCGAAGTTGTCGATCAGATATCTCACGACGTGCCCTTGGCGAAGAACTCCTGATTGCGTTCGGCGTCCGCGGTTGCCCGCTGTCGCGCGAGCTGGGTCAGCACGTCGGTGGCGAGCAGCCCGCCGCGCACGGCACCCGCCTCGTCCACGGCGACGCCGATGCCAGCGGGCGAGGAGATGGCCGCGTCCAGCGCCTGACGGAGGTCGCCGTCCGGGGTGAACAGCGAACCACCGGCGGATACGCTGGAGTCCAAGGGTTTTCCCGCGCGCACTCGCTCCACGCCGGTGACATCGATCCAGCCGCCCGGCTTGCCGAAGGCATCGACGACCAGCGCCCATTCGCCTTGGGTGAGCCGCAATCCGGCGATGTCGTCGGGCTCGATCATCCGAATCGGTGCCAGCGCGACAGCTTCGGCGCTACGGAACGAAAGCCCTCGATAGCCGCGGTCCCTCCCGACGAACCTGGCGACGAAATCTGTCGCGGGCTGGGCCAGTACGCGCTCCGGCGTGTCGTATTGCTGCAACACCCCACCGCGTCCGAACACCGCGATCTTGTCGCCGAGGGTGATCGCCTCGTCGATATCGTGGGTGACGAACACGATCGTCTTGTTCAGCTCCGCTTGCAGGCGCCGCATCTCCGATTGCAGCTCGGCGCGCACCACCGGGTCGACCGCGCTGAACGGTTCGTCCATCAGCAGCACCGGCGGATCCGCGGCCAGCGCCCGCGCCACCCCGACCCGCTGCTGCTGTCCACCCGAGAGTTGCGACGGATACCGCTGCGCCAGACCGCGATCCAGCCCCACCCGGTCCATGACCTCCAGCGCCGCCGCGCGGGCGGCCTTGCGTGATTGCCCGAGCAGGATCGGCACGGTCGCCACATTGTCGACCACCTTGCGGTTGGGCAGCAGCCCGCCGCTCTGGATCACGTAGCCGATGCCGAGGCGCAGTTTCACCGGATCGACGGCCGCGATGTCGCGTCCGTCGATGGTGATGGTGCCCGCGGTGGGGTCGACCATCCGATTGATCATCCGCATCGAGGTGGTCTTGCCGCAGCCGGACGGCCCGACGAAGACGGACAACGATCCCGAGTCGATGTGCAGGTTCAGGTCGCGCACCGCGTGTGTGCCGTTCGGATAGGTCTTGTCGATACCGCGGAATACGATGTCGGACAATATTTTTCTCCTCGAGGCGCGAACACGCCTAGCCGATGGGGGAGTTCAAACCCTTCGCTGTGATCCAGGCGAGCGCGGCGGCCTTCGGTTCGATCTTGCTGTCGCCCGAGACGGCCGTGTTCAGCGAGATCAGCTCGGTGGTGGTCAGTTTGGCCGATACCGCGTCGAGCACGGCGACGGCCTTGTCGGTCTTCTTCGCCGCATTGAACAGCGGCACCACGTTCTGCGCCGCGAAATTGTGCTGAGGATCGGCGAGCACGACCAGGTCGTTCTCGGCGATGGCCTGCGAGGTGGTGAAGATGTCGGCCGCGGTCACCTGGCCATCGACCAGCGCGCGCACCGTCGCGGGGCCACCGCCGTCGGCGATCGGCACGAAATTGGCGTCGCTGATGTCGAGTCCGTAGGTCTTCTTCAAACCTGGCAATCCGCCCGGACGCTGCGCGAATTCGGCCATCCCACCGAACTTCACCTCGGCCGAGTGCGGCGCGAGGTCGGCGATGGACTTCAAGCCCCATGTGTCGGCGGTGGCGCGGGTGACGACCACCGCGTCGGAATCCTCGCCGGGGGCGGGTGTGGCGATGGCGAGGTCGTCGCCGAGCGCCTTGGTGAGTGCGGCGTTCACCTCGGGCGCGGCGGTGGCCGTGGCGTCTTTGTCGAGGTATTGCAGCAGGTTGCCGGTGTATTCCGGGATCAGCGAGATCGCGCACTGGCGCAGTGCGGGAATGTAGGCCTCGCGAGAGCCGATATCGAACTTGGTGTCGACCTTGAAGCCGTTGATCCGCAGCACCTCGGTGTAGATGTTGGCCACGGTCTCGGACTCGGGGAAGTTGGCCGACCCGACGATCAATGCGTCGCTCGCGCAATCCCCCTTCGCGGCAAGCGGATCGCTGGTGCCACAGGCGGCGACGATCATGGCGGCGGCCAGCGCCACCGCGGCGACCAGTACCCGGCCCGCCCGCACTGCGAGGCGGCGTGCCGGTCGACGTTGTCCTGGTGATGAGGAGGCGAAGGCGGTTTTCACTGGTGTCCTTCCGGCAAAGGCGGGCAGTGCGCTGTGCGTGCGACCCGGGGGCCACAGGTACATTCTGGTAGTTCATACTGCCCGCCGTCGGGCCGAATTGCGCGGGTTGACGGCAAATACAGAAAGTTGGTGTCGCCGGATGCACTCGGTCGCCGTGCGTCGAACCGCCGCCGCGATCCTGGCCGCAGCCTGCGCTTTCACCACTATTTCCTGCGCCTCCGACGACGCGAAGCCGGTGGTTGCGGTGGGCGCGGATTCGTCGACGGAATCGGTTCTGCTCGCCGAGATCTATTCCCAGGCACTGGCCCGCACGGGCACCGAATCCACCGTCGTCACCGGATTGACCACCCCACTCGCCGATCTCGACGCAGGCCGCATCGCGGTCCTACCCGCCCGCAACGGCGCCCTCCTCGACCGCTGGAACCCGGCCTCCCCGGCCCGCAAACCTGACGAGGTCGTCGCCGCAGTCAACGCCGCACTCCCACAGGGCCTTTCGGTAACCGACGCCGCGGACGGCACCGACCTACGCCCCCGCGACGCCCTCCCCGGCCCCGACTACACCTTCCGCGCCCAGAACATCCTCGCCCTCTACCGCACCGGCATCTTCGACCGCCAACAGCTGAAAAAGCTCAACTACGTGGCAGGCGAACTGACCACCGAGGGCCTGATCGAGTCGATCAACCAGATCGAAACCGGCACCCGCCCCGCCGACGCAGCCAGATCCTGGCTGGACGCCCACAGCCTGTAGGCGAGGAGATGGTGCTCGTCCGCGGCGAACGTCAGCCACAGGGCCACCTACCGGGCTCGGGCTAGGCTGAACCGGCCGAAGGCTGGCGATGTCGACGCTTGGGGAGTGAATGGTCGTGTGGACGAAGGTATTTCGATGCATTTCGGTTCTTGTTCTGCTGATGGTGCCCACGGTCGGCGTTGTCGCTCACGCTGAACCAGAATTGCCGCAACAGGACTCGGTGCTCATTACCCTGCCGGAACCATCTGGTGCCGAGGCAATCGGTGTAACAGACATGCATTTGGTCGATTCCTCACGGCGCGATCCGTACAAGCCGAGCGCGCCGCGCGAATTGATGGTGAGCATCTGGTATCCCGCCGCCGATGTGGCGGGAGCGCCTGCGCGGCCTTGGCTTTCTCCCAGTCTCACTCGGATCTATGCCGACAGTCTCGCTCAGATCGGGGCAGCGTCGACGGAGCGATTGACGATCGCGCCCAGCCACGGCCACCTCGGCGCGCCCGCGGAGATCTCTCGTGGGCCGCGCCCGATCGTTGTGTTCTCGCCGGGTATGGGCATGCCGCGTGAGCTGAGTACAGCGCACGTCGAAGACCTTGCCAGCCACGGTTTTGTTGTGGTCACCCTGAGTCACACCTACGAATCATTGGCGACGGAATTCCCCGGCGGGCGGATCGAACGCAGCCTCCTGCCGCCGACCACCGATCCCGGCGAAGTCGAGGCTCAGGGCGCTATCGCGATAGAGACGCGGGTAGCCGACACGCGGTTCGTGCTCGACAGGCTCGCCGACATCACCGCGGGGAACAACCCGGATGCCGACCAGCACCCGCTGCCCGCGAACCTCGCCCGCGTACTCGATGTATCGAAGGTCGGGATGTTCGGACATTCCCTCGGCGGCGCCACCGCGGCCCAGGCAATGCACGACGACCGCCGGATCGCGGCGGCAGCCAACCTCGATGGCCGTCTCTGGGGCTCGGTTGTCACCGACGGGCTGGACCGCCCTTTCATGCTCATCAACGGTGAGGGCCACGACCGTGACGACGTCCCGAGCTGGAAACAGTTCTGGGCAACCAGTCACGGCCCGAAACTGAATTTCCGCCTCAACGGCGCACAACATCAGTCGTTCTGCGACACCCAGTTGATCGCCGCACCATTGGTCGCCGCGGGCCTCATCCCCTCCGCTGCCGCGTCGCAGGTCGTCGGCACCATCGATCCGCGCAAGTCACTCGATGTGCAACTCGACTACCTGCGCAGCTTCTTCGATACGACGCTCGGTCGATACGACGACCTCGCCCAGCTACCGGCCACCTTGCTGCACCCGGAAATGGTCCTGGTCCCGTAGGAACACCACCACCGAGCACGACCCGGCACCGCCCTGGACGGGTCGTCGCTGGACGACTACGGATCGACATGGCGTCGGTGAAGTCCGCAACGATCTTCCGTCACGATCGGGCTTTACCGATACATGCCTGGATGGCCGTATACGGCGAAATCACCGTCCAATTGATGCACGATTCGATAGGCCCGCGCAGAAGGTCGGCCCGCGATAAGCAGCGACTCGCTGATCGCGATGAGCCGAACCCGCGGAGGACGTTCGGAGACCTCCACGTCGATGCGCAAATCTGTAAAGCTCTCAGCAGCGTTGTCCGCCAGGAGCTTTGCGATCCAACCGCGCAGGTCGCCCGCGGCCACTACAAGCACTGCCCTCGCACCCCAAGCGTCCGCGACCTTCGCGAAGTCGCGCTGAATATCCTCGGCTTCGCCGGGAGGTAGCTGCCGCGCGGCCATGACGACCTTGTCCGCTTGTGCGCCGACCGGATCCGAGATTTCCTCGTCTCGAACGACTTCGCCCGTTCGCCTCGACGTCTGTCGTACACGCACGAGTTGATCGCCCTGAAAGACGAGATCGGTGTTGTAGCCGCGCGGTTTGTTGGAATAGCTCCAGAAGCGCTGACTGGGCAACTTCCCGTCCGTGACGACGACTGTGAAACTCGCGAGGATCTCTTCGGTGCTCACCTGCTTGTTCGTATACCCCAGCAGCGCAACAACTTCCGATTCCATCATTCCGAGCGCGACCTGTTCGTCAACGGCGTTGCTTCGTTTCCGAAGCTCGGTTCTAGCGGTGCCGAGCAGTATGACTGCCAATATGACAACGATGATGGCTGAACCGACGAGGAACTGACCGGACGACATGATGGTTTCACCTCGGCTGTGAGTGTTCGTGGCCACCCGAGTTGGGCGTGTCATGCCCGTACGAATGGGCGAGCCAACCAGCTCGCTTTTCCCGGCCTCGCAACCACTTTCACGGTATTTCATCGTGATGAACGGCGCACCTGTTCGATCTATATCCGACCGGGTCCATCCCCTTCGGGGCGCCACCGCCCGCGGCTGAACGGAGTCCGGCACAGCCCGGCGTAGTGGTGTGCGACGTCGAGGTTCCCAACCGTGGCCGCACCTGTCAGATCGACGCCCCAGATCTGGACGCCGCAGCGCTACTACGCCGGCAATTCGCCCTTCTGCCCCGGCGCAGCCCACCGCCGGCTCGGCCAGGTTGCTCGAGACATGGCAATCGGTTGGTTTCAGCCTTGCCATGCTATGTCCCGCTCCGTATATTTCTACTGGAATATTTGGTCTGGAACATAGAGCTGGAGTGGAGGTGGCGGGGTGGGGCAGTCAGGGCGGAACGCGATGACACCGTTGGCTATCGCGGTGCTCGCGTTGCTCGATGAGCGGCCGATGCATCCGTACGAGATGTATCAGCTGTTGATCGCTCGGCGGGAGGATCTGCTGGTCAAGGTGCGGCCGGGGTCGCTGTATCACGTCGTTGCCCGGCTCGCCGATGACGAGATGGTGGCGGCGGAGGGGGTCGGTCGGGCCGGGAATCGGCCGGAGCGGACCACCTATCGGATCACTGATTCCGGGCGAACCGCGCTGCGCGGGCGGATCGCCGAGCTGCTGCGTACGCCGGTGCAGGAGTATCCGATCTTCCGGGTGGCGCTGGCCGAGGCGCACACCCTCCCGCAGGAGCAGGTCGTCGCGTTGCTCGAGGAGCGCGTGGAATACCTGAACCAGTCGCGGACCGACATGGACGCGCTGCTCGACTGGACGCGCAGCCGCGCCATCCCGCGCCGCTATTACGTTGTCCTGGAATACATTCGCGCCAATCTCCACGCCGAACTCACCTGGATCGAAGAGTTCGCCGCCGAACTCGGCAGCGGTGCCGTGCCATGGGAGCAGTTCGACCCCGACACCGGCGAACGGATCACCGACGATCACGCCCACGAATGGCCGCAGGGGGATCACCCCGACGCCGCGCCCCGGCCCCGCTGGGCTGCCCGAAGCTGAATCCCTCACCTCGATTGGAACGAATTCGATGACCACCCAACGTAATCCGTGGCTAGCGCTCTTCGCGCTTGTGGTCGGGTTCTTCATGATCCTGCTGGATATGACGATCGTCGCGGTCGCCAATCCGGCCATCATGACCGAGCTCAGCACCGATATCTCCAACGTCATCTGGGTTACCAGCGCCTACCTGCTCACCTACGCGGTGCCGCTGCTGGTCACCGGCCGTCTCGGCGACAAATTCGGGCCGAAGAACATCTACCTGATCGGCCTGGCGATCTTCACCGCCGCCTCGCTGTGGTGCGGCCTGTCCGGCAGCATCGGCATGCTGATCGCCGCCCGCGCCGCCCAAGGCATCGGCGCGGCGCTGATGACGCCGCAGACGATGGCCGTGATCACCCGCACCTTCCCGCCGGACAAGCGCGGTGCCGCGATGGGCCTGTGGGGCGGTGTCGCCGGGCTGGCGACGCTGATCGGCCCCATCCTCGGTGGTGTGCTGGTCGACAACCTCGGCTGGGAATGGATCTTCTTCGTCAACGTGCCGGTCGGCATCATCGCGTTCGGGCTGGCCGTGTGGCTGGTGCCCGCGCTGCCGACCAGCGACCACAAGTTCGACATCGTCGGTGTGATCCTCAGCGGAATCGGCATGCTCGCACTGGTTTTCGGTATCCAGGAAGGCAATTCGCAGGACTGGTCGTTGCGGATCTGGCTGTTGATCGGCTTCGGCGTGGTGATGCTGGTCGTGTTCGTGATCAACCAGGCGCGCAACAGAGGCGAACCGCTGGTGCCGCTGAGCCTGTTCCGTGACCGCAATTTCGCGCTGTCGAATCTGGCGATCGCCGCGATGGGCGCCGCGGTGACCTCGATGATGGTGCCCACGTACTTCTATCTGCAGTCGGTGCGCGAGATGTCGCCGACCGTCTCGGCGCTGGTCTTCGCGCCGATGGCGATCATCACCGGTTTCGCCGCGCCGTTCATCGGCAAGATCTCCGACCGGCTGCCACCGCGCCTGCTGCCGACCATCGGTTTCACCCTGTTCGCCGGTTCGGTCTTCATCTTCGGCGTGCTCATGACGCCGGATTCGTCGATCATCTGGTTCCTGATCGCCGCCGGCGTCGCGGGCCTCGCCAACGCCTGCATCTGGGCCCCGCTGGCCACCACCGCCACCCACAACCTGCCGGTCGCCCAGGCCGGTGCGGGCGCCGGCGTGTACAACACCACCCGTCAGGTCGGCTCGGTCCTCGGTAGTGCCGCGATCAGCGCCCTGATCGCCGCCCGCCTGACCGCCAACGGCCTCGGCGGTGGCGGCCCGGTCGGGGAGGGCGCGGCCACCGGCCCGCTCCCGCCCCAGATCGTCGACGAATTCAGCACCTCGCTGGCCCAGTCGATGATCCTGCCCGCCTCGATCCTGGTGATCGGCATCATCGCGTCAGCGCTGTTCGTCGGCCACGGTAGGTCCGGCGCAGGCAGGTCCGAACCCGCGAAAGCAGATGCGTCGGTCTGATCGCGAAGTACATCTGCCCGTTGCGCATTCGTGTGGGCGACGGGCAGACGGGCTCACAGCACCAGCTCGCTCAACCGCTTCCAGTCGATCTCGCCGCCCGACGGCGGCATCTTGCCGGCAACTGGGAGCCTCTCCGTGCGACGACAGCTACTGCACCTGGATGGTGAGGGTGGGGTAGCCCGTTGCGCCGTCGGGGATGACGTCTTGTTCGACAGCGGTTTGGGGCTGGCCGGTGGTGTCGGTGGTACGGGCGCGCAGGGTGTGCTGGCCGGGCGTGGCGTCCCAGTCGTAGACCCATTGGCGCCAGGTATCGGTGGTGACTTCGGTCGAAAGTCGGGCCGGGCGCCAGTCGCCGTTGTCGATCTGGACCTCGACGCCGGTGACACCGCGATGCTGGGCCCAGGCGACGCCGGCGATCACGGTGCGGCCCTGCGGGATTCGGCCACGGCCGCGTGGGGTGTCGATGCGGGTGCCGGTCTTGATCGGGCCCTGCGCCGACCAGCCGCGGCGGGTCCAGTAGGCGGTGGCCTGGTCGAAGCGGGTCACCTCGAGTTCGGTGACCCATTTGGTGGCGGAGACGTAGCCGTAGAGGCCGGGGACCACCAGCCGGGCGGGGTAGCCGTGCTGGACGGGCAGTGGTTCGCCGTTCATGCCGATGGCGAGGATCGCGTCGCGGCCGTCGGTGAGCACCGACAGCGGGCTGCCCGCGGTCCAGCCGTCCTTGCTGTGGGACAGCACCATGTCGGCATCGGGAAGCGGGCCTGCTTCGGCGAGCAGTTCGTCGAGGCGGTAGCCGAGCCAGCGGGCGTTGCCGATCAGGTCGCCGTTGATCGGGTTGGAGACGCAGGCCAACGTCACCAGGTGTTCCACCGGCGTGCGGCGCAGCAGATCGTCCCAGCTGAGCTGGATCTCGCGTTCGACCATGCCGTGGATGCGCAGAGACCAGGTGTCTGTGGATACCTGGGGAACGATCAGCGCGGTATCGATGCGGTAGAAGTCGCTGTTGGGGGTGATATACGAGGTGAGCCCGGGCAATCGTAGATCGGCGTCCGGCGGAAGGTCCGGCAATGGTGTTGCTGCCCTTGGCAATTCGACGGTCGCACGCTCGGCTGTGACATCGCGGCGGGCACCGCCGAACAGCCGCCCCGCGAGCCCGGCTCCGAGAGCCAACACCCCGGTCGCCGCGAGACCGCCGAGCACTCGCCTCCGCCCGGCGATCGATGTGCCGGTGGGCGATGGAATTCGATCGCCGCTCACGTCCGGCGTCGCAGTGGCCGCACTGGACGTGGCCGCCTCGCCTCGTGCCGAACCGGGGTATCTCGATGCAGTAGGTTTCGCCGCTGATCGCACTGAATCAGCTGCGTCGTCGATCCGCCGGGTCAGCCCTCGCAACGCGAGAATCCCGGCGGCAGTACCGATCAGCGCGGGCAGCGCACCGGAGAAACCGCCGATTCTGCCAGCGCCGACGGCGGCGGCAGCCACCCCGAAAATCGCGAATCCGACCGACCCGATCGGCCGGGCCGTCCGTTCCGCGACCCCGGCGAGCCCCGCGACGACGACCGCGACAATGCCCATACACACGAACAACACGGCCTTGTCGTTCGTCCCGAAGGTCGAGATCGCCCACTCCCTGATCCCATCGGGAGTGTGGTCGACCACCGTCGCCCCGAGCGCGTACGCGGGCGCACTGCCTGCCCCGGTGAACACCGCGACCAACTCCGCCACGCCGAGTACCAGCGCAGCGGCCACGATTCCGGCCACTGCCCGCAAGAACGCCATGAACTGAGCCTACGTCGCTACCTGCCGGCCGGGCTGAGTCGCGATCAGGAGGCCTTTCGGTGCCGGTACTCCTCAGCGGCCGCCAGCAGCACGGAGATCGGGACCGATTCCTCGTCGTCGCGGTTTCGTGAGATCATCGCCTCGATGGCTTCTCGCAACCACGCGCCGGTCGTAATGCCGCGAACCTTGGCGATTTCGCGGGCTTCTTCGAGTACGGCGGCGGGCATGCGAACGCTGTATGAAGCCATCGCGCTACCGGGGGCGTTGCCAGGGTGTGCCGTCAGATCAGCGTTTTCGATCTCGTCCGCGATGTCGTTGTTGTCGTAGTAGTCGCGTGCTTTGTCTAGATCACCCATAGTCATCTCGCTTTCCGGGTGTACACGCGCCGCTCTGCGTCGGTCATGTCGCGAGCAGTTGCGACATAGGCGCGACCGTCGTAGGCGGACGCGAACACGACCAGCAGGTACCGGCCGTGATACGTGCGACCGAGGAGCAGTGTGGTGCCTTCTCGGCCGGGCATCGTGTGGAACGGCCGCTCAGTTGCCTCCCTCACCTCGTGCGGCTCGACTTGGTGTCGAGCGATATGAGCTTCTGACGCGGGTGTCCACAGGATGTCATCGAACACGACACAGCGTACCACGATCGTAATGCGATGAGGTCGGGCTGTCGGCGCGCCGGTGGCCGAGGCGCTGGTGAACGTTCGCGGTCGGTAGTCTGCGCGGCATGACAGCACGTTCCTTCTCGCGATTCGTGTCTGCAGTCTTCTTGGCAGCCGCGATTCCCCTGGTATCGCCCATCCAATCCGCTACCGCCGCGCCCTGTTCCGATATCGAGGTGGTGTTCGCTCGCGGGACCGCCGAGCCGGGTGGCGAACTCGGTCTGACCGGTATTTCCTTCGTCGAAGCGCTGCGCGCGAACGCGGGCGGGCGCTCGGTCGGCTCGTACGGCGTCGACTATCCGGCCAGCAGCGACTTCACCGATCGGCTCGCCTTCGCGCACACCGTCGTGCGGGGGATCAGCGATGCCCAGCGCCGCGTCGAATACATCGCGGCGAACTGCCCCAACGCGCGGATCGTCCTCGGCGGGTACTCCCAGGGCGCGGCGCTGGCCGGGTTCGCGACCGGCGTCGATGTGCCCGACGGCGTGCCGCCGGAGTACGAGATGTATCTGCCCGAGCCGATGGCGGCCGAGGTGGCCGAGCATGTCGCGGCGGTCGCGTTGTTCGGCAAACCGTCGGATCGGTTCATGCGCGACGCCGACGCGCCCCCGGTCTCGATCGGCGCGCTCTACAAGGACAAGACCATCGACCTGTGTATCGACGCGGACAACATCTGCGACGGTTCCCCACTCGCCCAACCCAATGCCCTGCACACGCTCTACGGCATCAACGGAATGACCGTCACCGCAGCACAATTCGCGGCGCAACGGTTCTAGACAGCCGAAAGGCCGGTTGCGGATACGCAACCGGCCTTTCGCGAGCGAGGGTCAGGAGTAGATCTTGTCTACTTCGCCCGCGTACTGCTTCATGACGACGGCGCGCTTGAGCGACATCTTCGGGGTGAGCTCGCCACCCTCCTGGGTCCAGTCGACCGGGAGGATGCGGATCTTCTTGATCGCCTCGGCCTTGGAGACCTTCTTGTTGGTCTCGTCGATCGCGGCCTGCACCTCGGCGACCAGCGTCGGGTTCTCGATCAGGGTCTCGATCGCGGTGTCGGCGGCGACGCCGTTGCGATCCTTCCAGCCCGGCAGGGCCTCCGGGTCGAGGGTGATCAGCGCGCCGATGAACGGCTGGCCGTCACCGACGACCATGACCTGGCTGATCAGCGGGTGCGCGCGCAGGGAGTCCTCGAGGATCGCGGGGGAGACGTTCTTGCCGCCCGCGGTGACCAGGATTTCCTTCTTGCGGCCGGTGATGGTGACGAAGCCGTCGGCGTCGATGGCACCCAGGTCGCCGGTCTTGAACCAGCCGTCGACGAAGGACTCCTCGGTGGCCTCGGCGTTGCCCCAGTAACCGTCGAACACGACCGAGCCCTTGAGCAGCAGCTCGCCGTCTTCGGCGATCTTGGCCGAGTGGCCCTGGATCGGGCGACCGACCGAGCCGACCCGGATGAACGTGGGCGTGTTCACGGTGAACGCGGCGGTGGTCTCGGTCAGGCCGTAGCCCTCGTAGATCGTCACGCCGGCGCCACGGAAGAAGTGGCCCAGGCGGGCGCCCAGCGGGCCACCACCGGAGACAGCGGCCAGGCACTGGCCACCGAGGGCCGCGCGCAGCTTGCTGTAGACCAGCTTGTCGAAGACGAAGTGCTTGACCTTGAGCAGCAGGTCGGGGCCGCCCTTGGTCTCGAGCGCCGTGCTGTAGGCGATGGCGGTCTCAGCGGCCGCGTCGAAGATCTTGCCCTTGCCGCCGTCGTGCGCCTTCTGCTTGGCGGAGTTGAACACCTTCTCGAATACGCGCGGCACCGAGAGGATGAAGTCCGGCTTGAAGTCGCCGAACTGCTCCACCAACGTGGTCCAGTCCGAGCTGTGGCGGATGGTCACCTTGGAATCGAAGGAGATCAGCGCGACCGCGCGGGCGAACACGTGCGCCAGCGGCAGGAACAGCAGGGTCTTCTGGCCCTCGGTGACGAACGCGGACAGCTCGATACCGCCGGAGCGCGATTCGGCGTAGAGGTTCGCGTGGGTCAGCTGCACGCCCTTGGGCTTGCCGGTGGTGCCCGAGGTGTAGATCAGCGTCGCGGGGGAGGCCGCGCCGACCAGCTTGCGACGGTTGTGCACGACGGAATCGTCGAGATCGGCGCCGCGCTCGGTGAGCGTGTCGACCGCGCCCTTGTCGATCTGCAGGGTCTCGGCCAGCGCGGTCAGCGAACCGGCTTCGATCTCGTCGATCGTGGCGCGGTGCTTGTCGTTCTCGACGACCAGCAGCTTGGTCTCGGAATCCTGCAGGATCCACTTGGCCTGCTCAGCGGCCGAGCTGTCGTAGATCGCGACGGTGACGCCACCGGCGGCCCAGATCGCGAAGTCGAGTAGCGACCACTCGTAGCGGGTGGCCGCCATGATCGCGACGCGGTCGCCCAGCTCGATGCCGGAGGCGATCAAGCCCTTGGCAACGCCGGTGACGGCCTTCTCGAACTGAGCTGCCGTGACGTCGTTCCAGCCGCCGCTGCCGTTCGGGACGTTGAACAAGACCGTGTTCGGCGTCTCCTGCGCGAAGCGGAAGACGTTGTCGGAATTGTTCGCATCGTCCGGGATGGTGTAGGAAGCCGGAACTTCGAACTCTCGCATCTGTGCCCTTCCAGTGGGTTCTACTCGCCAGTAATCTACGACACGTTCGCGCGGGTCGCGATATCGCCGCCCGAATTGCCCGTCACCAGGCTTTATCGTAAATCGTCGATCGATACTGGCTGAATTGCTTCTCGCAGGAATTCTGCGAGTTCGCTGAGGGCCAGCGCTGCCTCGGTGACCAGCGCGGCCTGCAGTTGCGCGACATGCCAAAGTCCGCGGGTTTCGGTGAAGCGGACGTGCACGCCCGCGCCACGCAAGGCTGAGACGAGCTTGCAACACTGGTCGTGCAGGAGTTCGCTCACATCGACCTGCACATAGGTGGGCGGCAGGCCGATCAGGTTTCCGGACAGCGGGGCGTAACCCGCTTCGGTCGCGGCGGCGTCGCCGAGGTAGTAGGCGGCGCACGCCCGCGACCACGCCCGGTTGATCACCAGATCACGGTCCCTGCTCGGCACCTCGGTGGGGTCGACCCACGGTGCGATGAGGCCGAGTGCGGCCGGCGTCATCTGATGCCGCTCGATCAGCCGCTGGGCCAGCGCCATCGCCAGGCCGCCGCCCGCCGAGTCACCGGCCAGACAGATCTGATCGGGTCGGTAGCCGACGTTGCCGACCAGGTCGAGGAACGCGGCCTCGGCGTCGTCGAGACCGGCCGGGAACGGGTGCTCGGGTGCCAGCCGGTAGTCCAGCGAATACACCGCGCACGAGGTCTCCCGCGCGAGCCCGGCCACCAGCGAACGGTGTGTGGCGATCGAACCGACCACGTAGCCGCCGCCGTGCAGGTACAAGATCGCGCCCGCGGCACGTTCCGGCGGGACCGCGCGGGTACGCGAACCCGGAATGGCGGTCTCGGCGATCACGCGCTCGGCGGGGCGCCCACCCAGCTGCAGGTGCTGCACGACGGAACCGCCGGGCACCAGCTGCAGCCGGGAGACCGCGTCGAGCAGAACACGCTGCACCACGACCGGTAGCCGCGCGTTGAGTGTCACCCGGAATACCGGGTCGAGCACCGTGCGGGCGATCGGCAGTGGAATCTTGAACTCGCGCATGGAGTTTCCTGGATCTTCTCAGTTCGGCATGAAGCGGCCGTTGACGACGGCCGAGATCCGGTTGTAGCCGGAGGCGAGGAAGCGCACGCTCACGTCGAGCAGCTTGGCCTCCCAGCCGATCAGCACGCGGGCCTGGCCCTTGCGCACGCCTTCGGTGATGGTCTGCGCGGCCATCTCCGGGCTGTGAATCGCCAGGTACTTGTCGAACAGGGTGGCGGCGTTGGCGCCGTCCATGCCCTCGGCGTAGGTGGCGTTGCGGGCGACCGCGGTCTTGATGCCGCCGGGGTGCACACAGGTGACCTTGACGGGCGCCTTGGCGACCTTCATCTCCTGGTACAGCGCCTCGGTGAAGCCGCGCACCGCGAACTTGGCCGAGTTGTAGGCCGCCTGGCCGGGCACGGCGACCAGGCCGAAGAGGCTGGAGACGTTGATCACGTGGCCGTCGCCGGACTCGATCAGCATCGGCAGGAACGCCTTGGTGCCGTTGACGACGCCCCAGAAGTCCACATCCATGATGCGTTCGATGTCTTTGAACTCGGTCTTGACCACGTCACCGTGGTAGGCGATGCCCGCGTTGTTGTAGATCTGGTGCACGACACCGAAATGCGCCTTCACCTGATCGGCGTAGAGCAGGAACGCCTCACGCTCGGCCACGTTGAGCCGGTCGGACTTGACCTGCGCGCCCAGCTTCTCGCAGGAGGCGACGGTCTGGGCCAGGCCCTCGGCGTCGATATCGGAGAGCGCGAGCTTGGCGCCACGGGCGGCCAGGTTCTCGGCCAGTGCGCGGCCGATGCCGGAACCGGCTCCGGTGATCACGCAGACCTTGTTCGTGAAGTAAGCGTCTTTGCTCACTGGGCTACCACTTTCTGATCGTCGGCGCGCGAGGCGCCAGCGGTTGTCACATTGTAGGCGTCGACATCGAATTGTCTTGTGAGACTGCGGAACCGGAAGGTGAAGTCGGGCCACAGGGTGGTGTTGTTGCCGTGCTTGTCCATGTACCAGCTCGCGCAACCGCCAGTGTTCCAGACGGTCTTGGCGAGCTTGTCCTGCAGATCGCGGTTGTAGGCCTGCTGGACATCCTTGCGGACCTCCACCGTGTGCAGGCCCTTGGCGTCGATGGTCGCGAGCGCGCTGGCGACGTAGTTGATCTGCGATTCGATCATGAACACCATCGAGGTGTGGCCGAGGCCGACGTTCGGGCCGACCAGGAAGAACATGTTCGGGAAGTTCTCGATCGCCGAACCCTTGTACGCCTGCTGGCCCACCTCGTCGAACACCTCCGACAGTGAGCGACCGTCGCGGCCGACCACCGTCTCGTAGACCGGGGAGTCGGTGACGTGGAAGCCGGTGGCCACGATCAGCGCGTCGATCTCGCGCTCGGTGCCGTCCAAGGTGGCGATGGAACCCGCCTTCACTTCGGCGATGCCGTCGGTGACCACGTCGACATTGTCGCGATCCAGCGCGGGGTAGTACTCGTTGGAGATCAGCATGCGCTTGCAGCCGATCCGGTAGTTCGGGGTGACCTTCTTGCGCAGTTCGGGATCGCGGATCTCGATCTGCAGCTTGGCCCGCGAGATGGCTTCGAAGGCCTTCATCAGCACGGGGAACCTGGTCAGGCCGACGACCTGGGTCTCACGGATGGCGTAGATGGCCGCTCGCGAGAGGCGCTGCGCGCCGGGGATGTGCTTGAACGCCAGCCGCTCGGGCAGCAGATACGGGCGATCCGAGCGCGGCAGCAGCCACGGCGCGGTGCGCTGGTAGACGTCGAGGGTGGCGACCTTGCTCGCGATGGCGGGCACGATCTGGATCGAGGAGGCGCCGGTGCCGATCACCGCGACGCGCTTGCCGGTGAGGTCGGCGTCGTGGTTCCAGCGGGCGGAGTGGAAGATCTCGCCCTCGAAGTCGTTGATGCCCTTGATGTCGGGCAGCGACGGCTCGCACAGCGCGCCGACCGCGGAGACCACGGTGTCGGCGGTGAAGTTGCCCTTGGTGGAGCCGATCTCCCACTGCGCGTCTGCATCGTTCCAGCGGATGCTCTGCACGTCGCAGTCGAAGATGTGCCGGTCGAGCACGTCGTAGCGCTCGGCGACGCCCTTTATGTAGCCCTGGATCTCGCCCTGCTTGGAGAACGAGCGCGTCCAGTCGGGGTTCAGTGCGAACGAGTACGAGTAGAGGTGCGAAGGCACGTCGCAGGCAGCACCGGGGTAGGTGTTGTCGCGCCAGGTGCCGCCGACTTCGCTGCCGCGCTCGAGCACGAGGAAGTCGTCGCGACCCTCCTGGCGCAGGCGGATGGCCAGGCCGAGCCCTGCGAACCCACTGCCGACGATGATCGTCTTCACGTGGCGGGTTTCGGCGACCCGGGGTTCGACAACATTGTCTGTAACCTTACGACTCATGTATTGCAGCCTACGGTCTTATTGAGGCGGAGTCAACAGCTATTGAACTGGATTCAGTAGCGGCTAGGATGGCCGCTGTGAGTACCAGGAGTCCGGGAGAGACGAAGCGTGTGCGGCTCGGCCCCGAGGAGCGTCGGCTGCAGCTGATCACCCTCGGTGCCGAGATGCTGGTCGACCGATCGCTCGAGGATGTCGCGGTCGACGACATCGCCAAGCAGGCAGGCATCTCGCGCGGGCTGCTGTTCCACTACTTCGCCTCCAAGCAGGAATTCCACGAGGCGATCGCCCGGCATGTGAGCGCCGAGTTCTTCGCCGCGATCATGCCCAACCGCGAACTGTCATTGTTCGACATGTTGCGCGACTCGATCGAACGGTTCGTCGACTACGCCACCGAGCACTCCGCGTCCTACCGCTCCGTCCTGCGCGGGCCCGCCAGTGTCACCCCCGACATGGCCGACTATGTCAACGAAACCCGTGGCGCCATCGCCGATCTCATCGTCAGCGAACTGCCGCTGCCGCCCGAGGACCCCGATCTGGCCCGGCTCACCTTGGCCATTCGCGGCTGGATCGCCTTCGTAGAGGAGACCATCCTCGCCTGGATGATCGACAAGCCCATCACCCGAGAGGCTTTGGTCGACCTGCTGGTCGAGTCCTTGCCCGCGCTGGCATTGAGTCCGGCATTGATCGCCGCGCTGCGGGTCTGAATCGGCTCGGTACTACCGCGTCTCCGGATACCCGTGGATCTCCGCCTGCACCGCGAGCACCGCGGCTTCGATCCGGCTGGTTACCCCCAGCTTGCCGAGAATCCGGCTGACATATTCCTTGACGGTATTCGGGCTGATGAACAGCCGGGAACTCACCTGGCGATTGGACAATCCGTCGGCGATCAAGGTCAGGATCTCGCGTTCCCTTCTGGTCAGCGTCGAGAGCTGCTCCGCCAGATCGCTCGCGGTCATATCCACCGCGCATATCGGTGATCGGGGCCCCACCGAAACCACCGCCCCCAGTTTCAGGACCCTCAAGGCCTCGAGCACGGCCGCGATTCCGAGTTTCACCGACAAGATGGCATCTACCCGGTCGGCCAGTGGCGATGGTTCGGTATCCCGGTCGATGACGAGCGTGATCATCGGTGGGTACTCGAGTTCCTGCAACCGAACGGCCGAGCCGGGCCACTCGCTGTTCGATTCGACAGCGCCGTCCACGATGACGATGTCGGGTCGCAGCCGCTCGTGGGCGGCGATGATATCTCGTACGCGGCACGTTCCGGCCAGCGTGAAGTCCGCGGCAGCGGCCACCGCTGCTTCGAATTGTGTTCGCAGCAAGGGTGTTTCGGTGACCAACAGCAGGGTCGAATGCCGCGGCTGCTGGTGCTGCGGCGAGGTCGGCGGCGAGTTGATCGCCGCGTGCGGTGGTTGTTGTGCGCCTCTGGTCGGGGACTCGCGGGGCTCGGGTTCGATCGCCATTGTTGTTCTCCCCGTGGAACTCTCGCACTCAGGACAGCACCAACGGTACCAATGCATCCTTCGTATCAGGTGCCCCGGAGTGTGACAGTCGCCATAGTGGATGGCGCAGTGCGAGCTCGATCCGGTGTCGCGTCGCTACCGCGGCCCGATCGAACGGATGGCTTCGGTTCTGGCATTGGTGACCACCACACCGATCGTCGTGTGCGTCCATGCTGTGGGATCAACGGGACGCAGGAGGATCATCGCGGCCAGATCGATCTCGGTCGTTCCATCGTCGATGAAGGTCACCATCTTGTCCGGGGCGAGCGCGTCGAGCTCGCGGCTCGCCGGGGCGCCGCCGCGCACCTCGCAAGAGGCGGTCGTGTTCTCGGGAAAGAGGACAACGCTGCAGCCCGTCTCGCCGATCGGGTCCGACCAGTGCCCGATCCTGAACCC
Organism: Nocardia sp. NPDC059195; assembly: GCF_042754695.1. Lineage (NCBI taxonomy): Bacteria > Bacillati > Actinomycetota > Actinomycetes > Mycobacteriales > Nocardiaceae > Nocardia > Nocardia sp. NPDC059195. The sequence continues at coordinate 133,824 of NZ_JBHZBG010000011.1, read as the reverse complement.
GGGAACGTCGATCGCCATGATCTCTCCTGTCGCAGGCACGCTGCCTGTCGCGGCGTTGTCGTTCATCTGGCAGGTGCCTGCTGGCGGGGTGCTGCCTGCTCCGCGATGTCAGGATCGGGCTTCGGGGCTTCGCCCGACGGTCCGAAGACAAACCCGTTTCGCCATGCGCTCCGTTCGAACAGCCGCTGTAGCGGGCCGGCGACAAAGGTCGTGATGATCGTCATCAGTACCAGGACGGTGTAGAGCTGGCTGGTGATCAGGTCGGCGCTGAGGCCGATATTGAGCAGGATGAGCTCCATGAGACCCCGGGCATTGGCCAGGGCGCCCATCGAACCGGCCTCGCGCCGGCTCATGCCCTGCCACCGAGCCGCGAGGTACACGGCACCGAACTTTCCGGCGAACGCCACCGCGAGGACGGCCGCCCCAGCGACCAGCACCACCGGTTGGAAGATCAGACTCAACTCGGTGTTGAGGCCGGAATAGATGAAGAAGGCGGGGAGCAGGAGATAGGCGACCACTGGCTCGAATCGCTCGAGGATGCGGTCGAGCAGCTCGCCGCGGGGCATCACGGCGCCGACGATGAACGCGCCGAAGACCGAGTAGATACCGACAAGATCGGTGAACCAGCTGGCCAGCACAACGACGATCAAGACGATCGAGAGATAGCTGATCGGGATCGAGCTGGATTCCTCCTGGCGAGTCTGTGACGTTGTCCAGGTGTGGAAGCGGGCCAGCAGACGCCGGGCCACCGACACCATGAACAGGAAGTAGATCGCTCCACCGCCCACGGCGATGAGCGCCCCGCTCATGGAATCCTGTGTCGTCGCCATGACGGTCGCGAGCAGAACCCAGGCGCACGCGTCATCGACCGCGGCGCAGGACAGCGACATCGTGCCCAGCCGGGTGTTCAGCAGGCCCGCGTCGTAGATGATCCAGGCCAACATGGGGAAAGCTGTGATCGCCACCGCCGCGGCGAGGAACAGTCCGCCCTGCCAGGACTCGACCTTGGCGGTGAAGAATCCGCCGGCGTCGACGAGCAGCCATCCGGTCACGCCACCGAGCACCAGGGGAACCACCACGCCGGCGGCAGATGTCGCGGTGGCCTGCCGACTGTGGGATCGGAGAATGTCGAGTTTGAACGACGCCCCCACCATGAACATGTAGAGCACCAGCCCGAGCTGCCCGATCACATAGATGGCGGTCAGGTTCGGGTGGGTAACGGCGATGCCCTCGACCACCAGCTCGGTCGGGAAGATCCACTCCTGCACCGACGGAGCCACCCAACCCAGCACCGATGGACCCAACGCGAATCCCGCGACCATCATCGCGACGACTTGTGCCTGCCCCAGTCTCCGAAAAATAAGAACAAAAACCCTATACGCGATCAAGATGACAGCGACCTGCAGGAAAAGATGGGTGGTGACCTCTAACAGCGTTGGCATAATGCCCCCAATTTCGGATCCGCCGACGACGAATCAAACCTTACGCAGGCCACTTCGAAATATGCATCCACCTGGACGGGGGGATGCATATCTCAGGGTCGCTGACCTACGCTTCAGTCAACCCGGTCAGAAATGCCAAGACATGGGATGAAAGGTGTGAGTGCAAGGTGGACATGCCTATTCGTCCCGGTGAAATCCAGCTGGTGAACAATAACGTAATTGTGCACGCGCGTGCGGTATACGTGGATACCGATCGGGTGAGCGGGGAATTGCTGCGGATATGGCTCAACCCTTTCGATTCCCCTGTCCCGCCGGCCGGGGATGCCGCCCACGATACGGTGAGATCGGCTGTGCCGCATGGGATTTCATAGATTGAGGCACTGTGGCACCGCGGGGAACAGCTGCGCACTCCCCCGGTCGGGGGGATGTCGGCTGATCACACGGCGCATATCCTTAGGTCGGATAAACGGATTTGTGAGCATTGATTGAACGCGCGGATATGACACGCGCTTCCCCGATGATGTGGTGATCGATGGCATCTGTCCAGCAACTGGATTCGCGCTTTGTCAGTACTGAGCTAAGGGGCTGGTATGTCGATTGCCGAGCTCGATCGTGTCTTCGGCGGAACCGAGCGTGTGTCGCCGCGGGAGCACACCATGCTGATCGCCTCGGATTCCCCGGCCACGCGGAGAAATTTCGAGCAGGTTCTCGGTGTCGACCAGCGGGTGGCACTCATCCGGACCTCGACCTGTCACGAACTGGTCGAGAACGCGCTGCGCTGTCGTCCCGACATCATCCTGCTCGAGGTGTCAGGAATACTCCGGCCGAGCCTCGGCGCGCTCATTCGCGAGCTGCGGTCACTGGATCACCCGCTGCGGGTCGCGCTGCTCGTGCCGCGCGGGACTCCCCACCTCGAGATCGCCTGTGTCGATGCCGTGTTGACAGCCGACTACGGCGTGCCCGCGGTGCTTGAGTCGTTGGCGCTGGTGGCGACCGGTGTGATGGTCGCTGCGGCTCCGGTCATCCCCGCGGTGCGGCCGGCCTCGTCGGCGCAACTCGCCATGCGGCAACGATTATCGAGGCTGACCGGGCGGGAGCGGGAGATCCTTCGGCTCATCGTCGGTGGGCTGTCCAACCGAGACGTCGGCGCCCGGCTGTTCATCAGCCCCGACACGGTGAAAGAACACGTCGGCCGGATCCTCGCCAAGCTCGACGTGGCGACCCGCGTCGAGGCCGCGGTCGCGGCGGTGCGGGCCGATCGCGGGCAGTGGGGCAGACCGCTCGAACACGTCGGCGCCCAATGACGATGAACAAGATCCCCCGATCGGGTGGATGTCGAATTCGGGCGAGCCGACTATTCTGAACTTGTCGAACCGGGAAATTGCGGCCGCGATAATATCGGAAATATAGAGAATTCTGAGGGTGCCGATGCTTCGTCCGCTGAGATTTCACTGGTGCTCGCCGCTCGACAGTGGCCAGCAAAAAGCCACCGATAAATATGATGTCGGAGCACTCGATTTCGGCGGAATCGTCGATTTCGCGCAAGAAGCCGATGCCCTCGGCGTCGATTCTTTGCTCATGGGAATCAGCTATCACATGCCGGACCCGCTGCCGATGATCGGCGCCCTGGTCCGGGAAACCGAGCGGGTGAAATTCATTCTCGCGTATCGGCCAGGGCTGCTGTCGCCGACACTGTTCACCCAGATCGTCAACACGGTGTCGTGGATGTCCGACGGCCGCATCTCGCTCAACCTGGTCGCCGGGATCTCCCCGGCCGAACAGGCCTACTACGGTGACTTCCTCGCCCACGACGCACGGTACGCGCGTTCGCGTGAGTTCCTCGATGTGCTGCACAGGTTTTGGCGGGGCGAGAGCCCGCTCACCTTCGACGGTGAGCACTACCGGATCGACCAGGCGCAACTCGGGCTCGGATACAAGGGCGGTGGCAGGCCCGAGATCTACATCAGTGGCGCTTCGGAGGTGGCTCAGGAAACCGCCATCGAACACGGTGACTGCTGGCTTCGCTATGGCGACACCCCCGATGGCATCGCCGTGGCCGCACAACCGGTGCTACACAAGGCAACCCGAGTCGGCATCCGCATGCATGTGCTGGCGCGGGAGACCCGGGCCGAGGCGCTGACCGACCTGGCCGCGACGATGCGTGATCCGGACGAGGATCATCGCGCGTGGGTGGAGCAATTCGTGGCTACGTCCGATTCCCACGCGGTCAAGACCTCGTTCCGTCTCGCCGAGGAGGCGGACGACGACTGGCTCTCGCCGATGATCTACTCCGGCGCCGTTGCCTACCGGGGCGGACCCGCGCTGTGCGTGGTCGGCAGCTATGCCGAGGTCGCTGAGTACCTCGTGCGATACAAGGCCGCGGGGGTCAGCGAGTTCATCTTCTCGGGGTGGCCGACGCGCACCGAAATGCGCACCTTCTACACCCATGTCCTGCCACTCATCCGGGAGCGCGAGCAGGCGGAGCAGTAGCGATGACATCGCCGTCGGCCCCGGCGCGTGATCGGGGACTGTTCGCCTTCGGCGTCCTGCTCGGCCTGATCGCCGAACAGGTTGTGCTGTTCGCGGTTCCGCTGCTCATCTTCCAGGATACGAAGTCGCTGGCCGGCCTCGGCATCGCGTTCGCGCTGGAGTGGCTACCCAGTCTGCTGGCCTACCCGTTCGCCGGGTTGCTGGCCGACCGCGACGGCGGCGCCCGGCTCTTTCGGCGGGTCGGCGTCGCCCGAGCCGTGATCCTGTGCGGCGTCGGCGCGATCTGCTTGGCTTTTCCGTCCTGGACGACCCCTGCCCTGATGATCGGTGGCGGGTTCCTGTCGCTGTGCATGGCGCCGACCCGCATGTCGGTCGAGAAGATGGTGCCGCGGCTGGCCGTCGAGGATCGGGTCGCGACGATGCAGTCGCTCGTGCAGAACATGGAGCTGCTGGCCATGGCGATCGGGCCCGCCGCGGCGGCGCTGGCGGCGGTGTATCTGGGCAAGGTGTGGCTGCTGGGGGTGGCCGCCGCGGTATTCCTGATCAGTGCGGCGTGCTGGTTGCCGCTCCCACGTGGCGCGGTACAGGCCGTCGTGAACGGATCGGCGCGCGCGATCGCGCACGATCTCGGCATCGGCTGGCGGCTACTGGCAGGCAACCGTCCGGTGCTGCTGCTCGGAATTCTGAACTTCGCCATCAACCTGTCGGTCGCGGCCTTGCTCACCTGCAATGTCGCCCTGGTGACGGGGGTCTTTCACGCGGCGGAGTCCGCCTACGGACTACTCAACACCGCCGTCGGCGTGGTGGGTCTGCTGAATCTGCTGATGATTCCGTTCCTGGTGCGACGCTTCGGGATCGGCATGATCGCGGTCACGGGATTCACGGTGCTGTGCGCGGCGCTGTTGCTCGTCGGCGCCGCGGCGGCCTTCTCCGTCTACGCGGTGGGATTCGTCGCGGTGATCGCGGGGGTGGCGATCTACAACGTCTACAACCGGACTCAGCGCTTGAAGGTCATCCCGCATGAGCATCTCGGCAAGGTCATGGGTCCCTTCTATTTGCTCAACCTCCTGTCCTACCCGATCGCGGGCGTGTTGGTAGCGACCGTGGGTACCGCGGTGGGAGCGCAGCGCCTGATCCTCGGGCTGGCGATCGGGCTGTGCCTGTTCGGCTCGATCTTCCTTCCGCTCACGATGGCGAGTTTCCGCGCGGCGATCGCCGCCCGATCGAGCACGCCGGTTGGAGTTCCCTCATGAACGCACGATTTCGATGCGTGCTCAGCACCGTCGAATCCGATTCGCACATCTGGAATCTGGTCTACCTGCAGAAGGTGCTCGAAGAGCAGGGCGCCTCGGTCCGCAACCTCGGGCCGTGCACGCCGATCGACGAGGTCGTGCAGGCGGTCGCCGTGGATCACCCGGACCTGCTGGTTGTCTCGAGCGTGAACGGTCACGGGTACCACGGTGCCAGTGAGCTGTTGACGGCTCTGCGCGCGCGGGGTCTCACCGTCCCCTGCGTGGTCGGCGGCAAGCTGACCACCGCGATGTCAGCCGGCGACCAGGTGCGGCGCGAACTGCTGGCCCTGGGCTATCTCGATGTCTTCACCAGCGACGACGCGATCGAGAACTTCCGTCGCTTCTTGAATCATGGTGTGGTATCGAACTTTTCGTCCTGGCAGGCAGCGGCCGCCGTGGTTCCGCCTTGGGACAGCAGTCCCGTGCTGACACCGGAGGTGTCCTGATGCATATCGTCGTAGTCAATCGGTGGCCTCGATTCGCCGACGGAGTGCGTTGGGACAACGAACTCACCCGGTATGAGGACTTCCTCGACCATGTCGGCAACCAGGTGAGCTACATCGTCGATGGCGCCGGCGCCGCGGGTGTCCTGGTGGGGGAGCCGCTGATCGCTCATCTCGAACAGGTCGAGGACGTCAATGATGTGGATCTGCTGCGCGCCGCGGTCCGGCGGACGGCCGAGCGGGTGGGTCGGGTCGACCGTCTGATCGCGTTGTCGGAGTTCACCCTCGGCGTCGCGGCGAAGGTTCGCGAGGATCTCGCGATTCCGGGACCGACCACCGCGGAGGTCGCTCGATACCGGGACAAAGTGCGGATGAAGCAGGTACTGGCGGATGCCGGAATCCGGGTGCCCCGCTTCGCGTCCTGCGAGAGTCCGCGGCAGGTGCGGGCCTTCGCGCACAGGTCCGGATTTCCGGTGGTGCTCAAACCCGTCGACGGCGCGGCCAGTATCGGCGTGCACAAGGTGGCGGATCCGGCGGCACTCGACCGGGTGTTGCCGTCGATCGAGCTGTCGGGGTACGAGATCGAGGAATTCGTCGACGGCGCCATCTACCACGTGGACGGTTACGCCGATGGCGCGTCGCGGATCGACTTCCAGGTGGTTTCCCGATACGTCAACGATTGTCTGTCGTTCGTCGGCGGTGCGCCGCTGGGGTCGGTGGTCGTGCAGCGATCGGAACTGCGCACCCGCATCGAGGAATTCACCCAGCGGTGTATCGACGTACTCGCCTTGCGAACCACCCCGTTTCATCTCGAACTGTTCGTGACCGCCGATGCCGAGTTGGTGTTCCTCGAGGTCGGCGGACGGGTGGGTGGGTCCGAGGTTCCCCACCTGCTGAACAAGCTCTTCGGCGTCAATCTCTACGAGGTGTGGCTCAAAGCGCTTGCCGAGCAGCCGGTCCCGCTCCTGGTCAAGGTCGGCGATCCCTCCGGCGGCTGGCTGGTGGTGCCGAAACCCGACCGGTGCGTGCGTGTCGTCGAGGCGGTCTCCATGCGCGCCGAGGTGCCGATCATCTGGCGCGAACTGCTGCCCGCGCCCGGTGAGGTGCTGGGTCAGGGCGGTTCCTACGACGCCGTGCACTCCGGCCGGTTCATCGTGCTGCACGACAGCGAACACGAGGCCGAGGCCGGCATCCGAAAGATCATCGACGACTTCTGCTTCGAGGCGGTACCGGTATGACCGAGCACGACGACCTGAATCTGTTCCAGCGCTTGATCGGTCACCTGTCCGATGTCGAGCGGCGCGGCGTCGACGCTGTCGGCGCGGCACTGATCGACGCGGCCGGTGGCATCGACCGCATCGGTGACTACAAGGTCATGGTCGCCTACGGTGGTGGCAAGGACAGCACCTATGTCGTCGCCATCGTCCGCGCTGTCCAGTTGCGCTTGCAGCTCGACCACGGACGCACCTTCACGATGCGGGTGGCGAATATGCGACACGCCGGTGTGCCCACCGCGGTGATGGAGAACATCGACCGGGTGTACGCGGCGTTGCGGATGCTCGACGACGACCGCGCCGAACTCCTCACCGTCGACCGCACCGAGATCCGCCGGTTCCGGGTCGACCTGCCGTTGCCGGAGAGCGTGGTCACCGTCAATCGGCTCGACGTGCTCATGAACGGCCACCGCTCGGCCGGGGACGGACGGCCGACGTTCTGCAACAGCTGCAATCTCGCGGTCGCGGACTTCTACGGTCGGGCGGGCTGGTGGGACGGGGGAGTCGACGCGATCATGACCGGCGACTCCCGACGTGAGCAGGCGCTGTACGCCGCGTGGATTCGACGGCTGGCTCGCGGAACCGGCGTCGAGCCGGATCGTGGTGGGGCACTGGACTTCTCCCAGCTGTTGACCGCGCTCCGCGGCATCGGTGACGCCTACTACCGCGAGCTGTTCGGCGATGGTGACGACGCGGTGCTGGCCGAGCGTTCGGTAGCCGTCGGCAACCGGACGCTACAGCCGCGCTTCGTCTCCATCTACGACGTGGTCAGCTATCGCGTGCACGATCACTGGGACCTGATCGTCGACTTCCTCGGTTTCCGGTTCGACGACTTGGCCTTCAGCTTCACCGAGTCCGATTGCGCGAACCCGACGCTGATGGCTCATCTGCGTGGACTGCGGGCCGAGCTGGTCGACGGACGTGGCTACGCGGCCGGAATCGGCGAGTACCTCGAGTTCGCCGAGGCGATGATGCGCAAGAAGGAGATGCCCGACCGGCTCATCGATCTTGCTCTCGGCCGGTACGACTCGCCGGCGAAGATCAGCGAACGGCGAACCATCGCCGCGGACTACGCCCTGCGGGCCTTCGGCCTCTCGGAGTCGGCACTGGCGGCAATCGTCTTCTCCCCCTTCACCGACCAGGGGCAACGCCTGGCGGCCTTCCTCCGACGTTGCCATGCCGACCATCTCGGCAGGCTGGACCGGTATCACGCCGCCTTGCGCGCCGAGCCGGGCACCGAATCCGAAGCCGACTGGCTCGCGGAGGTGTCCGGGCTGCCTATCGCGCTGCTGCGCACGCTGTACCACGATGCCCTGGTCGATTTCTCCCGACGCGACACCGTCATGGCGCGGGTGCGTTCCGGTGATCCGCACAAACAGGAGGTGCGGACGGTCGATCCGCGTACGGGCGCGCCCGTTGTCGAGCTGATCTCGGGGCGCTGACGTGCGCGGCCGATTCGATCGCTTCATCGCCGACAGCGCTCGTCGCGATCGGTTGGTCGTCCAGCCGCGGATGGGATTCGGGCGTCCCGAGGCCATGCGGGCCGGGCTGGCCGAGCTCGGGCTGCTGGACTTCCCGGTCGCCGCAACGCTGACCGTGGACAGCTACACCCGTGTCGGCGACCACCGGACTCCGCTGGCGCAGCTCGCTGCGGGCATCGAGCTGAACGGCTACCCGCTGGTGTCCCATCCGGTCGAGGTCACCCGGGCCATGCTCGATCAGCTGCCCGGTCCGGCATTCCCGGTGCAGGTGCGGCACGGCACCGCACTGCCGCTGCCCATCTTCCGCCGACTGGTCGAGGTGGGCTTGGACGCCACCGAAGGCGGGCCGGTGTCCTATTGCCTGCCGTACAGCCGGTTGCCGCTCGCGCACACCGTCGCCGCGTGGTCGGATGGCTGCCGATTCCTGGCGGGTGAAACCGAGTCGTGCCATATCGAGAGTTTCGGTGGATGTCTGCTGGGGCAATTGTGCCCGCCGTCGCTGCTGGTGGCGATGACCGTGCTGGAGGGGTGTTTCTTCCGGCAGCACGGAATCCGGCATCTGTCCCTCAGCTACGCCCAGGGGACCCTGCCCGAACAGGACCGGGGGGCGCTGCTGGCCTTACGGCAGCTGGCGCAGGACTACCTGGCCGACACGACCTGGCACATCGTGGCTTACACCTACATGGGGTTGTTCCCCAGGACTCCGGACGGGGCCACCCGATTGATCCGCGACAGTGCCAGGCTGGCGCGTGATGCCGGGTGCGAGCGGTTGATCGTGAAAACGGTATCGGAGGCATGGCAGATTCCGTCCGTGTCGGAGAATGTGGCCGCCCTGAGGCTGGCGTCGGCGGAATCGGCCGGTCCGCGCGCCCGCGCCGCAGCGGCCGACTTCGGCTACCGCGAGGAGATCCTGGCCGAGGCACGGCTGCTGATCGACGCCGTACTCGGCCTCCATCGTGACGTCGGCACCGCCTTGGTCGAGGCCTTCGCCCGTGGCCTGCTCGACGTTCCGTTCTGCTTGCACCAGGACAACGCCGGAGCCACGACCTGCCTGATCGACGATCGAGGTGCCTTGGTTTGGGGTTCGCGGGGCCGACTCCCGTTGCCCGCCGAGTCCGCCCGTGCCGGGCCGGGCGACCTGACCTCGGACCGGCTGTTCGGCATGCTCAACCATGTCGCGCGCCACTACGACCGCCTACCCGACCACGCACTGGACCCACGATGATCGGGGACAGGAGCAGGGCCCGCCCCACCATGGTTTTGGTGGACGCGCTGTCCACCGGCGCGTTGCTCGCCGAGCGTGCTGCGGCCGACTACCGCTTGGTGCACGTGCGATCACGCCCGGAACTGCCCGAGGTCTTCGCCGCGAGCCTGCCCACCGATCTCTTCGCGGCGGACCTGAGCTACGCCGACAACGGCGGTGATGTCCTGTACCGGCTCGCGGAAGACGATCCGGTGGCCGTGATCCCGGCCAGCGAATTCGGTGTCGAAGCCGCCGACGAGATCGCGGACAAACTCGGTGTGCGCGGCAACGACCCGGCGTTTTCCCAGTTCCGGCGGGACAAGTTCCAGATGCACGCCGCCGTGGCCGCGGCGGGTCTGCGGACCGCGCGACAGTATCGAAGCCGCGACGCCGACGCCGTGCTGCGGTGGCGCCGCGACGCGGGACCACAGCGCATGGTGGTCAAGCCGTTGGACAGCGCGGGATCCGACGACGTCTTCGTGTGCGAGACCGATGCTGATGTGCGCGCGGCGGTCGCGACCATCTTGGGTAAGACGAACCTGATGCTTCGGGCCAATAGCGCCGTGCTCGCCCAGGAATATCTCGACGGCGACGAATTCGTCGTCAACTCGGTCAGCCGGGACGGAACGCACTGGTGCACCGATGCGTGGATCAGCCACAAGCGGACGGTGGCGGGCAGACACAGAATCTATGATTTCGAGGAGCTGCTCTCCCCGGACGACGGACGGCTGCCCGCGATACTCGCTTACGTCCGAGGCTGTCTGGACGCACTGGGCATAGTCAACGGACCCGCGCACACCGAGCTGATCCAGACCGGCGACGGCCCGGTGCTGCTCGAGACCGGGGCCAGACTGTCGGGGTTGGCCAACCCCGCGGCACTGGATCGGTGCACGGGCGCCAATCAGGTCGACCTGACCTTGGACTGCTACGCCGGGTCCGGCCGGGCGTTGGCCCGGCGGCCGTCGGTGTACGTCCGCCGGGCGGCGGCCCGGTGCGTCAATCTCATCGCCCATCGACAGCTTCCGTTTCCCCGGGCGAGGCTCGCCGAGGAGCTGGCCCGGCTGCCCGGGTTCGAGAGCGTGCGCTTTCGGCTGGGTGAGCGGGAACCGACCACCCCGACGGTCGACCTCAACTCCGCGCCGGGCGCGGTGTTCTTCGTCGACCGCGACGCCGCGCGGATACAGAAATCCTATGCAGCTCTACGGCGACTCGAACACCGTGTGCTGTAGCCGACCAACCGATCATGGTTCGTTCAGGGAGATAGTGTGAGTGCCGAATCGACGCCGACCGTTCCGCCGACCCCGTATACCCACCTGACCTCGCCACGGACGATCGCGGCTCTGACGCTGCAGCAGAGCTTCCTCGCCGGAGCGCGCGAATTCCTCACGGCGGAAGGATTCACCGAACTGCTGCCACCGATCATCGGTCCGGTGACCGACCCGGGCGCGCGCGGTGCCAAGCAGGTCGACATCGATTACTACGGCCATCGGTACAAGCTGATGACCAGCGGGATCCTCTACAAGCAGGCATCGTTGCTCAGCTTCGACAAGATCTTCTGCGTGGCGCCCAATATCCGGCTCGAACCACTGGAGACAGCGGTGACCCACCGGCACCTGGTGGAGTTCCATCAGCTCGATGTGGAGTTCGCCGGGGGGTCTCGTGACGAGGCGATGGCGCTGGCCGAACGGCTGACCCGGCATTGTGTGGCGCACGTGCTCGCGACGAGCGGCCGGGAACTCGAGGTTCTCGGCCGAGACCGGTCCGAGCTCGCGAAGACGGTCGCGCGACCCTACGGGCGGCTCCGGCACGCGGAGGTGGTCGCCGAACTGCGTCAGCTCGGACACCCGCACGATGACTTCACCGAAATCGACTGGCGCGGTGAGGAACTCATCTCAGCGGCGAGGAGCGGCCCGTTCTTCATCACCGACTATCCGAAAGGGTCACGGGGCTTCTACGACCGGGAGTCCCCCCAGGAACTCGGGGTGCTGCGCAACTTCGACCTGATCTTCTCCGCCGGGTTCGGAGAAATGATGAGCGGCAGTGAGCGGGAAACGGACTATGGCCGGGTGCTGCGGCGAATCAGGGAGACCGGTGAGAATCCCGCGAAATACGAGTGGTATCTCACGCTGGTCCGGGCCGGGCTGCCGCCCAGTGCCGGATTCGGGCTCGGTGTCGAGCGGTTCACCCGGTTCCTCGGCGGGCTGGATGCGGTCTGGCAGGCCACGGCCTATCCCAAGCTGCCAGGGCAGGCGCGGCCGTGACCGGGTCCGACGGTGTGGCATCAGCCCTGTCCGCGACCGGGTTCCCGGAGTACGAGGTACGCCGCCGCGCGCGGATGGGGCGCGGCGCGGCCTTTCCCGCCATGGCCGACTACGGTTCGGCGCTGTTCGGGGAGCGTGCGCCCAGCGCACCGACCGACGCGCTCGATCGCGCACGGCTGGTACCGCCGATCTTCGTCCCGAAGCGGATGGCAGCGCTGATCGAACTCGGTCGCGAACCGCTTCCGGGCGACGTGGACCTCACCACCGTGATCGGTGGGTTGAACGCGACATCGCCGATCTACATCTCGGCATTCGGCTCGACCGCGGCCGCTTCGGGTGATCTGGGCATCGCGGTCGCAGCACAGGCCGCCGCGGCGGGGATTCCCATGGTGATCGGTGAGAACATCGTCCCCGTGGCCGGATACGGCAGGGTGATCGACGAGGAAGCGAGCTCCCTGCTGTCGCGGATCGCCGAGTACGCCGCCTCGGTGCCCGACGGGATCGGCGGTGTCGTCGTGCAGCAGAGCACCGAAGACGCCGACGCCGAGGTGTGGAACCTGGTCTACAGCGATCCCACGGCCACGGCGCTGTCGGCGACCGGTCGGCTGGCATTCGAGCTCAAGGTCGGTCAGGGTGCCAAGCCTGGTCTGGGGGGCATGACCATGGTGTCGCGAGCACAGGCGAAACACCTTGCGGCGCAGTACGACCTGGTCGACATCTACGGTGGCGCGCAGACGCCCGTCTTGCGCTGCGGCACACCGGGCACCTTCGACGACGAGATCCTGCGACGACAGATCCTGTTGATGCGCAACAACTATCCGCGGTGCCGAGTGTGGGTGAAGCTACCGCCCGCCCGCGATGTGCATCTGGCGGCGGCCCTCGCCTGGGCGGCCGGTGCCGACGCGGTCACCGTCGACGGTGCCGAGGGCGGGACCGGCTGGGCGCCACTGGGATTTCTCGGTCAGGTCGGCTTGCCGTTGGCGGAATGCCTGCGCCGCATCGATGTCCGGGACAACAGCTTGCTGGCGTCGGGCCGGATCTGGGAGGGCGGTCGAGCGGTGAAATGCCTTGCCCTCGGTGCGTCGGCCGTCGGCCTCGGACGCGCGGCGCTGATCGCGGCCGACGAGGACCCCGACCGGGGTTTGATCGGGCTGCTCGATTGCTTGGCATTCGAGCTACGTCTCATGATCAGCGCGCTCGGCTGCTATCGAGTCGGTGATCTCGGAGCCGAGGATGTCTGGTTTCCCGGCGCGGACGAGCCGAGCTGAACGCCTACCCCCGTTCCCGGGCGGGGGAGGATTCCCCGGACGCCGGTGCGGGGAGCTCGATGTCGAGGATTCGGGCCAGATTGATGGTCCACCAGCGGAGCTGAGGCTGCCAGTCCTCGGCATCGGGTCCGGTGAGCCCGGCGCTACGACGGAAGACCGCCCCGTAGGCGGATTCCGTCGCCACGGCGTGGTGCAGTGCCGCGACGGCGAGTCGGGTGTCGTCGACGGGGATGCCCGCGCCCTTGTCAGGGCGCAGCGCGTGCAGCGCCTCGACAACCGGATTCAGCATCCCGGATCCGGGATCCCGCCATCCGGCGGCGTGCAGCGCGATCGCCAGCTCGCCATAGCCCTGCCGATAGAACGCCGCGAGGGTTTCCACGAATCCACCGAGGTCCGCCGGCTGGACCAGACAGGATTGCACCACCTGTTGCAGTCCTGATCCGACTTTGGTGCCGCCGTGGTGCAGCAAGGCTTCCAAAAGGCCATCGCGAGTCCCGAAGTGGTATCCGAGACCCGCGTCGGTCATGCCGACGCTAGCGGCGACGGCGCGGACGTGAACAGCGGAGACGCCGCCTTCTGCCAGGAGGTGCTCGGCGGCATCCAGGATCAGGCGCCGCGCCTCCTCCGGCGTGCGGCGCACACGGGGAGCAGTCATATCGCCACCTTACCTTGACTGGTCAAAGTAATCGGCTTAGGCTACGACCTGGCGGGTTTCGACGGGGAAACTGCGCGCATGATCACCGTAACTTGTTGCCGGATAGTGCATTACGCATTCACTGCTTTTGTCGGGTCGAACCTTCGACGACGACGTGGGCAACGCGGAAGGCCTCACATGAACGATTCCATGACCCGCGATCTACGGCAGATCGAACGCCCCGACGGCACGATCCTGCGTGGGCAGGCGGTCGGTTCGGGGCCGACTGTCCTGCTACTACATGCCGGTGGTGAGCGATCCCATGTCTGGGAGCCGGTGGTCGGCAGGCTTGTCACGGCGGGCTATCGGTGCGTCGCCTTCGATCTGCGGGGGCACGGCGACAGCGGCGGTTCCGCCCGGTCGACGGCGATGTGCGCCGCCGACGTCGCCGCGATGGTGCGCACCGAACTGTCCGGATGCATTGTTGTCGGGGCGTCCCTGGGGGGACTCGCCGCGCTGGTCGCCCTCGAGGACACCGAAGTGCGCGCCCGGGTCGGTGGCTTGGTGCTGGTCGATGTCGTGCCAACCATGAATCCCGCCCGCGTACTCGAATTCCTCACCGCGACAACCACACACGGCCCGTATGCCGAGCTCGTCGACGACGTCCTCGCGCATATGCCACAGCTTCGGCGGGCCGCCGATGTCCTTGACGTGCCCGTCCTGCTGGTGCGGGCCGATGGCAGAACACCGGTTGCCGACGACGACGTCGAGGGATTTCTGCGCTTGGCGCCGCACGCCACGGTCATCCAGATCCTGGGCGCCGGGCACCTGGTGGCCAGGGAGCGTCCCGAGGATCTCGCCGAGATCATCGCCCGGTGGCCGCCACTGGCGCTCCAGCGATATCTCCGGCTCGGTTGACTCGCCGGCCGGTCCACCACTGAACCGACCTCTCTCAGTACACGTCGTCATCTCAGGTCAAGGGTCTATGAAATTGGCTGCGAGTCCGGAACCGAAGATCCCGAAATCCCACCCGACGAGAGTCGCCGCGACCGACACCGCCGGTCGCGCTGTCCCGCGACTACCGTGCTGTCGCATCATGGTCGCCGAGTCCAGCTGCCACGCAATGAATATCGACTTCCTGCAGGCGATCAGGCCGAATCGGCAGATCGCGCTGGCCCCGATCTCGGGGATGGTGGAAAAGGCCACGAGGTGGCAGCCCGACATCGTGCTGCTCGACGCGGCGACGGGCCCGGAAGCCGCACTCGTCTCCGTTGTGCGGGGCTTGCGCTCACTCGACCAGCGACCGCTCATCGCACTGCTCGTCCCCCAGGACACCGCGCGAACGACGCTCGAGGTCGACGTGTTGTTGGCTGCGGATTTCCACGCGAAGGCAATACTCGATGCGCTGGATGTGGCAGCCTCGGGAATAATCGTCGCCACCACGAATGTCGAGCATGCGGATCGCATCGAACCGGACCACATTGCCTACCGGCGTCTTTCGCTGCTGACGGGTCGCGAAAAAGAGATCCTTGTGCTCATCGTCGACGGGCTGTCCAATCGTGAAGTCGGCGCCCGGCTTTTCATCAGTGCGGATACCGTGAAAGAACATGTGAGCAGGATTCTCGCCAAGCTCCAGGTGAGTAGTCGCATCGCGGCGGCAGTCGTCGCGGTACGCGCGGAATCATGGCGGTTGTCAGCCTGAACAGACGCTGTACTACCGGGTGGTAGTACAGCGTCTATTCGGCCGTCAGGAATTCGGCAACTGCATGACCTGGATCGTCGAGATCGCTGTGGCCGCGAGTTTGTTGTTCCCGTTGTGTGCCTCGGCGGCGAGGTAGATCACCGATCGGCCGGGCTTGCGCACCGTGGCATTCAAGGTCAGGCGTTCGCCGACGAATACCGGGCGCATGAAGTGCGTTGTCAGTTCCATCGTGGTCGTCGGGTTCTTCGAGGTCAGATAGCTGAGTGGGGCCATCAGGTCGTCGAACATGGCGGCGAGGAAACCGCCCTGGAGCAGGCCCATGACATTGCCGTACTGCGCCGGGATCTCGACTGTCGCCGAGAGTGATTGTCCGACGACGAATTCCTCGTACTGCAAGCCGAGGGTCGTGGTCGACGGCGGCGGCAGCTTCAGCTCGATTCCCGGCGGAATCGGAAGGTTATCGAATGCGGTGATCGCATGCTTGACGATCGCATCGTGTCCGGTGATGACGGTTTCCTCGGCCATGAACAGCTCCTCTATCGCATCGGACTATTTATCGGGGCGCGTGTATTTCGGTTCCGGTAGCCATGGTCGGGTCCATCAACGGAATCGGGGGAATTCCAGGCCATGGTACGGGCCGTCGCGCCGACGTCAACACTGCGGAAGTTGCAGTGCCACTACGCATTTCCCACGGTAAGCCTACCTGAATAAAGACCGGGAAATGCGCAGCTCGGTGACATCGCGTTCGGGTAGGCGGCACAGCCGAATGTCACGCGCCAGGCGACGCCTTCGCACCGGTGGCGGCGGCCAGCGCGGAGAAGTACATCTGCTGGGCGACCTCGGCGATCAGGTCCCAGCGTTCCCACGTCATCGGGGTCGGCTCGGTATCGGGGACGAACCGGTACCGCGACAGGTCGGTCATCCCCTTGAACTGAGCCAGGACGTCGTCGTCCATCAGCGCGTTTCCGGTGAATGTCGCCGGGTCCTGTTCCAGGACAGCCAGGATGGCATCGACGACGATGTCCTCGGTCCGCCAATCCGAGGGGCTGCCGATGCCGAGATTCTGGGTCGCGAGGGTGCCGATCAGCGTGCGCGTCCAGATCGTGTTGCAGGCGATGCCGTCTGCCGCGACCTCCTTTCCCAGGCCGAGGGTCAGCAGGGTGGCGTTGAGTTTCGACGACATGTAGGCCACCTTGCCGCCCATGTGCTGTATGCCCTCCGGATCCAGCGGGGGGCTCAGGTTGACGATGTGGCCCCACCCGCCTTGCCGCATGTGCGGAATACAGTGGTGCGCCAGCAGGAATGGCGCCCTGGCGTTGATCGCCATCACCAGGTCGTATCGCTTGTGCGGGGTGTGCTCGACCGACTGCAGCCACATGGCACCCGCGTTGTTGACCAGGATGTCGAGCCGGCCGAACCGTTCCATCGTCCGGTCCACCAGGTTCTTCAAGTCCGCCTCGTCGCGGACGTCGCAGCGCACGCCGAGGGCCTGTGCGCCCCGTTCTTCGATTTCCCGCACCGTATCCGGCACGCTGCCCGGCAGTCGCCCACCGGCTTCCATCGTCTTCGCACCGATGACGATGGACACGCCGCGTTCGGCGAGCGCCAGCGCCAGCGCCTTACCGATTCCGCGACTGCCCCCGGTGATGACGGCTACCCGGCCTTCGAACTGTGTCACTTTCCGCTCCTGTTCGGTCTGTTCGGTCACCGGATGCCTGCGGCTGCCGGTGACCTTGTCGGCAGGTCGAACCGCGCGCCGACCTCTTGCTCGAAGGAGTCCGCCCACGCTTCCAGCCGGTCGACATTGCGTCGCATGTCACGGAACGTCTGATCGGCGGTCTTCTCGGTGAGCAGGTCGAGGTGTAGTTGCGCGCAGATCGGCACCTTGCTGTATTCCACGAACAAGTACTTGTCCGGCTGCGTGGCCTGCGCGCCGAAAGCGCGCAGATTCGCCTGCATGCGCGCCTGAATTCCCTTGAATCGGGTAGCTATCGGGTGGAATTCGGCCGCCGCGTCTTCGTTGCCGATCAGCCCTCTGAACAGCAGTTGCGAAGGCAGTGCCCAGTAGAACGAGGTATCCCACATCACCTTCGTGAACATGGCGGGGGCGCTGCCGAAAATCGAGTAGTTCTGGTGGTACATCCCCAGATAGTTGGGCCACATGTCCTCGAGCATCAACCGATTGAAGGTCTGGGCGACCTCCGCGGTCAGCCGGCCTCGGCGATCGAGTTCGATCATGCGCGTCGTGATCGTGTTCGTGTAGGCGATGTAGTCCGACCCCGGGCTGTAGAAGGCATCGAGGAAGATGCCTGCCTCGCCGACGCAGGCCCACCGCTGGTGGGAGAAGATCTGCTCGGAGCCGTAACTGGCGTTGCGCACCTGCAAGAAGTCGAGCTGTTCGGCACCATCGATGAACGCGGCCAGTGTCGGCTCGTGCTCGCCGATCCAGTTCCTGGCCTTTTTCTCGGTCCCGTAGGTGCTGAACGGATGGATCGTGTCGTCGGTGACGATGCCGACGCTGGTGTTCCCGGAAGACAGCGGGATCATCCACACCCAGTACCCGGTACCCATCAAATGATTGGTGGAGAACCATCGGCGTTCCTGCGTGGGCGGGCGCCACGCGGGGTTCGTGGTATCGGTCATTCGTTCGACGTCGTACTCGCCGCGGAAGCGCCACCACGCCGCATTGATCTTGTGCGGGCTCGGCGCGCTCAGGCCGAGTTTGCGCTGCAACAACCGCTGACGACCGGAGGCGTCGACGACGAAGCGCGCCCGCACCTGCTGTTCGCCGCTCTCGCCGTCCACTTCGAAGCGCACGATATGGTCCGCGTCGGAGTCCGAGAGCTCGATGTCGAGTACCTTCGCCTGCTCGATGAGCTCGGTCCCGAGCTCGTGGACGCCTTCGCGCAGGTCTCGTTCGAATCTGCCGCGGTCGATCTGGTAAGACGTCACCCGCGGAAACCGCCGGGCTCCCAGCTCCGGCCGAATCTCGAGCGGGCCCTGCGAATCTCCGAAGAACATTCGAAGTCCGAGTTTGTGCAGGTGCCGTCGATTCAAGTACCCGGTAAGGCCGAGTTGTTCGCCGAAGTAGTGGGCACCTCCCTCGACCGTCGCCTCACCCACCTTGAACGCGCCGTCCGGGATCCCGTGCCCGCTGCGTTCCAAGACCAGCACCGAGAGGTCGGGCATGGTCCGCGCGAGCTGTCGTGACAGTGTCAGTCCCGCCAGACCGCCACCGCAGATCACGACGTCGTACCGTTTCGTCTGCTCCATCATTGTTCCCCGTTCGAGATGTTGGAAAGTGTTCGGCTCAGCGCCCGTACGCCAGGCTGGTGAAATTCGGGAAGGTGTCCTCGACGGACAGTTCCTCGGCGAGCGTGCGCAGCACACCCGGGTCCGCGTTCTGGATGAACAGGTGCCCGCCGGGCACGGTCGACAGCGAGAACCCGCCGCTGGTCAACTTGCCCCAGCCCTGCATCTGGTCGTCGTCGAACACCGGGTCGTCGGCGCCGCGCAGCACCGAGATCGGGGCACGCAGCGTATATCCGTTCTCGAATCGGTAGTCGCCGAGCATTGTCAGATCCGCCCGGATCGACGGCAGCCAATGCAGGATCGACGCTTCCTCGGCCACCGGAATGTCGAGCAGCTTGTTGTCGCGCAGGACCTCGAGTACCTGACTGTCGGAGGCCATGTCGAGATCGAAGCCGTCGCGGATGTGGGCCAGATTCCGCACGTACTTCTCGACCAGCGTCGGCGCCGGCCAGCCACCGATAACGAGCTTCATCGGCACCTCGTTGTAGTGCTGTTCGAGGTATTTGGCGAGCTCGTAGGCGAGCAGCCCGCCCATGCTGTGCCCGTAGATCACAAAGGTCCGGTCGAGGTGGGGCAGCATGGCCTCGGCCAGTTGCGCGACGAACTCCGGCATCGCATCGACCGCAACGTCGCCGAGTCGCTCCTCGCGGCCGGGGAACTGGATTCCCACCGTCTCGACGGAGTCGGGCAGGTAGCCGGGCCACGGCGTGAACACCGAGGCGCCACCACCGACGAAGGGCAGCGCGAACAGCCGTATCGAGGCGGTGTTGGACCGGCCGACCACGGTGCGGATCCAGCGTTCGGGGCCGGTGGCCGGTGCTGCCGACGGCGCGACACCGAGGGATTCGCCGTGGACCTGCGCGAGGACTTCCTCGGCCAGTTCGGTGATCGTCGGACCGCGCATCAGGCCCATGGTCGGGAAGTCGATCTCCAGGTGCTTGGCCAGCATATTGCGGATCTGGCCCGCCATCAGCGAGTCCATCCCGAGATCGGTCAGCCCGACATCGCGGGCCAAGCGCTCGACGGGCATGTCGAAGATCCGGGAGATCTGCTGTGCCAGAGCTGTTGTCAGTCGTGGCAGACGATCGTCGCCGGTGAGTTCGAACAGCTCCGCGCGCAGTCCCTCGGTGCCGAACGCGGCAGCCGAACCCGCGGTGTCCTGCGTCGCGAGATGCGCGAGCCGCGGTGAACTGCGCACGATCGGCATGACCTGGTTCATCTTTGCCCAGTTCACCCCGAAGACGCTGGCGCGTTCGACGCCCTGAACCAGGCAGCGGCCGATGAAATCGAGCGCGTGGTCCGGCGAGATCGGTGTCCATCCCAGCCAGGACAGGGTGTCGAGCTTGTTGCGCGCGACGAACCCGACTTCGGCGATCGCACCCCAGTTCACGGTCAGCGCGGGCAGTCCGAGTTGGTGGCGATGGACGGCCAGCGCGTCCAGGAACCCGTTGGCCGCAGCGTAATTGGCCTGTCCCGGCGTGCCGACATTCCAGCTCATCGACGAGAACATCACGAACGCGTCCAGGTCGAGCGCCCGGGTGTGGGTGTGCAGATGCCAGGCGCCGTCGACCTTCGGCCGCACCGCCCGCAGGAACTCCTCCTCGGTCATGGTCGCGAGCGGGCCGTCGGCGATGACCATGGCTGCGTGGTAAACACCGCGCAGCGGCGGGAGCGTCGATACCCGCTCGAGCAGGTTCACCACCTCGGCTTCGACCGAGACGTCGGCTCGTTCGAGCACCACGTCGACGCCCGCGGCGCGCAGGCCGGCGATCTGCTGCTCGTTCTCGGCGTCCACCTGCGCTCGGCGGCCGACCAGCACGATGGTGCGTGCGCCCTTGCCGGCGAGCCACTGCGCGGTGCGCAGACCGAAACCGGTGTAGCCACCGGTGATCAGGTAGGTGCCGTTGGCATCGAACGATTCCGCGCCGGTGGTGCCCGGATGGACCAGCACCTCGGTGTCGGCGCCGAATTCGACGACAACTTTGCCGATCTGGTTGGCTCCCGCCATGTACCGGAAGGCCGAAGTCACCTGCGCGGCAGCGAAATCGGTGTGCGGCAAGCGGGGCAGTGTGCCCGCGGCGACGTGCTCGAGGACCGCGGTCATCGCCTCGCGACACCGGGCGGGCGACTCGAGCAACATGCGGTCGATGTCGACCGCCGAGTAGCTCAGGTTGTTGCCGAACGGCTTCAACCCCAGCTTGTAGTCCTCGTAGATGTCCTTCTTGCCGATCTCGATGAACCGGCCGTGCGGGTGCAGCAGCTCCAGACTCTTCGGAATGGTCTCGCCCTGTAGCGAATTCAACACGATGTCGACACCGTCGAAGCGCGCGCGGATGTCGTCGGCGAAGGACAGCGAACGAGAATCGAAGACCCCCTCCACACCGAGCGAGCTCAGGTATTCCCGCTTCTCCGGGCTGCCCGCGGTCGCGAGAACCGTCGCGCCCAGCCGCTGCGCGATGTGGAGCGCGGCCAGGCCGACACCACCGGCGGCGGCGTGCACCAGCACTCGATCGCCCGCCCGCAAACGGCCCACCTCGACCAAGGCGTACCACGCGGTCAGATAGGCCATCGGCAGCGTCGCGGCGTCCGTGGCAGACAGGTTCGCCGGTGCCGGGTAGACATGCTGCGCGGGGGTGACCACCGCGGAACCGAAACAACCACGGGCGAAGGCGATCACCTCGTCACCGGGGGTGAAGTCGGTGACCTGCGAGCCGACCTGGATGACGCGGCCGGCGCATTCGACGCCGATGTTCCTGTCGTAGAAGCCACCGGAGACCGCGCCTTCGGACAGCATGCCGAGGGTCAGCATGATGTCGCGGAAATTCAGGCCGGTCGCCGCCGGGCGGATGGCGACATCGTGCGGGCCGAGGGCAGGCAGTGTCGAGCTCTCGTAGCGGAGTTCGTCGATTCCGGGTGTCGCGGGAACAGCCAGGACGAACGGACGCTCGTCGGATGCGGTGGTGGCAATCGCGGTCGAGGCCTCGAACTCGGCGAGGGACAGATGCTCGAAGCGGTCGATGAAGCGGGCCGCACCGCGGTAGGCGACCTCTTCCTCCCGCGTCCGCACGTGCAGCAGTTCGTCGAACAGTTGCGCCGAGCGAGCGTCGGCTCCCGCGGCCGGATCGAAGTCGATGATCTTGGCCCGGAGGGTGCTGTGCTCGCTGAGCAGGACCCGCAGGATGCCCCAGCTCGGCAGCTGGGACGGCGCGGTGCGATCGGTTGGCACGACGACCGGACCACCGGCCGTCGCCACCCAGAACCGCGGCGCGACTGCCCAATCCAGCTGATCGACCGCCTGCGCCGCCGCGATCACGCTGTACGCGCCGTGCCGCTCCACCTCGGCGAGCAGCTCGGCCGTGAGTTCGGTCCCGGCGAAGTCCAGGTTCCACAGGTGCAGGACACCGGCCACCGTGCCCGCCGCGTCCCGCACCTGCTCCAGCACGCGCCGGAGGTCTGTGGCGCTGGTCGGGTCGACCTGGAAGCTGTGGTCGTCGAGCTGTTCGTAGGACGCTGCGCGAGTGACCACCACACTGCCCGCCCCGGCCTCATCGAGCCGCGCGAGGAAGTCCTCGGCGACGCCATCGGCGTCGGCCAGCACCACCCACGGGCCCGGCTCGATGCGCGGCTGATGGGGTGCGAGGTCCCGGTGCGGTGCCCGCGCCGCGATCACCGAGCAGCCGGTCTGTTCGCTACCGGTCATATCGGAGAAGATCTGGACGTGTTCGAAGCCGGCGGTGGGCAGGAACTCCTGCCAGGTGGCCTCCGACAGCAACGGATAGTGGGGCCGCAGGTCGTGGTCGGTGAACCGCCACCACCCGTCGGTCATGCCGAAGGTCAGGTCGACCCAGTGCGGTGGGTTGGTCTCCTCGACGACGAGCATCAGTCCGCCGGAGGTGAGGAGCTGGTCGACATTGCCGAGCGTGACACGAAGATCCTCGGTGGCGTGCAGAACGTTCGCCGCGACGACGATGTCGAAATAGTGCTGGTCGAAGCCTTGCTCTGCGATGTCCTTCTCGATGTCGAGGATTCGGTAGTCCACGAAGTCGAACTCGGCGAAACGCTGTCGCGCCTTGTTCAGGAACAGCTGGCCGATATCGGTGAAGATGTATTCCGCGCGGTCGGCCGGGAGTTCGTTGAGGATCCAGCCTGTGGTGCCCGCCGTGCCCGCGCCGATCTCGAGCACCCGGAGGGGCCGGTCGGCAGGCAAGGCCCGCACTGCCTCGGCGATCAGCTTCGCGACCGTGCGATTGCACCGCTCGAACGAGAACGAGGTCTCGTAGAGATCGACCACTGATTGGTACTCGTGCTGCGGAAAGATCAGCTCGATCGGATTGACCTCGTCGCGAAGGACGGCGGCCTGCTCGGTGCCGCAGCGTTCCAGCACCGCGTACTCGGCCTCGCATTCGGGATGCTGCGCGCGCAATCTCGCGAGCACGGCCGCGGTGTCCACGCGCTGGGGGACCGTCCGCAGTTGCCAGTGGTCGCCGTCGCTGCCGGTGATCTCGTGCCGGGACAGCAGTTCCAGCAGGCGGGCGAGGTAGTCGCGGTGTTTGTCGTGCACGCCCAGCTCGTGCGCGATCTCATCGAGGGAGAATCGCCGGCCGAGGGCGAAGTCCATGCCGAGCTGATGGAATGCCTCGGTCACGTAGGCGACGCAGAGCTCGTTCATCGCCGCTTCGGTGGTCGCGTGATACTCACGGTTGAGCGACCACGCGCGGACCTCATCGAGAACCGGGTCGACCGCGGTTGCCAGCACCTCGGTGCTCGGCACGAAATCGGCGGGCAGCAGCGTCTTCACGCGCACCGGCGCCGCGTGCCACCGGTACTCGTAGAGCCATTGCAGGAGCGTGTCGCGATCCTCGGTCGGCTGAGTGATCGATTTGCCTTTGAATCCTTCGAAGTGGGCCACCAGCGTGCCGTCTTCGTTGAGCAGCCACAGATCGCCCTCGCAGTAGGCGGGGTCGTCGAGGATGTTGGCCTGCCCGTAGCAGTACACGCGCTTGCCCGCCGCGGCGTGGAAACTGAATCGCTTGATGTCGAACGGGATGTAGAGCGTCTTGTCATCGTTGTTCGGGTCGTTGCCCATCGCGATGGACAGCGACTGGAAGCAGGCATCGAGCAGCGCCGGATGGATCATGTGGCGCGACGCCTCGTCACGGATGGCGTCCGGGGTATCGATGCGCCCGAGCGAGCAGAGCTCGCCGTAGCGCAGCTGGGTGATAGCCCGGAAGGTCGGGCCGAGCATGAGGCCGTTGTTCCGGAATTTCGCGAAGACCTTGCCCGGGTCGAATTCGAGCGGGCATTGCGCATCGAGGTCGGCGAACGGCACGGGCAGTTCGGTGTCGGGGGCGCCGCGGCGCACGGTACCGGACGAGTGCAGGATCCAGTCCTTGTCACCGTCCTGCAGGCTGTACACCCCGAAGTGCATCGAGGCGGTCATCACCACCTGGACCCGGGGGGCGGGCCGGTCGTCGAAGATGAAGAGCGGACGGCGGAATTCGACATTCTCGATCGAGTACTTGTCCGGTCCGAACGCTTCCGTCAAGCAGCCGACGACGAGGTCGAGATGGCCCGCGCCGGGGAACACGATGGGTCCCTGGACCCGGTGGTCGTCGAGCCACGGGAACGTCGCGGTGTCCATCGTCAGTTCCCAGACGTGCTTGTCGGGTTCGTCGGCGACGGGTGTGCGGGTTCCGACGAGCGGATGCCCCAGCGAGGGAAAACGCGCGCCGCGCGAGACCGGGGTTTCCAGCCAATAGGTTTCGCGCTGCCAGGGATAGAACGGCACCGGCACGCGCCCGGCGTCATCGGCGAAAACGGTCGCCCAGGACGGGTCGTACCCGGCGGTGTACAGCGCGGCCAATGACGACAGCAGGGTGGCACGATCGCTCTGCTTCCGATGCAGCGACGGCACCGTGAGGCCGGACGCCTGCTGCTTGTCCAGCAGTTCGGCGATGGCGGTCGAGTGGATGGGATGCGGGCCCAGCTCGATGAAGGTCCGGTGCTGATCGCCGATGAGGCGGTCGAGGGTGGGGGCGAACCGGACGGGTTCGCGGATATTGCGCCACCAGTACTCGGCGTCGAGCGCGCCGGCCGCGACCACGTCGGCCGTCACCGTCGAATACATCGGCACCGTCGCCGGACCCGAGGTGATGCCCGCCAGCGAGGAGAGCAGTTCCTCGCGCAGGGGATCCATGTGGTGGCTGTGGAAGGCGACGCGCACCTGGAGCATGCGGCAGAAGATCCGATCCTGCTCCAGTGCGCCCTTGATCTCCTCGAGCGCATCGGGATCGCCTGCCAGCGCGGTCGATTCCAGACCGTTGAGCGCCGCGATCTCGACCCGCCCGCGATAGCCGGTGATGCGTTGCGCCGCCGCGTGATGCGGTAGGCCGACGGCCAGCATCGTGCCCTTGCCGGAGGCCCGCTGCTGGACCCGGCTGCGGTGGAAGATCACCCGCACCGCGTCCTCGAACGACAGCGCGCCCGAGACGGCGGCGGCCGCCACCTCACCGATACTGTGACCGACGACGGCGTCCGCGACGATGCCCCAGCTCTGCCAGAGCTCGGCCAGGCCGAGCTGGACCGCGAAGACCGCGGGTTGCGCGATGTATGTCTCACCGATTCGGCTGTCGGCTTCATCGCGGCCGAGTTCTTCGAGCACACTCCACGTGGCGTGCTTGCGCAGCTCGGTGTCCACGCGCTCGACGGTCCGGCGGAACACCGGATTCTGGGCGAGCAGTTCGCGCGCCATCGCCCACCACTGCGGGCCCTGCCCGGAGAACACGAAGACCGTCTTCGCGCCCGGTGTCTTCCCGCTACCGCGCAGTGCTGCGAACTCGGTGTCCTTCGCCGTGTCCCGCAGGGCATCTCGCAATTCCGCGACCGACGAGCACACCAGGGCCAGTCGCTGGTCGTAATGCGATCGGGTTCGTGCCTGCGCCGACGCGATCGCCGTCAGCCCGAGCGCGGCAGTGTCGGGTGCGGCCAGGAAATCGGCGTAGTTCTCGGCATAGGCGCGCAGCGCTTCCCCGGTCTTGGCGCTGAGGGCGAACACCACCGGCACCGCGTCGGCGGGTTCGGCCACCGGTGCGGTGGCCGGTGGGGACGCCAGGACCACGTGCGCGTTGGATCCGCCGAAGCCGAACGAGTTCACGCCCGCGACCCGGGGTCCGGTCGTTGGCCACGGCTGGCGGGTCTGCGCGAGCCGCAAGCCGAGTTCGTCGAAGGAAATTGCCGGATTCGGCTCTTCCGCATGCAGATTCGCGGGAATCTCGCCGCTGTCGACGATCAGGCACGCCTTGATGATGCCGACCATGCCCGCCGCCGACTCGAGGTGGCCGACGTTCGACTTCACCGCGCCGACGACGCAGGCGTTCGCGCCGCTGCGCCCGGCCCCGAGCGCCTTGCCCAGCGCGCGCGCCTCGATGGGATCACCGACGGGGGTACCGGTTCCATGGGCTTCGATGTAGCCGACCTCGGCGGGATCGACGCCCGCGTCACGGCACGCGTCCAGGATCATCTCCGCTTGCGCGTGCTCGCTGGGGACCGAAATGCCGGTGGTGCGACCATCCTGATTCGTCGCGCTACCGCGGAGTACCGCGTAGATGCGGTCGCCGTCGGCGACGGCCGCGGACACCGGCTTGAGCACGATCGTGCCCGAGCCCTCACTGCGGATGTAGCCGTCGCCGGATTTGCTGAACGACTGGCACCGGCCCTCGGGCGACAGGAAGGTGCCCTGGCTGAACCCGATCGAGGCCTCGGGCAGCAACAGGGTGCTGACGCCACCGACGATCGCCATCGTCGCCTCACCGGAGCGGATACTGCGGATCGCCAGATGAATCGCGACCAGCGACGACGAACAGGCCGTGTCCACGGTCATGCTCGGTCCTCGAAGATCGAGCAGATATGACACACGGTTGGCCACAATGCAATTCGTGACGCCGGTCATCGTGTGACCGCCGATCAGATTCCGGTTCTCCGGATTGAGCGCGATGATGCCGTAGTCGTGTCCGGAGACACCCGCGTAGACCGCCACCTTCTCGCCCGCGATGTCCTCGGGCACGATTCCCGCGTCCTGCAGGGCCTCCCAGGTGGTTTCCAGGAACAGTCGCTGTTGTGGGTCGATCCGGGCGGCCTCGGTCGGGGTGATGCCGAAGAAGTGCGCGTCGAACGACGAGACATCGTCGAGGTAGCCGCCCGTGCGGGTGCGCATGTGCCCCGGCCTGCCCGCATCGTGGTCGTAGAAGGCGGTGGCATTCCACCGGTCCGCCGGAACCTCGCGGACCGCGTCACGTTCATCGATCAACAGTTGCCAGAATTCGCGCACAGTGCGAACATTTCCGGGGAAACGGCAACCGATTCCCACGACGGCGATTCCCTCGTGCGTAGCCGCAACGGGATCGGTCGGGGCATTGTGGATGGAATTCATTTGCTGACCTCATTCGTGGCGAAATATCGATCGACGGCACACGCGTTGTTTTCACTGCAGCGGAGAAATCGACTGCTTCTGGTGGCGTGTTCGTCTTTGTGAGCGGAATCTAATTCTCGATCGATGCGGAAGGCGTCGCACCCACGCTGCGGCCCAGTTCGACCGGCACATGCTCGTAGCCACGGAAAGTCAGCTGCGAGCGGAGCCGGGGTGGGGCGGCCGAGCGCATATCGGGGAAGCGGGCGAACAGGGCGCGCAGTGCGTGACCGGCTTCCATCCGGGCCAGATTGGCGCCGAAACACGCGTGGACACCGCTGCTGAAGGCCAAGTGCTCGTTGGCATTCGGACGGGCGACATCGAACCGGTGCGGGTTGCTGAACACCGCCGGATCACGGTTCGCGCCGGCGAGCGACAGCATGACCATGGCGCCCTGGGGCAATGGGACGCCCGCCAGTTCGAGATCGGTCAGCGCGGAGCGGGCCGTGATGAACACCGGCGGCTCGTAGCGCAGTACTTCGTCGACGGCGTTGGGCCACAGTTCCGGCTCCGCGTTGAGCCGGTCGAGTTGTTCCCGGTGCGTCAGCAGGAGGGTCACGGCATGGCTGATCAAATTGGCGGTTGTCTCGAAGCCGGCGCCGATGATGATGCTGGTATTCGCCTTGAGCGCGTAATGGTCGAGGTCACCGCCCTTGATCATGTTGCTCAGGACATCGTCGCCCGGTTCTCGGCGCAGCCGCTCGATGTGCCGGTCGAGGTAGTCGTTGAGTTCTTGGGCGGCGCGCATGGCGCGGTCGTAGGTGCGCCAGGAGATGCCGACGTCGAGCATGGGTGTCATGGCCTCGCCCCAGTGCAGGAACTTCTCCTGGTCTTCGCGGGGCATGCCGAGCATTTCGAAGATGATGGCGATGGGCACCCGCGAGGCGAACGCCTCGACGAGATCGACCGACTCACCGGCGGGCAATGCGTCGAGGAGCTCCTCGGTGACGGTCTCGACTCGGTCGCGCAGCTTGTTGACCGCGCGCGGGGTGAACGCCGAGACGACCGGTCGGCGCATCGTGGTGTGTTCCGGCGGGTTCAGGCGCAGCATCGCGGGTGGATCGGCCGGATTCGCCGGCGGCGGCACCCGGCTCGCCAGCTTCTGCAACAGCTCGGGTATCTCGATCCTCGCAGAGCTGCGCACGCCGAACCTGTTGTCCCGCAGGATCGCCCGGGCCAGCGCGTGGTCGCAGGTCACCCAGGGCAGCGGTGTCTTCACCAGCGTGCCCTGCGCTCTGATCTGTTCGAGGTAGGGGTGAGGGTCGGCGATACCTTCCGGCCCCATCATCCGGGCGAAGATGTCGCCGCGCCGGGACTGAACGCGCAGTACTACCCGCGGTACGCCGTGTAGTGAAAGCCATCGAAGTCGATATTGCAGCGTCATGCTATCGGCAACCTGTCTCCGAAATGAAAATTCGCTGATACGGCACAGGATGGCCGGGATCCGGGAATTGTGAATTCATGGCGTATACCTCATTTGCCAATGCGGCCGACTATTCCACGCGAGCAATGACGATATCGCCAGCGTTCGGAATTTCTCCTGAGTCGAATTCTAAACGGGTCGAATTCAATGGACATCCCCCCGAATGGGTGGCGTCGGAACCGGTGAGAATTCGGCCTCATGGTAGGCGCCGTAGGCGGTGGTGAGTCGGGCCCTGATCACGGCACGGCACGGCCGATTTCGGGCGCGGGCCGGGCCAGTGCCTGGATCGTCAGCGCTGGCGCGGGTGCGGCGAACCTGCCGGCGTCGCGCGGGGTGAGATCTCTGTTAACGGACCGCATGGCGTGTCGCGAACAGGGTACGAGGATCCCGGGTTGCGGCCGCCTCAGCAGCTGCATGGGAAGGGTGCCGACACTGTCAAATATGCTGTGGCACACCATGTTTGGTTGCGAAATCGAGACCGTTATGGTGGCTAACGGGAGGCTGCTCCGGCCCGAAGTAGAGGGTATGACTCTCACGAACAGCACTTACCGAAAGTTCTCGGCCGTGGTTGTTGCCGCTGCCGCCACGCTGGTCGGATTCGCCGGTCCGGCAACCGCGCTCCCCTCGGATCCGGTGGTCCAGTTCACGCCAACGATCAGCCGGATCCCCGGCGCCAACTGTGCGGCCATCATCAACGCCAAGACTGTGCCGCAGGAGCGGTCCGGCTCGTTCGGGGTGCAGGTGAGCATCACCCAGACCGGCGACTTCTGCCAGCGATACCGGGTGGCCGTGCGCTTCCGCAATCTGGATTCGGGCTACAGCGACGGGCAGTCGCATGCCGTCGAGAACGGTCAGCTGGTGAATTTGCCGGACAGCATCATCGTCGGCATGGGAACCGGGCCGGGCAAGGGCCGGGTGGAAGCGTGGATCGTGACCACCGACGAGACCCTGCCGCAGCATCAGGAGCTCGAGCACATCTCCGGCCGCGCGAGCTTCACGCTCGGCTGAGCACGGCGGCGGGTCAGGCCTGGTCCTGGCCCGTCGCACGCTGTGCGGCGGAACCCTTCGGGCGGGCGCGGAAGTGGGCGCGTTCGCCCTGTTTGCCGAAGAGGCTGAGGAATTCGACCGATTGTTCGTCGGCGGCACCGAACCAGTGCGGGACATGGGTGTCGAATTCGGCGGCCTCGCCCGGGGCGAGGATGACTTCGTTGTCGCCGAGGATCAGGCGCAGGCGGCCGTTGAGCACGTAGAGCCATTCGTAGCCCTCGTGGACCTGCGGAGTGTCGGGGCGATTACGCGCGCCGGGGGCGATGATCATCTTGAAGGCCTGGATGCCGCCCGCGCGTTTGGTGAGCGGGAGCATGGTCATGCCGTGGCGGGTGATCGGGCGCAGGTGGATGCGCGGGTCGCCGGTGGGCGGGGCGTCGACGAGTTCGTCGAGGGTGACGCCGTGCGCTTTGGCCAGGGGGAGCAGTAGCTCCAGAGTTGGCTTGCGGGCGCCGGATTCGAGTCGGGACAGGGTGCTGACAGAGATGCCGGTTTCCTGGGAGAGGTCGGCGAGGGTGGTCTGGCGCTGTTTGCGCAGAGCGCGCAGCCGGGGGCCGACCGAGTCGAGGGTGTGATCGAGGTCGTCCATGCTGTCCAGTTTGCCATGTCGGCAAAGAAGGTTGCCAGTATTTGTCGATGGGATGCACTGTGGATTCTCGAAGGAGGTCGAGATGACACAGCTGAACGATTCGTACGACGTAGTGGTGCTCGGTGGCGGGGCCGCCGGGCTGAACGCGGCGCTGATGCTGGCGCGCTCACGGCGCTCGGTGGCCGTGATCGACGCGGGGGCGCCGCGCAACGCGCCTGCTCAGGGGGTGCACGGACTGCTGGGACGCGAGGGGATGTCGCCGTTGGAGCTGCTCGAGCTCGGGCGCGCCGAGGTGCGCGGATACGGCGGACATGTGGTGTCGGGTGCGGTTGTCGCGGTCGACCGCGCCGCGACTGCGACCGACCTCGGGGAATTCGTGGTGACCCTCGCCGACGGTCGCACCGCGCGGGCCCGGCGCGTTCTCGTCGCCACCGGACTCGCCGACGAGCTCCCCGACGTCCCCGGCCTGCGCGAACACTGGGGTCACGATGTACTGCACTGCCCGTACTGCCACGGCTGGGAAGTGCGCGACCAGCGCATCGCCGTGCTGGCGAGCGGACCGATGTCGGTGCACCAGGCGTTGCTGTTCAGTCAGCTCAGCGACGACATCGTCTTCCTGTCCCACACGGCGGATCCGGTGCGTGCCGAAGACGCGGAAAAGCTGGTGGCCCGCGGCATTCGGATCGTCGACGGCAAGGTCGTCGAGGTGCTCGGCACCGACCGCCTGACGGGCGTCCGGCTCGCCGACGGCACCGTCATCGAACGCGACGCCCTGGTTGTGGCACCCCGCATGAACACCCGCGCCACCTTCCTCACCGACCTCGGCCTGGTCCCCGAACCGCACCCCTCCGGCGCAGGCGACCACATCCCCGCCGACCCCGTAGGCCGCACCTCGGTCCCCGGCGTCTGGATCGCGGGCAACGCCACCGACCCATCCGCCCAAGTCGGCGCCGCCGCGGCGGCAGGCGCCATGGCCGGTGCGCAGATCAACGCGGAACTGGTGATGGCCGAAACCGCCGCCGCGGTAGCCGCATGCCGAGTCGACGCTGACCTGGGTGAACCGGCGTCCGCGTAAGCCGCTCGACAGCTGGCACGCAGGACCCCGCCGAACGTATCGGCGGGGTCCTGTGCAGCGGACTCAGTTGTCGGTGGTCGGGCACACCGTGCTGCTGAACGGGCACGGCTTGAAGAACTCCTCGATGAGCATCACCAACACGCCACTCCCACTGGTCGCATCGGCACTGCCGGTCTCGGCGACCGGCGCGGCTGCTGTCGGCGCGGCCATCGCGGTAGCAGGTGCCATGGCCCCCAACGCGGCAATCGCCATACCGGCCATGACAAATTTCCTGATCGACACGCTGTCTCCCATATTTCGAAAAGTGTTGCCGCAGAGTGGGCGACAAGAACGATTCCTTCGAAAACGACCGACCGGTAGCCCTGAAAATCGGGGCTGTCACGATCGGCGGGATTCGTCCTGACCGGCTGCCGCTTCATCGTCGGTGAGGAACGGGTTGCGATCGAGCTGCTTCAGCCGTCCGAGTGCTTCCCGTTGGCGATAGCCCTGCGTCTGATCGATTGCTGCGATGAGTAGCGCTCGAGCCTTCTCCGGGGAGAGCTGGCCGATGGTGACGTGCAGGGCGAGTCCGTCGAGAAGGGCGAGGAGGGATTCGGCGGCGGCGGTCGGGTCGGGGTGGTGGGTGATCATGCCGGCGACGTGGTCGCGGAAGCCGAGGCCGTTCGTTGTCAGCGTTTCGGCGATCTGGGGGCGGACCGTGGCGAAGGCCAGGTAACCGATCAGGATGCGGGCGTCGGCGGCCGATTCAGGGTCGGTGGGGAGCAGTGCGGTGAGGAGCTGGTGTAGATCGGGGTCGGGGCCCGCTGCGGAGATTCGAGTGGCGATCCGATCGGCGATGGTGGTGGTCGCGAACTCCATCATCGCCTCCTTGCTGGGGAAATAGTGCTGCACCTGGCCCGCGGAGACCCCTGCCTCGGTGGCGACATGGCGCAGGCTGATCGACTCCAGGCCGTCGCGGGCGAGCAGGCGCATCACCGCATCGCTGATCGTCGCGCGTCGAGAACTGTGATCCACCCGCTTCGGCATCCGCCCATCTTTTCACAATGCACTTGTATTGCTGTGGTTCACCTCTTTACAATGCAAGTGTATTGAAAAGGAGGGTTCCATGCGCCCGATCGCCCAGCTCGCACGGTCTTTCGTTCGTCTCGAAGTCGACATCTGGGTGAGCCTGGCGCGGGTAGTCGCCCGGCGTCCGGACACCGGCGGCGGCACACCGATTCGGTACGCGGGCGCGGTATCGGCGGTCATCTGGGCGTTCATCGTGGTCAGCGCCGTGGAGATCCCAGCGGTTCACCTGCTGATCCCGTGGCCCGCGGCGCGGATCGTCGCGCTGGCGCTCGGGGTCTGGGGATTGTTGTGGATGGCCGGAATGCTGGCCGCGCACCACATGTACCCCCACGTGCTCACCGCTGAACTGCTGCGCGTGCGCTACCTGCGCCGAGTCGGCCTCGACATCTCGCTGACCGACATCCGAGCGATCCGGCACGACCTGCGAGCCTACGACGGCGCGAAATCGTTGCAGCTCACCGGAACAGGCGACCAGACGCTCGCCGTGATCATCGGCAGCTCGACGAACATCCGCGCCATCCTGACCGAACCCCAGACCTTTCCCACTCCGCAGGGCGACTTCACGGTGAGCACCGTCGCCTTCTGGGCCGACGACCCGCAGGCCGCGGTCGCGAAAATCCGTGCGGCGGTGCTGGATCGAGCGGTCTGAAGGGGTTCAGTGGAAGGATTCGAGGCCGGTTACGCGGAGTAGGTCGAGGGCGGTGGCGGTGGGGGTGTGGGGTGTCGCGGAGTAGATGATGACGGTTTGGTCGGTGTCGGGGACGTGCATGGCGTCGCAGTCGAGGGTGAGGGCGCCGAGGTCGGGGTGGGCGATGGTTTTGGTGAGGCTGTGCATGACGCTGGAGCGGCCTGCCTGCCAGTGCGCCTCGAATTCGGTGCTGCCGGTGCGTAGTTCGGTGAGTAGGCGGGTCAGACCGGGGTCGTCGGGGTAGGTCGCGTTGACCGCGCGCAGGCAGCCGACGCAGGCGGCGGCATTGCTGTCGGCCTCCTCGGGAGTCAGGACGATGCGGCCCATGCCGGTGCCGAGAAAACGCTGCCACATGATGTTGCGCTGGGCCGGCGGGATCGCGGAGAAATCACCGAACAAGGCCGCCGCCAGGGGAGTCCAGGCGAGGACATCGGATTTGGCCGAGAGGACGAGCACGGGCAGATCGGCCAGGCGATCCAGCAGTCGCAGCACGCTGGGGCGGATCATCATCGGAATCCGTCCTGCCTGCGGCGGTTCGGACCCGGCGAGCCGATAGACGAGATCGCGGTCGACATCGGTGAGGCGCAGCGCCCTGGTCAACGCACCGAGTACCTGCTCGGACGGTTTGGGTCCGCGACCCTGTTCGAGTCGCACGATGTAATCGACGCTGACACCGGCCAGACTCGCCACCTCCTCGCGCCGCAATCCGGGCACCTGCCTGCGTGATCCGCTCGGCAGTCCCGCATCGGCGGGGGTCAGCCGAGAACGCGCGGTGCGCAGTACCGTCGCCAATTCCGCTCTGTCCACCTCTCCCATGGTGCCGCAGGACGGGAGTGCGGGGGTGGTACCGCCAGTCCTAGGCCGACCCAGCACTGGAGACCGTGCCGCGTCGGCGAGATTCTGGAGGCATGACGACAACGATTGCCCTGGTCACCGGGGCCAACAAGGGACTCGGCCGGGAAACAGTGCGCAGGCTGGCCGAAGCGGGCTGGCAGGTGTTCCTCGCTGCCCGCGACGCCGCGCTCGGCGAGGCGGCGGCCGCCGAGTTCACCGCGGCCGGTTTCGATGTTCGATTCATCCCGCTCGATGTGACCTCCGACGACTCCGTCGCCGCGGCCGTGGACATCGTGAAGGCCACGGCGGGTCGCCTCGACGTGCTCATCAACAACGCGGCCATCGGCGGTCCGCGCACCGCGCCGTCGGAGACCGGGCCCGACGACCTGCGAGAAGTGTTCGAGACCAACGTCTTCGGCCCGGTCCGGGTGACCAACGCGTTCGTGCCACTGCTGCGCCTGTCCGACCGTCCCCGCATCGTGATGGTCTCCAGCAGCGTCGGCACGATCGCCATGGTCACTGACCCGAAATGGAGCGGCGTGCTGCCACCGGCCCTCGGCTACCCGAGCACCAAGGCCGCGCTGAACATGCTCACCGTCATGTACGCGAGCGAACTCGGCGAGATGAAGGTCAACGCGATCGATCCCGGCTACACCGCCACCGACCTCAACGGGCACAGTGGTTTCCAGACCGTCACCGAGGGCACCGACGCCGTCGTGGCCGTGGCGACGGCCGACGGGGACGGCCCGACAGGCGGATTCTTCGACCGAACGGGCGCCGCACCGTGGTAAAAGCGGGCGCACTGCTCGTGGCGGTGCTCGCCGGCCTCGGTGTCACCGCCTACCTGATGAGAACGGAGAGCCCAGTGGCACAGCGGAATACGAACACCGTGCTGTCGATCGGCCTGCACCCCAGCGCCGTCGACTACTCGAACTACCCGCAGCTCGACGAAGCCACCCTGACCGCCCGCATCGCCGCAGGCGAATCCGCCTTGCGCGAAGCAGGTTTCGACATCGTCAGCTGTCAGCTCCCCGCCGACCCCGACGCGGCGGAAGCGGCACTGCGCGAGTGCGCGGCGGGTGGTGAGTTCCGGGTCGCGATGATCGGCGCCGGTGTGCGGATGGCACCCGAACACACCCTGCTGTTCGAGCGGCTGATCAATGTCGCGTCCGACCTCGCGCCCGGAATCCGGTTCTGTTTCAACACCTCTCCGGAAACCACCGTCGACGCCCTGCGTCGCTGGGTCCAGCCCGGCTGATCGCTACTCTTCACCGCCGCGGCGCTCGTGCACCGCCGCGACAACGGGTAGCGGCTCGGACAACCGGTGGGTTTCGCCGGCGACCGCCTACTTGTGGCCGCCGCCGTGGTCGTGGCTGCACATGTCGGTGCGGC
Source organism: Nocardia sp. NPDC059195 (assembly GCF_042754695.1). Lineage (NCBI taxonomy): Bacteria > Bacillati > Actinomycetota > Actinomycetes > Mycobacteriales > Nocardiaceae > Nocardia > Nocardia sp. NPDC059195. The sequence goes on along the minus strand of NZ_JBHZBG010000011.1, from coordinate 98,402 downwards.
GGCCGTCGGCGCTCGCCTGACCTGCGCCATGACCTTCGAGCGCCGCGAACGGACCGCGCTCATGCGGGGCGATCCATACATGCACCATCGGGTTGCCCGAGCCGGGGTTGATGGAGTTGGGCGGGCAGTTTCCCGCCGCGTCGAGGACACCGGCCACCACGGGACCGTTGTCGCCCGCCTTCCAGCAGAGGTTGTCGTGCACGTGCCACTGCATCAGGGACCCGCCGAAGTCCACCAGGGCAGGGTCGTCGATCTTCTTGCCGTTGGCGATGTACATCGCCGAGACGAGGGTGCGGTCGGGCCGTCGACCCGATAGACCAGCGACTCCGGGTGGGCGGGATCGAGGAAGTTGTTGTCGCGGATGTAGCTCATATTGATGTAGTGCTCGTAACCGGTCGGCGAGTCACCGATCGAGCGGAAGCCAAGGGCACCAACGGAATTCACGTCTGCGAAGGCGGGTAGGCCATCGAGGGTGCTGCGGATCAGGTTGGTCGCGCGCGCCTGCTGGTCGGCCTTCACGCCTGCCGCGTCGAACAGGTCGACGGGGTTGTGTCGGGCTGGACGGCACGCGGTCACTCAGGGTCACCGTGCTTTTCGCACTCGGGATGTGATGTCGCGACTACTCGTAGATGTCGCGACGATGTCCAGCCGTCACCACGAGAATGATCAATTTGCCGTCGTCGACCTCATAGACGAGTCGGTAGTTGCCGACACGCAACCGGAAGCCGTCGCGACCGGTCAATGCCTTGACGTCGACGCCGTCGCGCCGATAAGGATCATCGCCGAGGAGCGTGAGCGCCATGAGTAGGCGGAGCGCATCGTGCTGCGGGATCGATCTCAGTGCCCGGTGGGCGGCGGGCGTCCAACAGAACTCGTACTTCACGCGGCGCCTGCGTGGCCGCGGGCGAGAATGTCGTCGATCATCTGGCCGACAGTCGCGTTCGTGGGTTCCCCGCCCTCGGCGAGCGCCGCGTCTGCCATCCGGCCCAACTGTTCGTCTTCCCATTCCTCGAGCTTGGCCAGCATGAACAACGGGACCACGGCAGCGGCAGGTTCGCCCGCGCGGGTAATGACCGTGACTTGGCCGTCGTTCGCGGCGGCGCTGACGACGGCGGGAAGTTGGGCCCGAGCCTCGCGGATGCTGAGTTGATCGTCCATGTCGCCCAGTGTACACCTGGGGGTGTACACCTTCGCGGGTGTGAAACGGCCGACGCCGGGTGGATCGCGATGATCCACCCGGCGTCGGTCGTGCTGTGAAGAACTTACGTGGTCGGCTCGAAAGCCTCGCCGATGATCTCGGCCTGTTCCACGGCGTGCACCTTCGACGAACCCGAGGACGGGGCCGACATGGCGCGACGCGAGATGCGACGCAGCCGGCCCAGGCGCTCGGGCAGCACCTCGGGGAGGTTCAGACCGAAGAAGGGCCAGGCGCCCTGGTTGGCAGGTTCTTCCTGGACCCAGGCGATGTCGGTCGCGTTGGGGTACTTGGCCAGTGCCTCGTTGAGGCGGTACGTCGGGATCGGGTAGAGCTGTTCGACCCGGACGATGGCCACGTCTTCGCGCTTGTGCTTCGCCTTCTCCGCGGCCAGCTCGTAGTAGAGCTTGCCCGAGGTCAGCAGGATGCGCTTGACCTTGGTGGTGTCGCCGATGCCCTGTTCGTAGGTGGGCTCGTCGAACACCGAACGGAACTTCGACTCGGTGAAGTCCTTGACGTCGGACACCACAGCCTTGTTGCGCAGCATCGACTTCGGGGTGAAGACGATCAGCGGACGACGGATCCCGTCGAGCGCGTGGCGACGCAGCAGGTGGAAGTAGTTCGCCGGCGTGGACGGCACCGCCACGGTCATCGAGCCCTCGGCGCACAGCTGCAGGAACCGCTCGATGCGACCGGAAGTGTGGTCGGGACCCTGACCCTCGTGGCCGTGCGGCAGCAGCAGCACCACGTCGGAGAGCTGGCCCCACTTGGCCTCACCGGAGGAGATGAACTCGTCGATGATCGACTGCGCGCCGTTGACGAAGTCACCGAACTGCGCTTCCCAGAGCACGAGTGCGTTGGGATTACCCAGGGAGTAGCCGTATTCGAAACCGACGGCGGCGTACTCGCTCAGCGCCGAGTCGTGCACCGCGAACCAACCGGGCTTCTCCGAGCCGATGTTGTGCAGCGGGGTGTACTCGTTGGCGTTGATCCGGTCGATGATGACCGAGTGCCGCTGGGTGAACGTGCCGCGACGCGAGTCCTGACCAGTCAGGCGAACATCGTGGCCCTGGTCGATCAGCGAGCCGAAGGCGAGCAGCTCGGCGAAGGCCCAGTCGACCTTGCCCTCGTAGGCCATCTCACGACGCTTCTCCAGCACCGGCTTCACGCGCGGGTGCACGTTGAAACCGTCGGGAGTGTTCAGGAACGCGTCGCCGATACGTTGCAGCACCGACTTGTCGACCGCGGTGACCACGGTGGCGGGCACCTTCTGGTCGTCCTCGACCGACTCCGACGGCTCCGGAATGTACTTCTCCAGCTCGCGGACCTCGTTGAACACGCGCTCCAGCTGACCCTGGTAGTCGCGCAGCGCGTCCTCGGCCTCCTTCATGGAGATGTCACCACGGCCGATCAGCGATTCGGTGTAGGCCTTACGCACCGAACGCTTGGTGTCGATGATGTCGTACATCTCCGGCTGGGTCATCGAGGGATCGTCACCCTCGTTGTGCCCACGGCGGCGGTAGCAGACGAGGTCGATGACGACGTCCTTGCGGAACTTCTGGCGGAAGTCGACCGCGAGGCGAGCCACCCAGTCGCAGGCCTCCGGGTCGTCACCGTTGACGTGGAAGATCGGCGCGCCGATGAACTTCGCGATGTCGGTGGAGTATTCGGTGGAGCGGCTGTTCTCCGGCGCCGTGGTGAAGCCGATCTGGTTGTTCACCACGATGTGGATGGTGCCGCCGACGCGGTAACCACGCAGACCCGACAGGTTCAGCGTCTCGGCGACCACGCCCTGACCGGCGAACGCGGCGTCACCGTGCAGCATCAGCGGCATCACCGAGAAACCGTCGGGGCCGTCGCCCTTGTCGAGCAGGTCCTGCTTGGCGCGGACCAGACCCTCGAGCACCGGGTCGACCGCCTCGAGGTGCGAGGGGTTGGCGGTGAGCGAGACCGCGATCTCGTTGTCGCCGAACATCTGCAGGTACTGGCCGTGCGCACCGAGGTGGTACTTCACGTCGCCGGAGCCGTGGGTGGCCGCCGGGTTCATGTTGCCCTCGAACTCGGTGAAGATCTTCGAGTACGGCTTGCCGACGATGTTGGCGAGCACGTTGAGGCGACCGCGGTGCGGCATGCCGATGATGACCTCGTCCATCGCGTACTCGGCGCACTGGTCGATGGTGGCGTCCATCATCGGGATGACGGCTTCGGCGCCCTCGAGCGAGAAGCGCTTCTGGCCGACGTACTTGGTCTGCAGGAAGGTCTCGAACGCCTCGGCCGCGTTGAGCCGGTTCAGGATGTACTTCTGCTGCGCGACCGTCGGCTTGACGTGCTTCTGCTCGACCCGCTCCTGCATCCACTTGAGCTGATCGGTCTCGAGGATGTGGGTGTACTCCACACCGACGTGGCGGCAGTACGCGTCACGCAGGATCGAGAGCACATCGCGCAGCTTCATCCGCTCCTGGCCGTGGAAACCGCCCACGTCGAAGGTGCGGTCAAGGTCCCACAGGGTGAGGCCGTGCTCGGTGACATCGAGGTCGGGGTGGCTGCGGAACTTGTCCTTGACCAGGCGCAGCGGATCGGTGTCGGCCATCAGGTGGCCGCGGTTGCGGTAGGCCGCGATCATCTCGAGCACCCGGGCGCTCTTGTCGACACCGCGCGCGCTGATGTCCTTGCGCCAGCGGATCGGCTCGTACGGCACACCGAGGCCGTGGAAGATCTCGTCGTAGAACTCGTCGGAGATCAGCAGGTTGTGGATCGTGCGCAGGAAATCGCCCGACTCGGCGCCCTGGATGATGCGGTGATCGTAGGTCGAGGTCAGCGTCATCAGCTTGCCGACGCCGATATCGGCGATCCGCTCGTCGCTCATGCCCTGGAACTCGGCGGGGAACTCCATCGCACCGGCACCGATGATCGCGCCCTGGCCCGGCATGAGGCGCGGCACCGAGTGGACGGTGCCGATGGTGCCGGGGTTGGTCAGCGAGATGGTGACGCCGGCGAAGTCGTCGGCACCGAGCTTGCCCTCGCGTGCGCGGCGCACGATGTCCTCATAGGCCGCGTGGAACTGACCGAAGCTGAATTCCTCGGTTTCCTTGATGGCGGCGACGACCAGCGATCGGTTGCCGTCCTTGCCCGCGAGGTCGATCGCCAGGCCCAGGTTGGTGTGGGCCGGGGTGACCGAGTTCGGCTTGCCGTCGATCTCGGCGAAGTGGCGGTTCATGTTCGGGAACGCCTTGATCGCCTGCACGATCGCGTAACCCAGCAGGTGGGTGAACGAGATCTTGCCGCCGCGGGTGCGCGCGAGGTGGTTGTTGATCACCAGGCGGTTGTCGATCATCAGCTTGGCCGGGATGGCACGCACCGAGGTCGCGGTGGGGATCGTCAGCGAGGCCGACATGTTCTTGGCGATGGCGGCGGCGGGGCCGCGCAGCACCTTGTTCTCCGGGCCTGCGGCAGCAGCCTTCGGCGCGGCGGTAGCCGGTGCGTTGGACACCGGTGCAGGTGTGGTCTGCGGTGCGCGCACGGTCTTGGCGGCCGGAGCGGGGGCCGGAGCCGGAGCCACGGCGGGCTTCGGCGGTGCCGTCGCTACCACGGCTTTGGGGGCTGGGGCCTGAGCAGCTGCCGCCTTCGGTGCTGCGGCTGCTGACGGAGCGGAGGAGGCGACCGGTGCCTGACTGTTACCGGATTCCGTTGCTTCCGGCGTGTAATCCGCGAGGAACTCGTGCCAACTCGCGTCGACCGAGGATGGATCCTGTTTGAACTTCTGATACATCTCGTCGACTAGCCACTGGTTCTGTCCGAACTGGGAAGTTGAGCTGCTCACAGCTGGTGTTCGCCTCATTTCGTTCTTCGCGCTGCGACGTTTGTGACGTGCTTGGCAGGGATATCAGCGGATGGCTGCCGATGCGCCCTCACCGAGCATATGCCCAGCGGTTGACAGGCGTCGCTACCGGTCTTGGGTCGACACTATGCCCTCTGCCTCCAGCCCCGCCGCCCAGAGTCGGGAGTAGTTGCCGTTACTGGCGAGTAGGTCTGACGGTGCGCCGAATTCCACGATACGGCCGTGTTCGACCACAGCGACCAGATCGGCGCGCGCCGCTGTCGCGAGCCGATGCGCGACCACGACGGTGGTGCGGCCTCGCGCCAGCGATCGGCTCGCTACCAGCACCGATGCCTCGGTTTCCGGGTCGAGTGTCGAGGTGGCCTCGTCGAGCAGGAGCAGGTCGGGATCGACCAGTTCGGCCCTGGCCAGCGCGATCAACTGGCGTTGCCCGGCCGACAGCCCGCGTCCGCGTTCACCTACCGGATGGTGCATTTTTCTGGGTAAACCGTCGATCATTTCCGTTGCCCCGACATTGTCGGCCGCGATCGCGATGTCCACGGATGTGGCAAATGTTTGCCCGAATGCAATGTTGCTCGCCACGTCGCCGGTGAACAAGTGAACTTCTTGTGGCACGATTCCCAGCCGCTTCCGGTAGTCGGTGAGGACATATTGACGAAGATCGACACCGTCGACCCGGATCGCGCCCGCCGCCGGCTCGGGTGGGAGGTCGTAGAGGCGGGCCAGCAGCTTCACGATCGTCGATTTGCCCGCGCCGGTCGGGCCGACGAGTGCCAGGGTCGCGCCAGGGGGGACGGTGAAGCTCACGCCGTCGAGGGCGGGTGCGCTCGCGCCGGGGTAGCGAAATCCGACGTCGTCGAAGACGATCTCGCCGTGTAGCCGGTCGATGGGAATCGCGTCGGGCGGATCGGCGGCGATCGACGACGTGGTGCGCAGCAGTTCGCCGATGCGCCGCAGACCGACTCTGGCCTGTTGATAACCGTCGAAGACCTGGGACAGCTCCTGAATGGGACTGAACAACAGACCCAGGTAGAGCACGAAGGCGACGAGCGTTCCGGTGGTCGTGCGCCCGTCGGCGACGGCGTTGGCGCCGAGATAGACTACGACGGCCAGGGCCAGGTCGGCCCAGGCCAGGCCGAAAGAGAAGTAGGCCGCGATCGCGCGCTGGGCCCGGATCCTGGCATCACGGTAGCGGTGGGAGTATTCGGCGAAGCGGCGCGCGGCGGTCGGCTCGTTGCGGGCGGCCTGCACGGCGCGCAGGCCCGCGATGTTCTCCTGGAATCCGGCATTGACCGCCGAGACCCGTTCCCGCGAGACGGTGTAGGCCACCGAGGACACCCGCCGGAAGGCCAGGGTGGCCAGCAGCATCGGCGCCACGGCGACCAGCACCACCACGGCCAGCCCGGTATCGATGACGAACAGCCCGATGGCGACACCGGTCAGGGTGATCAACGCGACCAGCCCGGTGGCGACCCCGGTTTGCAGGAACGTCGACAGCGCGTCGACGTCGGTGGTCATCCTGGTCATGATGCGGCCGGACAGTTCGCGTTCGTAGAAGTCGAGGCCGAGCTGTTGCAACTGGGCGTAACTACGCACCCGCAGCCCGAACAGCACTCGCTCGCCCGTACGGGCGGTGAGCACGGTGACCGCGGCGCCGACCACCAGGGCGACCGCGACCAGCCCGATCCCGATCACCGCCGAGATGACGAGCGCGGTGTCGTCGCCCGCGGTGACACCGGTGTCGATGGCATAGCGGACCAGCGGCGGGAAGGCGATGCCGACCAGGGCCTCGACGATGAGCAGTCCCACGACCACGCACACCAGCGCGCGAACCGGGCGCAGCAGTGCGCGGAGCCCGAAGTCGGGTTGGGGTGCGCGCAGGTCGCCAGCCAGTGCGGGTTCTTCGGTGGCCGGTGGCAGGGCCTCGACCGCCGCGCGTAGTTCCGGTGTCGCGCTGAGGTCGTTCGACGCCGACGACATCGACCGCGGTTTCCCCGCGTCGATGCGGGGCTCGGTGATCGTGGCCGCCGTCGGCACCATCGATCCGGTGGGTGCGGGCAGCCGGATGACGCGGTCGGCCTGGGCCAGGGTCGATTCGCGGTGCGCCAGGATCAGCGTGGTCCGTCCGCCCGGATCGGGCAGCCTGCGGAAGATCTCGGCCTCGGTGACGGCGTCGACCGCGGAGGTGGCGTCGTCGAGCACCAGCACGCGGGGCCGGGTGAGCAGCACCCTGGCCAGGGCGATGCGCTGACGTTGGCCACCCGACAGCGTCAGCCCGCGTTCGCCGATGACGGTGTCGTAGCCCTCGGGCAGCGCGGCGATGAACTCGTCCGCGGCGGCGGCCGTCGCGGCGGCGGTGATCTCGGCATCGGTGGCGTCGGGCCTGCCGAGCGCGATATTGGCGGCGATGGTGTCGGAGAACAGGAACGGATCGTCGAAGACGACACCGACGGCGCCGCGCAGCTCATCGGCGCGCAGATCCGCCAGGTCGACCCGGGTGCCATCGGTGCCGACGAGATCGATCCGGCCCGCGTCGGGTGCGTAGAAACGTGGCAGCAGCAGCGAGAGCGTGGACTTGCCCGAGCCGGCCGGGCCGATCACCGCGACCGTCTCGCCGGGGCGCACGGTGAGATCGAGGTCCTGCAAGACCGGTTGATCGGCCTCGAAACCGAAACTGACAGCATCGAATTCGATCCCGAGTGGTCCCGGCGGTAGTTCGGTGGGGTCGTCGGGATCGACGAGGACCGGCGCCGCGTCGATCACCCCGAAGACGCGGTCGACGGCGGCTTTGGTGAGCTGAGCCATGATCAGCACCGAGGTGATCGTGCGGGCCGAGGACGTCATCGTGGCGAGATAGGCGGTGAACGCGAGGAAGGTGCCGATGCCGATCGCGCCGTGCGAGGCCAGCACCCCGCCGACGATGATCACCGCGACCAGCCCGGCCTGCGGCAGCGCCGACACCACGGGCGCGAACCTGGCATTGATCCGCGCGGCGCGCATCCGCTCCGCGAACAGCAGCCGGCCGTGATCTTCGAGGATGTCGACCATCCGGGACTCCTGCCCGAAGCCCTTCACCACCCGGACGCCGGTCACTGTCTGCTCGACATGTTCGGCCAGGTCGGCCGCGCGCTGCTGCGCCGACCAGGTCGCCGCGTAGAGCCGGGGCCGCATCCGCAACACGATCACCGCCATCGCGGGCGCGACCAGCAGGGCGGCCAGTGCTAGCGGTGGACTCAACCACACCATCACCACCGCCGACAGCACGAACTGCAAGACCGCCAGCCCCGACCACGGCACCATCGCCAGCAGCCCCTGCACGAGCTGGAGGTCGGTGATCGACCGCGACACCACCTGCCCGGTGCGAATCGCGTCCTGGCCGGCGCCGTCGAGGCGCTGCAGGGCGGCGAGCAGCGAAATCCGAAGGCTGTGCTGCACTTCCAGTGACAGCTTGCCCGCCCAGAGCCTGCGCGCGAAGGTGACGACGAACCTGGTCGCGGCCAGCACGGCGAGCAGGGCGGCGGCACTGCCGATCACCGAGGTGTCGCCCACCTGGGCGGCGTCGACCGCGCGTTTGGTGGCCAGCGGCGCGGCGATCGCGACGGCGGCACCGGCCAGCACCGAGACCGCGATGCCCGCCAGCAGCCGGGGATGTTCCAGGCACAGGCGCCACAGCCTGCGGACCCACCCGGACGAACCCGCGGTGGCAGGCACTACAGGTCTCGGTTGCGCAGGTCCCACCACCCCACGACGCCGACCGCTGCGGTCCACAGCACCAGCACCACCAGTGCCGCCGGTGTCGGCGCGAAGACCGCGGCCTCGTCGAACGAGCCCGCGCTCACCCCCGCCACCGTGGCCGAGACGGGCAGCAGCGCGGCGAATCCGCCCGCACCGAAACCCTTGGCCACCACCCAGATCAGTGGTTCGAGCGCGAAGGCCCAGCCGAGCACCAGCCACACGGCGCCGCTGAAGGTGCGCAGCAGCAGTCCGACACCCGCGCCGAGCACCGCCCAGCACATGGCCACGAGCAGCCCGGCGCCGAGCACCTCGATCAGCTGCCAGCCGAGTTCGAATTTTCCGCGCGCCGCGACCAGCAGCACCAGGAAGCTCACCAGTTCGGCGGCCAGCGCGAGCGCGAACGCGAAGGCGGCGACGGCGACGTATTTCGCGGTGACCAGCCGGTCGCGATCGGGCGCGAACAGCACGGTCAGCGCCATGGTCTTATGCCGGTACTCGCCGCCGGTCGAGGCGATGCCGAGCAGTGCGGCGACCACGAAGACCGCGATCATCCCGAGGTAGAGACCGATCGTGGCGGCACCGGTCGCTGGCTGACCCTTCGGATCGACCGGTCCCGACATGATCGCGGTGATCAGTGTTCCGACCAGCGCCAGCGCCACCGGCGCGGCCAGCAGCAGCCGGGTTTGCCGCAGCGCGACGACCTTGCGCGCCTCGGTGTCGATACCGGGAACGAGATCGGCGGGGATCACGGAGCTGGTCATCGGGGCATCCCATACGAGGTCGGCGCCGGGGCGTACGCGGCGGGATTCGGCGTGGGCACGGTGTGCCGGTGACGGCGCGGTTTGGTCAGCGAGGCGAGTACCCGATCGGGGTGGATGGGGTCGGCGACAATACTGCCGAGCCGTACCTGCGCGAGCTCGGCGATCGAGCGGATGGTCGCCTCGCTCGCCTCGGCGACGGCCAGGCGGCCGTCGGGTCGCATGACCGCGTCGGTGAATCCGTGGCTTGCCAGCGCGGTCGCCAGCGCGATGGACGGGGACGCGGCGACAACGAGCCGGTCGGGATGGCCGCGGCGGAGCTTGGCCGGTGTGCCCTGCCAGACGACAGTGCCCTCGCTGAGCACCACGAGTTGATCGGCGCTCGGCACCACATCGGCCAGCGCGTCCGAACTCACCAGCACGGTGCCACCGCGGGTCACATGACGGCGCAGCAGATCGTGCAGCCAGCCGCGTTCGATGCCGTTCGCACCCGAGAACAGATCGTCGAGCACGAGCAGCGGGGGATCGGCCAGTAACGCCATCGCCAGTGCCAAACGCGTCTGCTGACCTGGATGTAGCTGGGCCACAACAGTTTCGGCGATGGCGGTGAGGCCGGTCTCGTCGAGCACCGCGGCGACCCGGCGCCGGGACGCACCCGCGACCGGCGCGTAGCTCCACAGCTGATCGTGCACGGTGCGGGCCGGATGCAGTCCGCGCGGACTCAGCATCGCCCCGACCGCGGCCGGACCACGGTTGCCTGCCTCGACGCTGCCGGTGGTCGGCTGCTGTAGCCCCAGCACCATCCGCAGCACTGTCGACTTGCCCGCGCCCGCGGGTCCGACGAGCGCGGTCACCGAACCCGTCGGCACGGCGAAGTCGATCTCGTGGACCGCGCTCACCGGCCCGAACTGTTTGCCGACGCCACGCACCAGCACGGCGTCACCGCCGCGGGTCTTGCTCATTTCTTGTTCACCTTGCCGGTACCGATCGCGGGCAGCGGATCGGCATCGATCACATTGTGCAGCGGGGTGGGCCACAGCGCGGGTGCGGGCCCGAAAGCCTTGTGCGCGTTCTCGATGGTGACCTTGCCCAGCGCCCGGTTGCCCGCGCCACCGATAGCGGCGCCGATGCCGGCGGGCAGCACCTTGCCCGCCATCAGCGCGACCCGCTTGGTGATGAACCGCTTCATGAACTGCTGCAGCAGTTTGCTGTTGATCCCGCCGAGGCCGGGGACCTTGCCCGCCAGCGCACCCGCCCAATTCTTCGACTGAGTGCTCAGCCCCTTCTGCACGATCGCCATTCCGGCGTCGCCGAGCACGACGGCGAGCACCAGCGCGCGCCGGGCTTCCTTGTTCTCGGGCTCGATGCCGTGCACCGCCGCCTGGGCCAGGGTGAACAGCGCCGACGCCTCCATGAAGAACACGGTCTCCGCGCTGACGGCCCCGAGCGCGGCGATCGTGCCGACACCGGGCACCGCCGCGGTGGCGCCGACCGCGGCACCGCTGCCGGTGACGGCGAGCAGATACTGCTTCTCCAACCGTGTCACGATCTGAGCCGGACTCTCCCCGGGATGACGCTCACGCAGGAACTCGACATAGCGGCGTACGGCCGGCGCCTGCAGCTTGGACCCGGTGTCGAGCACATCGACCACGGCTTTTTCGATCGCGTTCTTGAACACGGCGTCGTCCTCCTCTTCGCCCCAACGAGTCGAACTGTAGGGCACTTCCGTACCCCAGAGCTCATCATGCCAACGACCACCGACAGCCCGCGGTTCCGTGACGTGCGTGAGGCGCTTCACGCCGGTCGGTCCCGTCTAGCTCTGTCGGCTTCGATGCCGGGTTCTACGCTGAACCGATGAGTGGAAACCAGCCAACCCGACTGTCGCGCGAGTTCACCGAAGCCGGTGCCGAGTTCGCGACGATCACCATCGACCACCCGCCGCTGAACCTGTTCGATCGCAAACTCATCGCCTCGCTGACCGCCGATATCGCCGCGGTGAGCGCTCTGCCGCCGCGTGCGTTGCTGATCAGGGCAGCAGGCAAGGTCGTCTCGGGCGGTGTCGACGTGAACATCTTCGACGGCCGCACGGTCGAGGAGGGCGCGCAGCTGTGGCGTGAGCTGTTCGCGCAGATCATCCACCCGCTCGAGGCGCTGCCGTGCCCGGTGGTGTTCGCCGCGCACGGACTCACGCTGACCGCGGCCTTCGAGATCTCCCTCGCGTGCGACTTCATCTTGGCCGCACCGAAGGCGAAGTTCGGTCTGGTGGAGACGGTCGTGGGGCTGACACCGTCGATGGGCGGACCGCAGCGGCTGGCCGAGCGGGCAGGTTCGGGCCGCGCCCGCGAATTCGTGATGACCGGCGACCTCTACGACGCGGCGACGATGGCCGAGTGGGGCGTGGTGAACGCGATCCACGAGGATCTGGAAACCGCGGCCGGTGCGCTGGTCACCCGCCTCGCCGAAGGACCGACCCGCGCGCATGCCGCGACCAAAAAGATCATCGAGGCGTGGCGCTCCGGCGGTGTGGCACACGCGGATTCGGTGACACCGGAGATCTCGGGCGAGCTGTTCGGCACCGCGGACCTGCGCGGCGCGGTCCGCAGCTTCCTCGAGGTCGGACCGGGCAAGGCGACCTATCGCGGCGAATGAGCACGCCGAGTGCCTGACAGTGGTGTGATCCACGTCATATAGTCACAGGTGCGGCTGTATCGACGTACGGAGGTCCGGATGGGTCATGGCGAGCACGAACCGGGCGCGGCCGTCTTCGAGTTCCCCGCCACCAGCGCGGCAACGCAGCTGCGGCGGGGCTCCGACGGCGTGCTGCGCTACGGCGACCTCAGCCCGGCCCTCACCGAGCTGCTCGACCTGCGGGTGCACTCGTTCACGAATCGGGAGGCAGTGGTCGAGGTCGGCGGCCCGCGTCTGACCTATCGCGAACTCTGGCACAGCGCCTCGCGGATCGCGGGCGGCCTGCAGGACCACGGCATCGGCTACGGCGATCGGGTCGCGGTGCACATGCCGACCAGTGCGCGCTGGGTACAGGCGTTCCTGGGCGCCCTGCTCTCGGGCGCGGTACCGGTCCTGGTGCCCGACGCCCTGCCCGCCGCGATCGCCGAGCGTGTGATCGCCGACAGCAGCGCCGATTTCGTGCTCGGTCCGGACGGACCGTTGCCCGACAGCACTGCCTACATCGATGACGGTGCGGCACTCGATGATCCGGCCCTGCTCTGTTACACCGGCGCCGCGGCTCGCCGGCCCGTGCCAACGGGTGTCGAGCTGACCAATGAGAATCTGCTCTCGGCGGTGTCGTCGGTGGTCGGGGCGCTCGGACTGCCTGCCGATGGGTTGCGCAATCTGGTGCTGTTGCCATTGGCTCATGCCAGTGGGTGCGTCGACCAACTGCTACCCACCTTCGCTGTCGGCGGCACGGTCGTGCTCGCGCCGGGTGCCCGCCGGCTTTCCGACGTGCTGGTGGCCGAGCGGATCGATACTGTCTCGGCCACGCCGCGGATCTTCGCGGGACTGGTGCCGGAACTCCTCGCCCGCCGTACCGGCGCCGGTGTGCGCCGGATCAGCAAGGCTTGTCACCGGTCCGAACGCGCTGCCGCGGCGGCTCCCGCCACTCTCGCCACTGCGTTGCGTGGGCTGTTTCCCGCTGCCAAACAGTGGTCGGTCTGGGGGGCCACCGAGACCAGTGGCATCGGGCTGATGGTCGATGACACCGAGCTCGCCGACTCCGAGGCGACGCTCGGGTTCGCCTTCGGCGGAACGGAATTGGCGCTGTTCGGGCCGCAGGCGAGTGCCGGTCGCGGCGAATTGCTGTGTCGTGGGCCGAATGTCAGCCGTCGCTACTGGAACAACCCCGATGCCTCGGCCGCTCGGTTCAGCGGGAGTTGGTTCCACACCGGCGATTTCGTCAGTATCGATGCCGATGGATTGGTTCGGGTGGACCCGGGCCGCCGGGTCAGTGGGCTGTGATCACACCAGGCGGGACCGCAATGCCTCGCGCAGGTTGCCGGTGAGGCCGACCGTCGCGAGGTAGGTCTCGATGTCGCCGTGGATCTCGCGGACCCCGGCGTCGGCGGTGCGTAGGTATTCCTCGCGCACGCCGAGCAGGTCCGCCGACAGCGCGTCGCCGTTGCCGATCTTCGGTTCCAGGAGTCTGCGCAGCGGCTCGACGGCCGCGTTGCTGGCCAGGAAGTCGGTGTACACGTCCTCTTCGGTGACGCCGACGGCGCGCAGCAAGGTGGCGACCGCCCAGCCGGTGCGGTCCTTGCCTGCCGCGCAGTGCACCAGGACCGCGCCGTCGCCGCGCACGATCGAGCCGGCCAGTTCGGCGATCGCGGTGTGTGCCTCGGGCAGGGCCGGGAAGGCTCGGTAGACCTCGATCATGTGCGCGAACGCCGAGGTGGTCTTCGCCTCGTGCGGCGGCGCCTCCTCCATGCGTGAATCGAACGGTGTCACGTGCAGGCGCACGTCATCGGGCAGGGTGTCGTGGCCGATGTGGTCGATCTCGACGATGCCGCGCAGATCGTGCACATCGGTGACGCCCCATTCGCGCAAGGTGTCGTGGCCCTTGTCGTCCAGACCGCTCAGTTGGGCCGATCGCAGCAGGACGCCGGGACGAACCGTGGTGCCGTCAGCGGTGCGAAGACCGCCCACATCGCGGAAATTGAAGGTGCCGCTGAGAGCGAACTGGTCGGCAGGAGGCGAGAGAGTCACCTGACCAGGTTATCGGCGACCCCGACGTCGCCGCGCCCGAGTTCGCGGATCGGACATCGGATGTGTTGTGTCCGTTCCGACGGTTGCCACTGTGCCGTCGCCCACACCTCGGGGCCTGACCAGGGCCTACTTGTACAATCGACCAGATGCGTGGATTCGGGCGCGGGGGTGCCGGATATCCAGGAATGCGACAAATTGAGGCCGTATGGTCGGTTTTTCAAAAGGTCGCATTCGGATAACAAAACAATCTTTCAGTCTGAAAAGGATGGCTGAACCAGTTCATGAATCCTGAAAATCTTCTAAGATCGAGCTCGGTGACCACCAAGCTCGCATCGCCGCGGGCAGCGATATTTGTTGCCGAGGAGTCGTCGTTGAGCGCCAGCCGTGAACTAACTGAAATTTCGCTACGGCCTGCCGTATGTGATGCCGTCGAACAAGCCGCCGCCAGTTCGGACGCTACCGGCGTTCGGGCACTGCGGGTGTTCTTGCATGCTGGGCTCAGCACCTACTGGCCGCTGGTGAAGGCCGCTCCCGCCCGGCGAATAGCCGCCTACGAAGCCGCGTTGCAGACCTTGCGCCTGCGGTGGGCGCCCCCGGGTGACCCCATCGGCGATCCGACCGCCGTCGCGATGTTCCGCGAGATGGACGACGAGGCCGCCGACTTCCTCGGGATGTGCGCGCGCCTGTCCGGCACGCAGTGGCTCGAGCCGGTCGATTCGGTGGCGAACTACCTCGTCTCGGTCTTCCACGGCGCGGTCCTGCGCTGGCTCGCCGACGGCAACGACGAGACCATCCTCGTGGTGATCGACGACCTGGTCGGCTGCCTGACTCTGAAGGCTGTCGAAAGCTGACCCGCAATGCTGGACGACTGACCAAATAGGTGGTTCAGTAGTCGGGTGACCCAGACGACATCGCTGCACCATCTGCACGCGGCGACCGCGGAGCTCGACCCGCCGCTGGCCGCCGTCGACCTGACCGCGCTCGACCGCAATGCCGCCGACCTCGTGCGGCGGGCGAACGGCATCGCGGTACGGGTGGCCAGCAAGTCGGTGCGCTGCCGGGCCGTGCTCGAGCGGGTGCTCGGCGACGGGCTCACCGCCCGCGACGGCTTCGCCGGGATCATGGCGTACTCGCTGCGCGAGGCTATCTGGCTGGCCCGCCTCGGCGCCCGCGACGTCCTGCTCGGGTACCCGGTTCTCGACCGGGCGGCCCTGGCCGAACTCGCCACCGCCCCGACCCTGCTCGCAGCGATCACGCTGATGATCGACGATGTCGCCCAGCTCGAACTCACCCGCGCCGCGATGGGCACCGACCTGGTCCACCCTCGCGTCTGCCTCGATGTCGACGCCGCCTTGCGCATCGGCCCGCTGCATCTGGGTGCCCGGCGCTCGCCGGTGCGCAGTCCCGAGCAAGCCGATGAGTTGGCCGCCGAAGCACGGCGGCGCGGGTTCGATGTGGTCGGCGTGATGACCTACGAGTCGCAGATCGCGGGTCTGCCCGACAGCAATCCGGCGGTGCGCGCGGTGAAACGCCTGTCCGCCATCGAAATCGGGCGCAGGCGCACCCGGGTGCTCGACGCGGTACGCGCGGTGACCGGCCCGCTGGAGATCGTCAACAGCGGCGGCACCGGTTCGATCGAAGTCTCGATCACCGATCCCGATGTCACCGAGGTGACCGCCGGTTCCGGCCTCTACGTGCCGACCCTGTTCGACCATTACCGCTCGTTCACCCCCCGCCCCGCCCTGTTCTTCGCCACTCCGGTCCTGCGTAAACCGGCCCCGACCATCGCCACAGTCTTCGCGGGTGGCTACATCGCCTCGGGTCCCGCCGGCCCGAGTCGCGTACCGGTTCCCGTGTGGCCCGCGGGTCTGAAACTGCTCGGCTCCGAAGGCGCGGGCGAGGTCCAGACACCCCTGGCCGGTGGCGCGGAACTCGAGATCGGCGACCGTGTGTGGTTCCGCCACGCCAAGGCCGGCGAGCTATGCGAACGCTTCGCCGAGATCCACCTCATCGATGAATCAGGAACGCGCACAACCGTTCCCACCTATCGAGGCGAAGGGCAGTGCTTCGGCTGAGATCGCCTCAACGCAGTAGCTCGATGACTTCGGAGTCCTCGAGCTGATGGAAATCCCGGTAGGCCATGCCGACTCCGCCCAGGTCGGCGGGCGTCCACAGGCAGACGAGTTCATCGCATTCGCGCTCGACCCGGCGCGCCGCCTCGGGTGAGGACACCGGCATGGCCACCACCAGCCGGTCGGGCCGCTGTGCCCGCGCCACCCGGCACGCGGCCACCACCGTCGCCCCGGTCGCCATCCCGTCGTCGACGATCACCACCGTGCGCCGCGCCAGGGGAATCGGCTCGCCGACCCGCAGCATCTCCTGCCGACGGCGTAGCTCGGCCCGCTCGGCCAGCTCCACCTCGTCGAAGGCCTCGGCGCTCACCCCGCTGCGATCGATGACGTCACGATTGAGTACCAGAAGTCCGCTCTCGCCGAGCGCGCCCATCGCCAACTCCGGCTGCCACGGCAGCCCCAGCTTGCGCACCAGCAGCACATCGAGTTCCCCGCCGATCGCCGCGCTCACCGCCGCCGCCACCGGCACACCCCCGCGTGGCAACCCGAGCACCAGCGGACGAGTGGCCCGCAGGTGCTCCAGGGCCGTGCCGAGGGCGCGGCCCGCCGCTGTGCGATCCGGGTACACCATCGCCTCGAACGCTACTCCGCTCCGGAAGCCTCGGAAATGGCGAAGCGTCGCAGCGACAGGCTGGGATTGGCGGTGCGCACCCTGGCCAGATGCGCTGGATCCACCGTCGCGGTGAGTACGCCGGGTTCGTCGCCGAGTTCGGCCAGCACCGTCCCCGCCGGATCCACGATCATCGACGCGCCCGCACCGCGCGGCGCGCACTGATCGGCCGCCGCCACGTACACCGTGTTCTCGATGGCGCGCGCCCGCAGCAGCGTCGTCCACTGGTCGACCTTGGCCGGTCCCGGAATCCACTGCGCGGGCAGCAGCAACACGTGCGCGCCCGCCGCCGCGACACGCCGACACCCCTCCGGAAATCGCAGATCGAAACAGGTCTGCATGCCGAACACCACGCCGTCGACAGCGAATGTCGCAGGCGCGACGAGCGGGCCCGCCGCCACCACATCCGATTCCAGATGTCCGAACGCGTCGTACAAATGCACCTTGCGATACACCGCCACGCGCGCGCCATCGGGCCCGTGCGCGACGAGCGTATTACTGATTCGTTGTGCCCCCGGTGATGGCAACTCCACCACCCCGGCCACGAGGAACACTCCGAATTCGGCTGCGAGGGCCGCGAGTCCACTGGTGAATGGACCGTCGAGTGGCTGGGCGATCGCCACCACCCGCTCATCGAGACGGGTCACAGCGAACATCGAGTATTCGGGCGCGAGCACCACGCGAGCACCCGCGGCGGCGGCCGTCCGCACGTGTTCGCGCAGGGTCGACAGATTGGTTTCGGGGTCGGTTTCGGGGGCGAACTGGACCGCCGCGATCCCCACTGTCACCGGCGTAAGTTCCTGATGTGCTGACCCGTCAGACAGTTGCATAGGTCTCACCGTATTCACCTGGTGGTTGGGACAGCTACCGCCAGGCAGTAAACTCGTGGTCAATGAGTACAAATGAGGTCGACAGCGTTCCTGCCGACAACGACAGGAACGACACCGGCCCGACTTTCGCCGATCTCGGGATCGATGACCGCGTCCTCGCGGCCATCGCCGATGTGGGCTACGAGTCGCCGTCCCCGATTCAAGCAGCGACGATCCCCCCGCTGCTCTCCGGGGCCGACGTGGTGGGCCTCGCCCAGACGGGCACCGGCAAAACCGCGGCATTCGCGATCCCGATCCTGATGAATCTGGACACCGCGCAGAAGAAGCCGAGCGCCCTGGTGCTCGCGCCGACTCGTGAGCTCGCGATCCAGGTCGCCGAGGCATTCGGCAAATACTCCTCGCACATCCCGGGTCTGCATGTGCTGCCGATCTACGGCGGGCAGAGCTACGGCGTGCAGCTGTCGGGTCTGCGTCGCGGCGCGCACGTTGTCGTCGGTACGCCCGGCCGTGTGATCGATCACCTGGAGAAGGGCACGCTCGACCTCTCGCAGCTGCGCTACCTGGTGCTCGACGAGGCCGACGAGATGCTCAAGATGGGCTTCCAGGAAGACGTCGAGCGCATCCTGCGTGACACCCCCAAGGACAAGCAGGTCGCGCTGTTCTCGGCCACCATGCCGGGCGTGATCCGCAAGATCTCCAAGCAGTACCTCAACGATCCGGTCGAGATCACGGTCAAGTCCACGACGCAGACCAGCTCCAACATCACCCAGCGCTATGTGCAGGTGTCGCATCAGCGCAAGCTCGATGCCCTCACGCGCGTGCTCGAGGTCGAAACCTTCGAGGCGATGATCATCTTCGTGCGCACCAAGCAGGCCACCGAAGAGCTGGCCGAGAAGCTGCGTTCGCGCGGTTTCTCCGCCGCCGCGATCAACGGTGACATCGCGCAGAACCAGCGTGAACGCACCATCGGGCAGCTGAAGTCGGGCGGCATCGATATCCTGGTCGCGACAGACGTCGCGGCTCGCGGCCTTGATGTCGACCGCATCTCCCACGTGGTCAACTACGACATCCCGCACGACACCGAGTCCTACGTGCACCGCATCGGCCGCACCGGCCGCGCGGGCCGTTCGGGCGAGGCGCTGCTGTTCGTGGCCCCGCGTGAGCGTCATCTGCTCAAGTCGATCGAGCGGGCAACCAAGAGCGCGCTCACCGAGATGCAGTTGCCGAGCGTCGACGACGTGAACGCCACGCGTGCCTCCAAGTTCGGCGACTCGATCACCGAGAACCTGTCCTCGGACAACATCGCGCTGTTCCGCAAGCTGATCGAGGACTACGAGGCCGAGCACAACACCCCGCTCGCCGATATCGCCGCGGCACTGGCCGTCGGTGGCTATGACGGCGACAACTTCTTCATGTCGCCCGAGCCGGAGCCCGCCCCGCGTCGTGAGCGTGACTACGATCGCGACCGTGAGCGCGCCCCGCGCCGCTACGACGACGAGGACCGCGCCCCGCGTCCGCCGTCGTTCAACCGGGAGAACGGCGAAGAACTCGCCACCTACCGGATCAGCGTCGGCAAGCGCCATCGTGTGGTCCCCGGCGCGATCGTGGGTGCCATCGCCAATGAGGGTGGCCTGCGTCGCAGCGACTTCGGCCACATCAGCATCCGGCCCGACTACAGCCTCGTCGAGCTGCCTGCCAACCTGCCCAACGAGACCCTGGAAGCCTTGCGGCGCACCAGGATCAGCGGCGTGCTGATCCAGCTGACGCCCGACCAGGGCGCACCGGCGCAGCGACTGAACGCTCGTGGCCCGCGCCGCGACCGCGAGGCGCGACCGCGTACCGAACGGCGCAAGCCGCGCACCTGAGTCCTGCTCGCGGGTACCGGGGCCGAGGTCAGGCGCGTTTCGCCCTGTCCGCGGGTAGTGCCCTGGTCTCTCGCAACGCTGGTTAAGGTGTTGGGCGTCGGGTGTGCGTGAACACAGGAGGGCCGCGCTTGTTCGTGTCCGGTGATCGGGTGGTCGGTGCCGTCGGCGATCTCGCGCGCGCGGCGAACTGTGAGTTCGCGGTGCTGCGCGGAATCGACGCCGCCCTCGGCAACCTGCCCGGGGTCCCCGACACGACCGCCCCGCTGGTGCGCACGGCCGAGCCGTCCGCCGAACTGGTCGCGCACTTCGGTGACAGGCTCGTCCGGATTCCGTCACCCGAGGCGGTCGGCGGGGACGCGGCTGCCCGGATCGCGGCGCTCACATCCGCTGCCGAGCACACCGCGCACGCGCTGAGTTCCGGCGCCGAGGCCATCTACGGCGCGGTGTTCTTCGACGGGCGATTCGCCTGCGGTGCAGATCTGGTGGTCCGCGCCGAGAACGAACCGCGATACACGCTGCACAGTGCCGTCGGACCGGCCGTAGTGGGTGTGCTCGGCGATTCTCGTGCTCGCAGCCGGGTGGAGTTCGATTCCGCGGCAACGGGTTTCCTGGGCGGGGCCCCGGTTTCGGTTGCCGCACCGACGAACTCCCCGCGTCGGGAGCTTTCGCAAGGCCAGGTCGGCTCGGCGTCCACAGATTCGGTGTCGTGGGCGGACGAGCAGACCGGCAGTCCCGTCGGGGCGATGGCCGTGCCACCCGCCGACATTCGTGTCCTGCGCCGCGAGTTGGCCGCCGGCCGGACGCCGTTCGAGCGGGTCGCGGCGTCGGTGCACGCGATCAAAGTCGATCCGGCGCGCGAATTGCTGTGCGCTCGTCTCGAATCGGCGGCCTGTGCGCAGGCCCTCGCCGAGCTGGGCAGGTCTGTCGATCCGTCGGCGTATCTGTGGACAGCCGATGGTGTGCGGCGTGACGTGACCGATGAACTGGCGCCGGTGTATTCGGCGCGGCGGGCTCGCGTGGAACTCATCATCGAGGACAAGCTGGCGGAACTGCTGCCCGTCCAGTGGGGCGACCCCCGCTACCTGGCGTGCGGGCACTGTCCGAGTTGCCGTGCGGCGGCGGCTACTGCGCGAGACCTGTTGTTGGTCGCGGGAATCCGCCCCACCCAGCGCGCCAGGCTGCGCGAGGCGGGCGTGCTCACGATCGACCGCCTCGCTACCGGTAACACCCCCGTCCCCGGCCTGGCTCCCCGCACGCTGACCGCGCTGCGCACACAAGCCGAGCTCCAACTCGTCCGCGAACGCACCGGTCGCCCCACCTTCACCCTCCGCGACGCGGCCGCCCTCGGCGCCCTGCCCGCCCCGTGCTCGGGCGACCTCGCGCTGGTCATCGACCTCGACCGGCACGGCACCATCACCGGCCTCGAGCTCGCCGATGCGAGTGGCATCGTCTTCCGGCCGGTAGTCGCCGGTGTCGACCAGCCGTACAGTGTGGGCTCCCGTGGTACCCCGGTTGATCCGATGGACACCAACGCGGTGGTCTTCGGGCCGAACGGCATCGAACCCGCGAATCCGGGCGGCTACCCCAGAGCCGAACCGACGCCCGCCGGCCACGGGCGCGCGGGCGGCGGTGGCGATCCGTCGGAGGCCGACACCATCGCCTTCGCACGCATCGTCATCAGCGACTCGGCCGATGTGACGGCGGCCGATTTACGTCCAGCCGGAACCCGCGGCCCCGCCGGCTTCGATCATGTGGTGGCCGGTGATCGGAGCGGTACCGGTGAATTCGGCTCGGCCGAAGCTGTCATGGAGCGCGCTCACGGTTTCGCGACCGCTTCGCCGTCGCAGGGCGGGGGCGTGTTCGAGGAGTTGCTGGAGATCATCGCCGAGCATCGGGCGGCGAATCCGAATGTGCGTGTGTACCACTACGGGTCGGATATCCGGACGGCGCTGCTCGATTGGGCAGGCCGGCTCGGAACCGGTGCCGATCTGCTGGATGAGCTGTTGGCCGATGGCGCGCTTGTCGACCTGGCACCGATCGTGCGCACCGCGCTGCTGATCGGTGAACAGTCCTATGACGCAGCGGGACTCGCCGCGTTGCTGCCGGATACGCCCGGTCGAGCGGCGACGGTTCTCGGTATCCGCGACTGGCTGCTCGACCGTGCGACCGACGCGGGAATCGCGGTGCCGGGCACTCGGTTCGCCGTCGCGGAATCGGATGTACCGCCCTCGCTGCACCCCGGCTCGCTGGAAGCGGCGCTCAGTGAGTTCGCCGCTGACGCGCAAGGAGATTCGGCGCGCGCCGCCGCCCTGACGGCCGCGGTCCTCGGCTACCACCGGCGGGAACGGCAGCCCCGCTGGTGGGCCCACATCGATCGGCTCGGCCATCCGGTCGGCGACTGGGCCGACGCGCCGGGCGTGCTCGTCGTCGAATGGGGCACCGTCGACACCAAATGGCATCGCACGCCGCAACTTCCGACGATGCGCCGCTACCTCACGCTCACCGGCAGGCTCGGCACGGGCGCCACGCTCACCCCCGGCACGCAGATGGTCACCATCTACGACGGTGCCGCCGCGGCGGGGATGACCCAGACGCTCGGCCGCCGTGCCACCGCTACCGCCACCGTGCTCGGGTGCGCCGTCGATCCGAACTTCGACGACACCGTCCGGCTGGAAGAACTGCTTCCGGCAGGCTGCCCGCCCTACGACGACCTCCCCGCCGCCATCGCTCCCGGCCCGCCCGATGGGGAGGCCGAGATCGAGGCCGCGCTGGAGTACACCGGCCAGAACCTGCTGATGAGCCTGCCGTGGGTACCGGAGAACGCGGTCTACGATTTGCTGCTGCGCCGCGCGCCACGGCTGCGCGACGGGATGGCGCTGCCGCAGCCCCGCGATGACCTCGGTGCCGTCCTCGCCCACGCGGTCGGCGCGCTGGACGCCTCGTACCTGGCCGTGCACGGCCCGCCCGGCACCGGCAAGACCGGGATCACCGGGCGTGCGCTCGAGCGGCTCGTCACCCGGCACAAGTGGCGGATCGGGGTGGTGGCGCAGTCGCACGCGGTGATCGAGCGGATCTTCGACGCGGTCGTCGAGGCGGGACTGCTGCCCGAGCTCGTGGCGAAGAAGGACGTTGCCTCGGTCGGCCTCGAATGGTCGGCGATCGACGCCGCGCGGTATCCGCGGTTCCTCGACAACGCGGTCAACGGTTGCGTGATCGGTGGTACCACAGCGGATTTCGTCGACGAGCGGCTGATCGCACCCGGCGCCCTCGACCTGCTGGTGATCGCCGACGCAGGCGAATGCTCGCTGGCCGACACCGTCGCGGTCGCGGTGAGCGCGCGCAATCTGCTGCTGATCGGCGACCCGGTACCGGCCAGGTCGCAGGCGAAACATCCACAGCCCGTGCAGGTCTCGGCCTTGGAGTGGCTCTGTGATGGGGCGGCGACCCTGCCCGTCGACCGCGGCTACTTCCTCGACCGCACCTGGCGCATGCACCCCGCGGTCTGCGAACCGGTGTCGGCGAGCTGCTACGACGGCCGACTACGCGCGGACGAGGCGATCACCCTGACCAGGGATCTGGCCGGGATCGCGCCCGGGGTGAGCACGGTGCTCGTCGAGCACCGTGGCAGCGCCACCGAATCCGACGCCGAGGCGCGCGAAGTGGTGCGCCGGGTTCGCGTCCTGCTCGGCGAAACCTGGACCTCTGACGGCGGCACGCGCAAGCTCCACCCGCATGACATATTCGTTGTGGCCCCGTATGCCGCCCAGGTGGCGCGTATTCGAACTCTGCTGGCCCGGGCCAAGATCGAAGACGTGCTCGTGGGCACGCCCGACCGGTTCCGGGGTCGGGAAGCCGCTGTGGTCCTGCTGTCGATGACCACATCGACCCCGGCCGACGCACCCTTCGGCATGCGACCCCTGTTGTCGCGCACCGTCATCCACGCGACCCTGTGCCGAGCCATGTGGAAAGCCATCGTTATCCGCTCGCCCTTGCTCACCGAGTACCTGCCGGATACTCCGGAAGAGCTGGCCGACCTGGCAGGGTTCCTCCATCTCGGTTAGCCGGGGGCAGTCATACGCTGCGGAGCAGGCGGCGCAGCCATTCGACGGCGGAATCGGGGGTGGCGGGGGTGATGTCGATATGTCGGCTGGCGTGGACGAGGTAGCGGCCGTCGCCGGTGAGGTCGATCCAGGACAGCACGCCCGTGGGTTTCGGGTCCGTGCCCGCCGCGACGAGGATCTGGCCGATGCCGCTGCGGGGGCGCTGTAGGAGGCGGCGGATGCGGGCGGCGTCGGACGGGCCGGCGACGGGGGCGGTCACCAGGTCGCGGCTGTCCTCGTCGACACGAGTCGCCGGCGCTGTGATGCGCGGTATGTGGCCGGGGGGCTGCGCCGGAAGCCGGGAGAACACCTGGGCCGCTAGACGTTTCGTGCTACCGACCTGAACATGGACCGAGCCGCCACGGTCGGGCGCGCTGCCGGGATCCTGGACCGCGAGGACCGCGACATCCGCGGTGACCGCGCCGAGCATCCGCACCGGTGCCGGCGCGTGGCCACACACCTCGACCCGGATCTCCGGTTTCGCCAGCACGCGCAGGGCGGCCGCCAGGTCGGCGTCGAGGGTGCGGGCGCACCAAGCGTCGAGCGCGGGTTGCTGGGCGGCGCGCTCGACGGTGTCGCGTGCCGACGCGCGGACGGCGAGCGGATAGGGGATCCGGTCGCCGTCCGTGCGTGCCCAGGTCAGCGCGAACTGGTCCGGGGTGAAGTGCCAGTTCACTCCCGTTCGGTCCACTCACCGAGCACGGCGGGACTGGTCGGATCCATCTTCCCGATCAGCGCGTTCACCTCATCGGCGGGCTCGAGATAGGTCGGCTCGTCCTCGAGGAACCGCAGGAACTCGTCGTCCTCGTCCTCGGGTTCGTCCACCGGCTGGGCAGGCCGCGGCCCACCGGACGCCCGTGCCTGATCCGCGGCGATCGCCCCACCCATCATGCCGCCGATAGCGCCCGCGCTCATCCCGGCCGCGGCCTCACCGCCGGCTACCGAGGGATCACGGTCCTGCCGCCCATCGCTCGCGGCCGAGGTCTCGGCCACCTGGCCGGCGGCCGAGGCCGTACTGGTGTCGGCCGGTGTGGGGCGGGGCCGGCTGCTTGCGGCCCTGCCGAGGGAACCTGGTGACGTGGCTGCCGGGGTGCTGCCCGCTGGTCCAGCCGTGGTGGTGCTCGCTGTCGCGGCGGGATTGGTCAGCGGCCTGCCCGGACCGGCGACCGCGGCCGGTGTCGTGGCGGCAGGGGCCGTCCCGCCTGTCGACAGCGCCGGGCCCGCGGCGTTGCCGTTGGCCGGGAGCGCGCCGTTGCTCGTCGATGCCGCGCCGGTGCTGCCGGCAACCGGCGGGGATCCGGCGGGCAGCGTGGCGGCGGTGACGGTTGCCGGTGTTGTCGTCGATGCGATGACCGCGGGCGTGGTCTGCGGAGTTGCGGCCACGGCACCCGACGGTGCGGCACCGGCAGCGACAGTTCCTGTCTCCGTGGTGATTCCGGTGAACGCGGGCACACCCGACCCGGTCGGCAGGAAGGCTCCGGCGTAGATCGTCTCCATCGCCCGCACCGCGTCGAGCCGAGCGTTCTCGGCCTCGCGGGTAATCGTGGCGTTGTTCGCCGCCTGCTCGGAGTCGAGGAGCGCGGCAGCCGGATCAGGCTCTGTCCCAGTGGGTTCCGCGACGGCGGTGCGAATGGACTCGGCGGCATCGCCTGCCTGGCTGAGCCGGACGCCGACCGCCGTCAAGACATCGGCGATGCGCCGACCCGCGTGCTCGAAGTCGCGCACGGCGTCGCAGGCCTGCTGGGCCGCGGCGCCGCGCCAGCCGTCGGCGATAGCGGCCCTGATCTCACCGTGTGCGATCTCGACCCCGTCACCGAGGCCGGTGGCGGTGGCGAGGAAGGTCTGCCCCGCGCCTGCCAGTGCCGCCGGGTCGAGTTGCCTTACCGCACTGTGGATATCGGCATGGGAGAGGTTGTCGAAGACCTCGACGACGGACACGTAGTCCGCGTCGATGCGGCCGGAAATGCTACGCATCGCCACCACCGGGAACCTCGATCGCGGCGACCGCGCCCGCCAGCGCCTGATCGGCGTCGCGGTAGCTCGCACCGGCGGCACGGAACACCGCGGCCAGCTCGCGCGCGCTGCTCGCGTAGGCACGCAGTTCGTCGAGTGCCTCGGTCGCCTTGGTCTCGAAGCCGGTACGCAGGGCACCGCCCGAGGCGAGTCCGCCGAAACCGGGGATCACCGCGGCCTGGCCGAGAACCCGCACCTGGGCGTCGACCTCATCGGCCAGTCGTTCGTAGCGCAGAGCGCACCGTTCTGGCGCGCCGTCGGCGACGAGCACTCCGTCGATCCACAGCCCACCCTCGTCGACGGCTTGGCCGAGAGCCGCCGTATTCGGCAGCCCCGTTCGGTTCGGTTGCACCGGTTCCCCCTTCGTCGTTCATCGCACCGCGGTGAGTACCCACTCCGCGATATCGGCCGCCACCCGGTGCTGCACCGGTTCGTGCAACAGGTCGTGTCCGGCGTCGGCGTACTCGCGCAAATCTACCGATCGGTGCCGTGCTGTCCATAGCCGGATTACATCGATGGGTGCCCGCCGGTCGTCCACGCCGTGCACCGCGAGCACCGGAAGGCGGGGATCGGGTGCGATGTCGGCGACACGACGCGGGGTGCCGCACACGACCAGTCCGGCCAGCTCAGGACGGTTTTCGCGCGCAAGGTTCACAGCGGTCACCGCGCCGAGGGAGTGGCCCATCAACACCGGTGCGTCCGGATGATCGGCGCGGACGAGCGCTAGAAATTCCCGTGCGTCGGCGGTCAGCTCGTCGATGGTGCCCGGCGCGTCGGGATCGCCCTCGCTCAGTCCCTGCCCCGAGGTGTCCAGGGTCCACAGCTCGATCCGGGCGGGACGCAACGCCGCGGCGAAGCGGTGGTAGTGCCCGCTGTGCTGACCGGTCCCGGGTAGCAGCGCCAGCCTCGCCGCGGGCTGGTCGATGGACCAACACCGGCAGTGGAGTCGTCCACGCGCGCTGTCGAAATAGGGCACGTGTCGATTATCGCCGCTGTACCGACTCAATTGTCATGGGGGACAGCGTCAGTACGTGTCGCTCCGTGACCGGAACCGCAGGTGACGTGGGCTGCACACGGTGGGCCCGCAGCCGTTAGACTTCGCGCGTCGAACTGGGTCAACAGAGTCGAGGGTGTCAGATGTTGTCGTTCCGCCGTTGCGTCGTCCGTGCTGTGGTCGGTGCGGCTGTCGTGAGCAGCGCCTCGCTCGGTACCGGTGCCATCGCGGGCGCCGCGCCGCAGTCGTCGTGCGGGCAGGCACGCCAAGACGTCGCGATCAGGTCGAGTGTGCCGCTGCTGGACTGGTCGGAGAACTTCGGCATCGACGCCCAGGGTGACCTGTGGGTTTCGCGGGTCATGCGCGGCGAGGTGCAGCGCTACGACCGCGACGGGCGACTCACCGCCACCGTCGCCGTGCCATCGCCCGGTGCGGTCCGGCTCGGTCCCGACGGACTGCTGTACGTGGTCACCGGCAACTCGCCGCTGGCCGGTTCGGGCGGCATCGTCCGCTTCGACCCGGCGGCAGCGCGGCCGAATCCCGTCGCGTTCGCGACCGGGTTCCCGCAGCCCAACGGTGCCGCGTTCGACGCCGACGGCAACTTGTATGTGACCACCGGCAACGGCCTGCACCGCTTGCGCCGCGACGGCAGCGAGGACATGGACTGGTGGTCGGCCGTCAGTGTCGACGGGCCCAATGGTGTTGTGGTGTCGGGTGATTCGGTCTACGTCACCGCGAACTTCGCCGGTAGCGGCGGCCCCGTCGGTCGCGTGCTGCGACTGTCACGCTCCAATCCGGGTGAGGCGAGCACCGTCGCCGACCTGACCTCGTTCGGCACGCTGCCCGATTTCGTCGACGACCTGG
Source organism: Nocardia sp. NPDC059195 (assembly GCF_042754695.1). Taxonomy (NCBI): domain Bacteria; kingdom Bacillati; phylum Actinomycetota; class Actinomycetes; order Mycobacteriales; family Nocardiaceae; genus Nocardia; species Nocardia sp. NPDC059195. Next base: position 70,746 of record NZ_JBHZBG010000011.1, on the reverse strand, counting down.
TCGTCCGCGACGGCGCCCTCTACGTCACGACGCTGGCCGGCCACCTCGTCCGGGTCGACCCGACCACCGGCACCGCCTGCACGGTTGTCGCCACCCAACCGCTGACCGCGGTTGTCGCCGACCCTGCCGATCCCTCCGCGTTGCTCGCCGGTTCCGAGGAAGGCACCGTTCTGCGAATCCGCCCGATCAGCTGATTCATCCGTCGACGCGGCTGTTCTGCCCGACCGGCTGACACAGCCGTCGGGGTGACCCGCCGATCTGGCGCACCGCTGTTCGATCGCTGAATTCGTCCGCGTCGACTGGGTGGATCGCCCGGTGAGTCGGCTCAGCCGCCGACGTTGGCCGCTGCCGGCGGGGCCGGGGGAGCGGGCTGGGTTGTTTCGGCCGGAGCGGGTGCCGGGGCGGCGGGAGCCTGCGAAGTCGGGGTGCCCGAGGAGGATTCGCCCGAGCCCGGGCTGACGGCCCGAGGTTCGGGAGCGGGCGGAGCCGCGGGGGCTTCGGGCAGCGCGACCGGCAGATCGGGCACGACGAACGTGCCGACGGTCGGGGTCATCACGCAGCGAGCGCCCGCGTAGTCGATGGTTCCCCACATCGAGGCGACCACCGTGCCCGCACCGCTGTGCACCGTCTTCGACAGTGACGGCAGGTTGAATTCGGTCTGGTCGTCGAGGCCGATGATGCCGCTCTGACCGTTGTTGACGTTGACCCAGGCGACACTGAGGCCCGATGCCAGCGGAACACCGGTGTGGCGCGGGCTCGCGCTGAAGCGGATGTCGCCCGGTGTCAGGCTCATCTCGGTGCGCGGGCCCGGTCCTTCGAACGTCGCCGCGGCGATGATCGTGGTGATCGGGCCGTTGCTGCCGCAGCCGAAGGTGGGGGCCGCGTAGGTGAAGGGGGTGAACTGCGTCGAGATGTCGCGCAGGGCATCGTCGCCGACGATGCTGGTGAAGCTCGCGATCGCACCGACACCGGCCTTCGTCGTGGCGTCGTCGCCCGCGAGGTGGGTGAGGTGGCTGATCGCGTCGTCGGTGGGCGTCGCGGCCGCGCTCGGGGCCAGCAGTGCCAGCGCGCTGATGCTCGCCGCGGTGACCGCCGCTGCTCTACCTGCGATGGATCTGCCGTTCACCCGTAACTCCTCGGTGGATGCTCGTACCCCGGATAGTCCGGTTCGTCTGGCAAGGTACCAGGTCGTCGCACGGGTCGCCGAGCCGCCGACCGCGTGGCGAGCGCCGCTGGGGCCGTCATCGGAGTGTGATGTAGTCGACACCGGGGATTACCGAAGGGTAAGTTTCTCTTCGACGGCTACGAGTGACTGGGAGACCCGTATGAAGTTAGCCCTGTCCCCTGAAGAGGTCGCTTTCCGCGACGAGCTCCGGCATTTCTACGCGACCGAGATCCCGGCCGCCATCCGTGACCGGGTGAAGCACGGCGAGGATCTGTCCCGCGAGGACATCGTCACCGCGAACAAGATCCTCAACGACAACGGCTTGTGCGTGCCGAACTGGCCGGTCGCCTGGGGCGGCAAGGACTGGACGCCGATGCAGCGCCACCTCTGGCTCGACGAGATGCAGCTGGCCTCGGTGCCGGAGCCACTCACGTTCAATGCCTCGATGGTCGGCCCGGTGATCGCGCAGTTCGGTTCCGAGGAACTCAAGCAGCGCTTCCTGCCGCCCACCGCCGCGCTCGACATCTGGTGGTGCCAAGGCTTTTCCGAGCCCGACGCGGGCTCCGACCTGGCTTCGCTGCGCACCACAGCGGTGCGCGACGGCGACTCCTACATCGTGAACGGCCAGAAGATCTGGACCACGCTCGGCCAGTACGCCGACTGGATCTTCTGCCTCGTGCGCACCGACCCGAACGCGCCGAAGAAGCAGGCGGGTATCTCCTTCCTGCTCTTCGATGTGAAATCGCCCGGTGTCACCATGCGGCCGATCAAACTGATCGACGGCAGCTATGAGGTCAACGAGGTGTTCTTCGAGAACGTCCGGGTGCCCGCCGATCAGCTCGTCGGCGAGGAGAACCAGGGCTGGACCTACGCCAAGTACCTGCTCGGCAACGAGCGCACCTCCATCACCGGCGTCGGCAAGACCAAGGTCAAGCTCGGCCTCGCGAAGGAATATGCCCGCGCGACCAGGACCGGGCGGGGCACGCTGCTCGACGACCCGGTGTTCGCGGCGCGGGTGGCCGAGCTGGAGAACGAGCTGCTCGCCCTGGAACTGACCCAGCTGCGGGTGGTGTCCAACTCGGTTGAGGGCAAGCCGAATCCGGCGTCCTCGGTGCTGAAGCTCAAAGGCACGGACTTGCAGCAGGCCGCCACCGAACTGCTGCTCGACATCGCGGGCGCCGACGCGTTGCCGGTGGGCGCCGACAGCATCGCCTCGCCCGCGTGGGCCCAGCACACCGGCCCCGGCTACCTGAACTACCGCAAGGTGACCATCTACGGAGGCTCGAGCGAGGTACAGCGCTCGATCATTTCCTCCACGATCCTCGGATTGTGAGGCACTGACATGGAACTCGCACTGACCGACGAACAGACGATGCTGCGTGACACCGTGCGCGAACTGCTGCACCGGTTCTACGACGGCGAGGCGCTGGCCAAGGTCGGCGACACCGACCCCGGCTGGAACCGCACGGTGTGGAAGCAGCTCGCCGACCTCGGCGTGCTCGGGCTGACCATCCCCGAGGAGGACGGTGGCGTCGGCGCGGGTCCGGTCGAGGCGATGCTGGTGCAGGAGGAGCTCGGTCGCGCGCTGGCCCCGGAGCCGGTGCTCGACTCGGTGGTGATCCCGGCCGAATTGCTGCGGCTGGCAGGCAGCGCCGAGCAGCGGCAACGGCTGTTGCCCGCGCTGGCCGAGGGCACCACCCTGCTCGCCTTCGCCCACACCGAGCCCGGCATTCGGTGGCCGTCGACCGAGCTCGCCACCGCCGCGGTGGCCACGGGCGACGGGTACGCGCTGACCGGGGTGAAGAATCCGGTGCTGCGCGGTGATGTCGCCGACGAATTGATCGTCAGTGCGCTACTGCCGGGCGGCGGGACCGGACTTTTCCTGGTCGACCCGAATCAGGATGGGGTGCAACGACGTTCGTACCGCACGTTCGACGGTCGCCGCGCCGCGCAGTTCGACTTCGACAACGCGACCGGCGAATTGCTCGGCGACAACGTCGACGCGGCCGAACAGATCGCGCTGACCCAGGGCTACGCGCAGGCGGCACTGTGCGCGGAGTCGGTCGGGGCGATGGAGGTCGCGCTCACGCTGACCACCGAATACCTCAAGACCCGCAAGCAGTTCGGGGTCACGCTGTCTAAGTTCCAGGTGCTCACCCAGCGGGCGGCGGACTGCTACGTCTCGCTGGAACTGGCCCGCAGCATGAGCCTGTACGCGACGGCGGCGCTGGCCGACGGCGGCAACGATCCGGTGGTCGCGTCACGGGCGCGGTTGCAGGTGGGCAAGTCCGCCGAGCACATCGGCCAGGAGGCGATCCAGATGCACGGTGGCATCGGCGTCACCGCGGAGTATCCGGTGAGCCACTACGTCGCCCGGTTGACCGCGATCGGGCAGACCCTCGGTGGGGCACTGGAACATCGGCGCGAGCTGGCCGATCGGATCGGCGAGTACGACCTGGTCGAGCTGTAGCTTGTCGATGGTGGTGCGCGCCCTGTTCGGGTGCGCACCATCGTTGTGTCAGCCCTCGGCGGTCGTGGGGGCCGGGGTTTCGGTGGTCGTCGCGGTCCCGGTGGTCGTCGCCGGGGTCGGAGTGGCGCCGGTGTCGGCCGGGACGACCGAGGTCGGGGTCGGGGTCGCGCGGTCGAAGGCGTGGGTGGGCGGATAGTCCTCGGCCGCTTCGTCGTCGCCGACGCTGGGCGGGGTGACGGTGCGGGTCGGGTTCGGCCGGGTGGGGAGCTGCGGCCGGGTGGTCGTCGTCGGCTCGTCTTCGGTGGTCTCCGGCGGACGCAGCGCGGCCTCGGGCGCCCGGAATTCCGTTGTCGCCTCGGCCGGGCTGGACTCGGGGGCGGGTTCGCCCTCGGGCGGCGGCTCCGACGGTGAGGTCTCGGTGGAGCTGAGGCTGAACGGTTTACGCGGCGACATGTACGGCGCGATCCGCCAAGTGGGCGAGGGCGGGATCGGGATGTGCACCGTCGTCGAGGTGGGCTCGTCGGCCACCCGCGCGGGTGCGGCTGCCAGGTCCGCGCTCAACGGCGGCGCGGGCACGTAGACATCCTGCTGTCCGACACCGCACGCACCGATAATGATCAGTCCGAGCGACACCGCGCCCACAGCGACTGCCGGACCTACCAACTTGGCCCTGCTGTTATCCATGCGCCTGCATACTCCTCGTCGGCTTCGAGATCGCCTCACAGTAGTTCAGGTCCGGTCAAAGAGCGCATTTTAAACGCTAGTGGTCCAGATATCGGATTGATCAATTCGGCGTGTCGTGGGGACGTGTCGCGCACGTTCGGCGTCACCGAGTCGTAGCGTGTGTGAGCAAAGTTACGCATGAGACGCCCGGACCGAAACCCCTGACGCGCGAGGTTTGCGCGATGCAAGTATCTGATCGGCGTCATCGAGGAGAATCTCATGGGAGCACTCTCGACACCCCGGCTGGAAACCGCGGCGGCGAACACTGATTCGGCCACCGTCGGGCACCTGTCGTCGACACCGCCCGGTAACCGCACCTTCGCGGTTGTCGCGCGGATCATGGGCTGGTTGTTCTTCGTCGGCGGACTCGTCGGCGCCGGCCTCGGTATCGCGGGCCTGCACGTGGAGATCGCCGTCGCCGGGCTGATCCTGGCCTGCACGGCTGGTCTCATCCTATTGAAGCTGCGCACCGATCGGGACGCGCGCGAAACAAGCTGAGACAGCTCATAATTGGAATGCGACCGCGGGTGTGACGGCTTACCGTCGATGCGGTGCGCATCGAAATCACTCCTGACGCCGCCCGGTTCCTGGCTGATGTGGAGCCCTTCCTTCGTCGTGAGCCGCTGCGCCACACAGTCATTGCGACTGCGCTGGTGAACCGGATCAACGGCAGGTCCGGCGGGATGGCGACCCAATTCCTGAGCGTCCGTGACAGCGCGGGTGAAGTCGTCGGTCTAGCACAATGCACGAACGGCGCCGCCTACCTCGGTGAGTTGCCCGCACACACCATTTCGGCCGTCGCCGATGCGTTCCCGGCGCATGACATCGCGCTGCGCAGCGTCGAGGGCGACGACGACGCCGCTGCCTTCGCGGCGCACTGGTCGAAGACCAACGGCGGTACCTACGGCGAGAAGTTCGCTGTCCGCCTGTTCCGCCTCGGCACCCTGGATGTGCCCGACGCCCCTGGCGCACCACGACAGGCCACCGTCGACGATATGGCCGTCTGCATCGCGATGACCGAGGAGTTCGGTGTGGAAGCCGATGTGCCGCATCGACTCGACGAGACGGCGGTGCGCAGGCGCATCGAGGCCGGGGCCTACTGGTTGTGGGAGCACCACGGTCAGCCCGTCACACTGGTCGCCCGGCAGGCGGCAGTCCTCGGCTGGGCCAGGACCGGCCCGGTCTACACCCCACCGCGGTTCCGGGGCAACGGGTTCGCGAGCGCGCTCACGGCCACGGTCGCCGGCCGGATTCGCGCGGAGGGTGCCGACGCCTGCCTGTTCACCGACCTGGCCAATCCGACCTCGAACAAGATCTACCAACGAATCGGCTTCGAGCCGGTGCGCGACTTCGTGCATTACGCACTGAATTCCTAGCAAGCACAGACGCGCAGCGGGCCGCAACCGCCCACGGCCGGAGCGAATGCGGAGCGCACGTCATTGGCGGGCAGGCCCGAGATCGCTTGGGCGGCCAGGCCCGCGGAGGGGTAGAGGAAGAACTCGTAGATGGCCTTGTTGCCGCCGCCGAAGCAATGCCACATGACCGACCAGTCGCCCATATCGGCATCGTCGGAATCGCGGCTGGCGGTCGCGCGGTCGTAGGCGAAGCAGCCCGCGTTGCCCAGACCTGAACCGGCATGGACGAGGTTGCTAGCCGAGGTGTGCGGCAGCATGCGGGGGAACTCGTCGCTGAGTTGTGCCGCGTTGGCGCCGACGATCTGCCGGTCGGTGGTCGGACGCGTCGTCGACGTCAGGCGCTGGGGTGCGGAGGTCGTCGCGTTCGCGGACGGCGGTGCGACCTCGGAGGTTTCGAGACCCGGCCGACCCGAGGCGCCTGCGTCGCCGTCATCGCCGAACGCCTTCACGAGAATCCAGCCGAGGAACACCACAGCGGCGATGATCGCCAGCCAGCTGATCGGCGACCCCTCCCAGCGTGAGTTCCGTTTCTTGCCGAGATACTCCTCGGCGACCGAGGGGCGCGCGCCCGTCTCCCTGGAACGCCCGGCGTCGCGGGGACGCTGTGCGAGGGCATTCGGCGCGCTCGCATGGTGCGGAGACGACCCGCCCGGCCATGAAGGACTCGGCTGTGCGGGCCACGATCGACCGCTCACTCCGGCAGGCCACTGCTGACCAGAGCTCGGCGCGCCGTTCGCGCCCCACTGCGGGCCGTACCCAGGTTGGCCGCCTGCCGCCCACGGCTGATCGGGACCGGTTGTGCCTGGCCATGGCGTCTGTCCGCCCGGTGTATTCGGGTCGGTGTGTCCGGCAACGGGGTAACCGGCGCCCGGGGTGAAGGGCGAGTTCGGCGGGTAGGTTCTGGTCGGCGCCGAGCCGTGAATCTGCTGCGGGACAGGGTGACCGGCCAATGCCCGCATGGCTGCGGCGGCGAATTCGGCGCAGGTGGCGAAGCGTTCTTCGGGGCGCTTGGCCATGGCACGGGCGAGGACCGCGTCCAGCGCGGGAGTGATGCCCGATTGCAGTGTGCTCGCTCGGGGCGGGGGTTGCTGGAGGTGGCCCTGGATCACCGCGACAGGGTTGGTGGCATCGAAGGGGGTGGTTCCGGTGAGGAGCCGGAAAAGCGTGCAGGCCAGGGAGTACTGGTCGGCGCGGCCGTCGAGGGTGATGCCGGAGAGCTGCTCGGGGGAGGCGAAAGCCAGTGTGGCCGTGAAGGTGCCGGTCTGGGTGAGCTTGGCCGCGCTGTCGTCGTGCAGGCGGGCGATGCCGAAATCGGTGAGATAGACGCGTTCGGTGCCGTCGACCGGTTCGATCAGGATGTTGGCGGGTTTCACGTCGCGGTGCAGTACCCCTCGGCTGTGCGCGAAGTCCAGTGCCGCCGCGGTTTCGGCGACGATGCGGACCGCGCGTGCCGGGTCAACGGGCGAAACCAGCGACGACGCGTCGGCACCGTCGATGTAGCGCATCGAGATCCACAGCTGATCGTTCTCGACACCCCGGTCGTACACGGTGACGATATTCGGGTGCTCGAGCTGCGCCACGAGATCGGCCTCGCGTTCGAACCTGGCCCTGATCTCGTTGTCGAAGAACAGCTCTCGATTCAGCAGCTTCATCGCGGTGCGTCGTGGCAGCCGCGGATGGCGCGCCAGGTACACCGACCCCATGCCACCACGACCGAGCAGCCGTTCGATCGTATATCCGGCGAAAACGCCGCCCTCGTCCTGCACCGACATCAGTTCAGCGGTGCCGAGCGCCACCAGCGCAGCACCTCGTCGGCCGTGCCGTAGCCGTCGGTGTACATCAGGAACTGGGCGCGGTCGGGGTCGCCGGTGAACTGCGTGATGATCTTGTTCCCGTTATCGGTGTACTTGTAGTTGGTGTACTGCTTGCCGCCGTTGCTGTCGGTGGACTTGGTGTTGGTCGGCAGGCCGTCGAGCACCGACTTGGCGTCGGCGGCCGAGTTGAAGGCGTAGATCCGGTAGAACGGGTCGTCGCTGTCGCCGCCGCCGAAGCAACTCCACAGATGCACCCAGGCACCGAAATCGGGTTCGCCTTCCGCGGGCGAGGGCGGATCGCTGCTGTCGGTCTCCCAGCAGGTGGCGCCGTTGTACCCGGTGGAATCGTCGACCGTGGCCGGCACGATCCGGCCGAATTCGGCGCTGATGGCCGCGGCGTTCGGGGTGATGCGTGGGCTCGCTGACGTTGTCGTGGTGCGGTCGCCGCCGCCCGTGTCGTCACCGCTGGCCGCGATGCCGATGCCGATCAGCAGCACGATCACCAGGACCACCGCGATGACGATGCCGATGATCAGCCCGGTGTTCGACTTCGACGGCGGTCGCTGTCCCGGCGGATACTGGGTGAACCCGCTGGCCGGTGGCCGCGGCGCGGACTGGTACTGCGGGGTGTAGGGATTCTGCGAAGCGCCGACCGGAGACTGGTTCATCGGCCGCTGCGTGCCCATCGGCCCGCCGGTCATGGGGCCATGGGCGGTGCCCATCTGGCCGCCGGTCGTCGGCCCGTGGGCGGTGCCCATCGGCCCGCCGGTCATGGGGCCCTGGGCGGTGCCCATCTGGCCGCCGGTCATCGGACCGTGCGCCATCGGCCCGCCGGTCATCGGACCCTGTGTGGCAACGGGATACGGCAGACCGGTCTGTGGAATCGCACCGCCGGTCGTGGGTCGCCCGGCGATCGGCAGCGCCCCACCGGTGCCCGGTCGCGAACCGACAATCGGCAGAGCGGGCGCGCTCGGACTGTTCAACGCCTCGATCGCGGCCTCGGCGAAGTCCGAACAGGAATCGAACCGGTCATCGGGCCGCTTGGCCATCGCCTTGGCGAGCGCGCCGTCCAGCGCATAGGAGAGTCCGGGCCGCACACTGCTCAACGACGGCGGCGGTTGCTGGAGATGACCCTGGATGACCGCGGCCGGATTGGTCGCCGCGAACGGTCCCGAACCGGTGAACAGCCAGAACAGTGTGCAGGCAAGGGAATACTGGTCGGAACGGTGGTCCAGTGCGGCGCCGGTGAGCTGTTCGGGCGAGGCGTAGGCGAGCGTCGCGGTGAAGGTGCCGGTCTGGGTGAGATGGCCGGTGTCATCGCGCAATCGGGCGATGCCGAAGTCGGTGAGGTAGACCCGCTCGCCACGGCCCGCGCCCGAGCGGGCGAGCAGGATATTGGCCGGTTTCACGTCGCGGTGCAGCACGCCCATGCCGTGCGCGTAGTCCAGCGCGTCGGCGGTTTCCTTCACGATCTGCAGCGCGCGGGCGGGTGGCAGCGTCTGCGGATCCACCGATGCCGCGTCGACGCCGTCGATGAACTGCATGGAGATCCACAGCTGTTCGTCGTCGTGGCCGCGGTCGTAGACGGTGACGATGTTCGGATGATCAAGGCGCGAAACAAGATCGGCCTCCCGCTCGAACCGCGCCCGCACCTCGGCATCGAAGAACATCTCGCGATTGAGCAACTTCAGCGCCGTCATCCGCGGTAGGCGAGGATGCTTGGCTAGATAGACCGAACCCATGCCACCACGACCGAGCTGCCGTTCGATGACGTAGCCGGCGAAGACATCTCCGTTGGCCAGCATGTCTGCTCCACTTCCCGCCGCGCGCCGGGACCCACCAGCGCACGCGCGTACAGCATAAAAGCCGCGGCCGAGGTTGCCCGCCGCGGGAAAATCAACGAAACCTTATCAGTCGGCGACGACGCCGAAGACTGCCACGATCACGGCGGACGCCGCTGCTGGGGCGGCACGATATAGCCGGGATGGTTACGGCCACCAGGCAAATCGATGGTGCCGGGGCGAGCGGTCCCGCGCCGCGGTGGCACCGCCGGACCGCCCGTCGACGGCCGCGGCGCATGCGGATGCGGCTGCGCGGGAGTAGTCGGCGGGGTGTGCGCGTGCGGGTGCGGCTGCGCGGGGGTGGTCGGCGGTGGTGCGTTGCGGTAAGGCTGCGCCGGGGTGTGCGGCCGGGGATATCCCGGTGCCTGCGGGTACGGGTCGCGAGCGCGCAGGACCACGCCCGCCGCGGTGTACTGCTGCTGGTGATGCCACGGCCCCGGCACCGCGAACAGCGCGGCTTTGGCCGCCTGGGCGAACTCGGCACAGCTGGCGAAACGCGACTCGACCCGCTTGGCGGTGGCTCTGGCCAGCACCGCGTCGAGAGTCGCTGGCAGGTCCGGGCGCAGGCTGCGCAGCGGGGGAATGGGCTTGCTCAGGTGCGCCTGGATCACCGCGCCCGGACTCGGTCCGGGGAACGGCACCGAGCCCGTCAGCATCCAGAACAGCGTGCAGGCCAGCGAATACTGATCGGCGCGATGATCCAGCGGTGCGCCTGCCAAGTGCTCGGGCGCGGCGTAGGCCAGGGTGGCGGTGATCGTGCCCGCCGAGGCCAGTGTGGTCTCGCTGTCGCGCACCGCCGCGATGCCGAAGTCGGTGAGCACCACGCGTTCCGGGCGCCCGATCGGTGGCTTGGCGAGCAGGATGTTCGCCGGTTTCACGTCGCGGTGCAGCACGCCGCTCGCGTGCGCGAAGTCCAGTGCGGTGGCGGTTTCGGCGACGATCTGCACCGCCCGGCCCGGCGTCAGCACGTTCACGTCGGCGGTCGCGACATCGGTGCCCGCCACGAACTGCATGGAGATCCACAGCTGATCGTCATCGGTGCCGCGGTCGTAGACATTGACGATATTGGGGTGCTCGAGCTGGGCGACCAGATCGGCTTCGCGTTCGAAGCGCAGGCGGATCTCCTCGTCGACGGACAGCTCGCGGCTGAGCAGTTTCAGCGCGGTCAGCCGGGGCAGACGCGGGTGCCGGGCCAGATAGACCACGCCCATGCCACCCTGGCCGAGCACGCGCCGGATCGTGTACCCGGCGAACACGTCGCCTTTGCGCAACACGCGAAGTCACCCCCTCCAGGGCAGAGCACCCGCCCGAAATTCTACCGATGTATCTCCCGAAGCCACCACGGTGCAACATCGGCCGAAGTTGTCGGTGCCAGATATTAGGGTGGGATCTATGCGCATTGGAGCACACGTTCGCGACGAGAGCGATCCGATCGGCTTCGGAGAGAAGCTCGGTGCCGAGGTTGTCCAGATGTTCGTGGTCGATCCGCAGAGCTGGGACAAACCCCAGCCGCATCCCAAGGCCGCCGAGATTGCGGCCAGTCCGATCGATGTTGTCGTGCACTCGTCCTATCAGATCAATGTGGCGAGCCTGAACAACCGGTTGCGGATGCCCTCGCGCAACGCGGTGGCGCAGCAGGCGAAGGCGGCGGCCGAGCTCGGTGCGTTCGGGCTGGTCGTGCACGGGGGACATGTGCGCTCCGATGCCGAGCTCGATACCGGAATCGACAACTGGCGCAAGCTGTTCGAACGTCAGCAGGACAAGGGCGGGTTCGCGGTGCCGATCCTGATCGAGAACACCGCGGGCGGCAACCACGCGATGGCGCGGCACTTCGATTCGATCGCGCGATTGTGGGACGCGGTCGGTGACTACGGTGCCGGATTCTGTCTCGACACTTGCCACGCGTGGGCGGGCGGTGAGGAATTGGTCGGGGTGGTCGAGCGGATCAAGGCCATCACCGGGCGGATCGACCTGGTGCACCTGAACTCCTCGCGCGACGAATTCGATTCCGGCGCCGACCGGCACGCCAATTTCGCCGACGGCACCATCGACCCGCAATTGCTCGCCGAGGTCTGCCGCACCGCGGGCGCACCGGTGATCCTGGAAACTCCGGTCGACGGTGTGGCCGACGACCTGGCCTATCTGCGGGAGAGCCTTGGCTGAGCGCCTTCCGATCATCCCGAGATAAAACCTGTCTGCGGGGGCGTTTTCGCGGTGTGCTTGATACCAGCAAACCGATCGAGAACGAATTGAAGGTGATCCCCATGACGGTCGACACTGCCACCAACACCACCCTGACGGTGACCAAGCTCGGCGCTCACATCGGCGCGCAGCTCGATGGTGTCCGTCTGGGTGGTGACCTGGACGCGGCGACCGTAGCGAGGATCCGTCGTGCGCTCAACGAGCACAAGGTGATCTTCTTCCGCGGCCAGAACCACCTCACCGAGGACGGCCAGTACGAGTTCGCGGAGCTGCTCGGCACACCGACCACCCCGCATCCGACGGTGAAGTCGGCCGGCGTGAAGAGCTTGGCCATCGATTCCGAGCGCAGCCGCGCCAACTCCTGGCACACCGATGTGACGTTCGTCGACCGGGTGCCGAAGGCATCGATCCTGCGGGCCGAGCACCTGCCCACCTACGGCGGCTCGACCACCTGGGCGTCGACGGTCGCGGCCTACAACTCGCTGCCCGCGCCGCTCAAGGTGCTGGCCGAGAACCTGCGCGCGGTGCACACCAACGTCTACGACTACGCGGCAGGCGGCGACAAGGTCCGTCCGAGCCAGGTCGAGTACTCGACGGAATTCCAGTCCGATGTGTACGAGACCGAACACCCTGTCGTGCGGGTGCACCCCGAGACCGGCGAGCGCTCGTTGCTGCTCGGCCACTTCGTGAAGCAGTTCGTCGGGATCCCGGCCCGGGAGTCGGAGCAGCTGTTCCGGTTGCTGCAGGATCGGGTCATCAAGCTGGAGAACACCACGCGCTGGAACTGGGTCGACGGCGATGTCGCGATCTGGGACAACCGTGCCACTCAGCACTACGCGATCGACGACTACAACGACCAGCCGCGTCGGCTTACCCGGATCACGCTTGCCGGTGATATCCCGGTAGGTGTCGACGGGCAGACCAGCACCGTCCTGAAGGGCAACGCCGAGGACTATTCGATCATCGAGGAAGTGGAACTCCTCGCCAGCTGAACTATCGGTTCGCCGCCGGGCCCGCATGTGCCCGGCGTCACCGGGGGTCGCACTGCGATACTGCAGCCATGAGTATTCGGCCGTTGGACGGTGTTCGCGTCCTGGAACTCGGTAACTATGTTGCCGCTCCTACTGCCGGACGTATTCTGGGCGATTTCGGTGCCGAGGTGATCAAGGTGGAGCGGCCCGGTACGGGCGACGAGTTGCGCAACTGGCGGTTGTACGGTGGCGATACCTCGATGCTGTATCGCACTGTCAATCGCAACAAGAAGTCGATCGTGCTGGATCTGCGGACCGAGGCGGGGCGCGCGATCGTGCTCGATCTGGTGAAGCAGTGCGATGTGCTGCTGGAGAACTTCCGGCCGGGGATGCTCGAGAAGTGGGGGCTCGGGCCCGAGGTGCTCGAAGAAGCGAACCCGAAGCTGGTGATCACGCGGATCTCGGCGTATGGGCAGACCGGGCCGATGGCCGCTCGGCCCGGATTCGCCGCGGTCGCGGAGGCGGTCGGTGGGCTGCGTGAGCTGGTGGGCGATCCGGATCGGCCGCCGGTGCGTACCGGGGTATCGATCGGTGATTCGATCGCGGGCATCTACGCGGCCTTCGGGACCGTGATGGCGTTGTTCCAGCGCGAACGGGTCGCGGGTCCGGTGCCGCAGGTGGAGCGGATCATCGATGTCGCGCTCAACGAGTCGATCCTGTCGGTGATGGAATCGCTGATCCCCGACCACCTCGCCTATGGCATCAACCGCGAGCGCGTCGGCGGCCGGATGGAGGGCATCGCGCCGTCGAACGCCTACCCGACCAGCGACGGTTTCTCCATCATCATCGGTGGCAACGGTGACGCCATCTTCCAGCGGTATATGCAGGTCATCGGCCGCCCCGACCTGGCCGTCGACCCGGAACTCGCCGACAACAACGGCCGCTGGCGCAACCGCGAACGCCTCGACGCCTCGATCGCGGAATGGACGATCGGGCGCACGCGCGCGGAAGCGCTGAAAGTGCTCGACGACGCCGCCATCCCGTGCGGGCCGATCTATACCGCCGCCGACATCGTGGCCGACGAGCAGTACCGCGCACGCAATATGATCCAGATGTTCCCCGTCGACGTGGGCGAGGCCGAACCCAAACAGGTGGGTTTCGGTGGCATCGTCCCGGTGATCGGGGGCGCATCGCTGCCGATTCGCAATGTCGGCCCCGATCTCGGCGAGCACACCAGGGAAGTGCTCGGCGGGTTGCTCGGGATGAGTGAAGATCAGATCGACGCGCTGGAGGCACTGTGACGAGGCGAGTACACGGCAGGCGCCGCCCGCCGGTGCGCAACAAGTGGGAGCCGCGCGGTCCGGGTCATGTGCGTCCGACGGTCCACCCCACCCCGGCCAGCGTGGGCGACAAACCGTGCGGTGGCGTGATGTGTGTGCCCGCGCAGGAAACCGAGCAGCGGCGATGACCGCACCGCTGTTGCGGGACGTGACGCTGCGCGACGGCCTGCAGCTCACCGGCAAGGTACTGCCCGTCGAGCGGAAGGTCGACGTGGTGCGCAGGCTGCTCGCCGCCGGTGTGCCCGCGCTCGAGATCGGTTCGATGGCGCGGCCCGACCTTGTTGCGCCGATGGCCAATTCGCTCGAGTTGATCGCGGCCCTCACCCCTGATGAGCTGGCGAAATGCTGGGTGTGGGTGGCCACGCCGCGCCACGTCGAGAAGGCCGCCGCGGCCGGTGCGCGCAATTTCCAGTACTGCTTCTCGGTGTCCGACGCGCACAACAAGGCCAATATCGGCCGCGACACCGAGACCTCGGTGGCCGCGATGCCCGACGCGATCCGCCTCGCCCATGCGGCGGGCGGCGAAATCCAGCTGTGCCTGGCCACCACCTTCACCTGCCCGTTCGACGGACCCGTCGATCCGGAGCGCGTCCTGGCCATCGCGAACGACCCGCGCACCGACGGCGCCGCCGACATCGTCCTCGCCGACACGCTCGGCCAAGCCCACCCGGGTCAGGTGAGCGCGCTGGTCTCCGCCGTCCGCGACACCACCCCGCCGCGCCGCATCGTCTTCCACGGTCATGACACCTGGGGCATGGGCGTGGCCAACACCCTCGCGGCCGTCGCCGCGGGCGCCACCATGGTCGACGGCGCGCTGGGCGGTCTCGGCGGCTGCCCGTTCGCCCCTGGTGCCAGCGGCAACACCGCCTCCGAGGACATCCTCTTCGCCACCCGACCCGATTGGTTCACCCCGGCCTCGCTGGCTGATCTGGTCGGGCTCACCGAAGGGCTCCTCGCTGATCTGGGCGAACCCAACCGCTCCCGAGCGCTGGAAGGCGCGCGCTCCGAGGCTGACGCGTTCGAGTGGGTCGTTCGCTAACTGAGAGGTCGGTAAGACCTGCGGTATCGGGGGGATCCCGGATGGCGCGGTTCACTCCTGCCAGCCAGACTGGACAGCATGACTTCGCACGCCATGGGGACCGAGGCCGTCGACGCGGCGGCCGCCGCCGATATCGCGGCCGCCGCGCTCGATCTGGTCAAGCTGTACGGATCGGGAGATACACAGGTCAAGGCCCTGGACGGAGTGTCGGCTGACTTCGCCAAAGGCGAGTTCACCGCGATCATGGGTCCATCCGGCTCGGGCAAGTCGACGTTGATGCACTGCCTGGCCGGGCTCGACAGCGCCAGCGCGGGCGAGGTGCGCATCGGCGACACCCCGCTCACCGGCCTGTCCGACAAGCAGATGACCGCACTGCGGCGCGACCGGATCGGGTTCGTCTTCCAGGCGTTCAACCTGGTCCCGACGCTCACCGCGCTGGAGAACATCACCCTCCCGCTCGATATCGCGGGCCGCAAGCCCGACCAGGAGTGGCTCGACACCGTGGTCAAGCGCCTCGGCCTCGGCGACCGCCTCGAGCACCGGCCGTCCGAACTGTCCGGTGGCCAGCAGCAGCGCGTGGCGTGTGCGCGTGCGCTGGTGGGCAAGCCGGAGATCATCTTCGGCGACGAACCGACCGGCAACCTGGACTCGCATTCCTCGGGCGAGGTGCTCTCGATCCTGCGGGCCTCGGTCGACGAGTTCCACCAGACCGTCGTGATCGTCACCCATGACCCGCGTGCGGCCGCTTACTCCGACCGCGTCGTGTTCCTTGCCGACGGTCGCATCGTCGATGAGCTGCGTGCCCCGACTCAGGATTCGATCCTCGACCGGATGAAGGCGCTGGAAACCCGATGAACACAGCATCGCGGAGCGATTCGATGAGGGGTGGTGGCCGGGTGACGGGCGGGCCGATGCGCAAGGTTGCCTTGCGTAACCTCGCCGCGCACAAGGTGCGGTTGGCACTGACCCTGCTGTCGGTGGTGCTCGGTACCGCCTTCATCGCCGGATCGTTCGTTTTCACCGACACGTTGCAGCGCACCTTCGACGGCATCTTCGAAGGCCAGGCCCAGGGTGTGGACGTGCGCGTCGGCCCCGCCGATCGCCAATCACTGGGGCTGCCGACGAATATCGTCGACGCGCTGGCCAAGCACGAGGGTGTCGCGCGGGTCGCTCCCGCCGTGAACGGACCGGTCGTGCTGCTCGAGCCCGACGGTAAGAAGGCCGTCCAGACCGGTGGCGCACCGAGTTTCGGTCTGTCCTACCTGCCGCCGGACAAGTCCGTCGAGGAGCCGAACAAGTTCGTGGCGGGTGTCGCGCCCACCCAGCCCAACGAGATCGCCCTCAATACCGGTGGCGCCGAGAAGGCCGGGCTGAAGGTCGGCGACAAGACGAAGGTGCTGATTCCCTCCAAGGGTGATCCCTTCGAGGTGACACTGTCTGGCATCTACGAGATGCCCGGTGCCGAGGGCGGCGGTGTGGTCGCGGTGATGTTCACCGAGCCACAGGGCCGCAAGCTGTTCACCGACGGCTCGCATGTGGCCTACGTCGATATCGCCGCGGCGCCCGGAGTCTCGGCCGATGACCTGCGCGACCAGCTCGCCGCCGGGCTGCCCAACTACAAGGTGCAGAACTCCGACCAGGTCCGCGAGGACATGAAGAAGGAGATCTCCGAGGCCCTCACCTTCATCAACTACTTCCTGCTCGCTTTCGGCGCGATCGCGCTGATCGTCGGCACGTTCATCATCTACAACACCTTCTCGATGATCGTGGCCCAGCGTCTGCGCGAACTCGCGTTGCTGCGCGCCATCGGGGCGAGCCGTCAGCAGGTCGGCCGGTCGGTGGTCGGTGAGGCCATCGTGATCGGGTTGATCGGTAGCGCGCTGGGGTTGGCCGCCGGTATCGGCCTGGCCTACGGGTTGTCGGTGCTGCTCAACGCTTTCGATCTCGGCCTGCCCACCGGTTCGCTGACGGTGCTGCCGCGGACCGCGATCGTCGCGCTGCTCGTCGGCCTGATCGTCACCGTTGCCAGTGCCTACGCCCCCGCTCGACGGGCCGCGAAGGTGCCGCCCGTGGAGGCGATGCGTTCCGAATTCGCCAGTGCCGGTGACTCTTTGCACGTACGCACGGCGATCGGCGCGGTCATGGCCGTTGCCGGTGGTGTGCTCGTCTACGTCGGTGCGCAGGGCACCGGTAAGGGCTCGGCGGTGACCGTCGGTGTCGGTGCGCTCGGATTGATTCTGGCGGTGCTGCTGGCGGCGCCCGCGCTGTCGCGGCCGATGGTGCTCGTGCTCGGGGTGCTCACCAGGCCGTTCGGCCCGATCGGGCAGATGGCGCGCAACAACGCCACGCGCAACCCACGTCGCACCGCGGCCACCGCGTTCGCGCTCACGCTCGGCCTGATGCTGGTCTCGGCGATCGGCATTCTCGGCGCTTCGGCGAAAACCAGCGTCGGTGTGCTGATCGACAAGGGTGTGAAGGCCGAATACGTGCTCGCCGGTCCGCAGATGATCGGCGCGCCGATCGGTGCGGTCGACGCCGTGCGCACCGAGGTACCCGAGGTCAGCGATGTCACCGGGATCCGGGTCGTCGCGTTCAAGGTCGGCGACGATCAGATCGGCGCCACCTCACCGGATGGTCCGATCGATCCGGTGATGGATGTCGACATGCTCAGCGGCACGAGCACGATCCCCGCCGGTGGCGCGCTCGTCGATGAGACCGAGGCGACCGCCCGTGGGTGGAAGCCCGGCGACAAGATCGCCATCACCAGCCTCGACAACAAGCAGTTCGAGCTCACCGTCGCCGGCATCTACGCCAACACACCGCTGCTCGGTCCCATGGTCGTCGATCCGGGCGTGTACGAGCAGTTGATGCCGCAGAGCCTGCGCACCAACATCTTCGTGCTGGTCAAGGCCGCGCCGGGCGCCGACCTGACCGCGATGCGGGCGAATCTGGAGAAGGCCACCGAACCGTTCGTGGTGGTGCAGGTGCAGGATCACGAACAGTTCAAGGGCGCCCAGGGCAAGCAGATCAACACCCTGCTCGCCATCCTCTACGGGCTGCTCGCCCTGGCCGTGGTGATCGCGGTGCTCGGCATCATCAACACCCTGGCGCTGTCGGTGGTGGAGCGCAGGCGCGAGATCGGCATGCTGCGCGCGGTCGGCACCCAGCGTGCGCAGGTGCGGCGCACGATCTATCTGGAGTCCATGCTGATCGCCATCTTCGGCGCGATCGTCGGGCTGGTGCTCGGCATCGCGCTCGGTGTCGGATTCCTGCGCACCCTGCGCGATATGGGCATCGACCAGATCACCATTCCGTGGTCGCAGTTGGTGATCGTGCTGGTCGCCTCGGGTGTGGTGGGTGTGCTGGCGGCGGTGTGGCCAGGTGTGCGGGCTGCCCGCACCCCACCGCTGGCTGCCATCGCCGATCTGTAGCAGTCAGGCGACAGGTTCCCGCTGAAGACGCGTTCGGCGGGAACCTGGTCACGGCCGCGTTGGCTCAGATGCGGTACGCGCGCAGGAACAACTCGACTGTTTCAGCGCAGAGACTGTCGATCCGTGCGTCGGTGAGCGCGATCGTGCCGTACATCGACTCGTGCAGACCCTGCTGGACGAGCAGAGCGACGAACTGGCGGGCGCCTGTTGCCGGATCAGGGACATCCAGTTCGCCACGATCGGTTCGCCGGCGCAGCTCATCGGCGATGAATCGCACCAGCTGCGCCGGTTCACCCGCCGAGCAGGCAGGCTGCAGTCCGGGGTACCGGGCGACCTCGCTGATCACCAGGCGGCGCAGGGCCGAGGCACGTTCATCGAGCAGTACCGCGAGTGCGCGTCGTCCGATGGCGAGTAGTGCCGAGCGGGTATCTGCTCCTGGGGCGACCGGCACCAAGGCGGCGGCGCTGTTCTCGAATTCGGTGGCGGTACGGCCGCGTTCGGCCTCTACCGCGGCCAGGAACAGCGACGTCTTGTCGCCGAAGTGGTTGTAGACGGTCTGTTTGGCGACGCCGGCTCGCTCCGCGATCAAATCGACGCTGGTTCGGTCATAGCCTTCGTTGAGGAATTCGGTCACCGCAGCGTCCAGGATCCGGCGGGACTTACCGGGGTCATTCCCCTTCGGCCGCCCGATGGCAGCGGAATATGCGGCGGCGGAGCACATTTCCCAGGCCCATCCTTCTTCCGTGTGAGACGCGTCACCGATGGTTCGAGTTGCGGGCCAGTTTAGCGGGTGGTTTTCTGGACTCTCAGTCCAAAAAACTATGAGAGGGCGTCATGGACGGCCGTACCTTGACATCGACCGAACCGCTGGCACTACATCCGGACGCGCAGGATCTGCTGTTCCGCACCGCCCGCACCGCCAACACTTTCCTGGACGAGCCGGTCTCCGAGGAGCAGGTGCGGGCGATCTACGACCTGGTGAAGTTCGGTCCCACATCAATGAACCAGCAGCCACTTCGGGTGGTGCTGGTCCGCTCGCAAGAGGCCCGAGGTCGCCTGATCGCCGCGATGACCGAGCGGAACCAGGAAAAGACCAACCGGGCGCCGCTGGTCGCGATTCTCGCCGCCGACCTGGACTTCCATGAAGAACTGCCGAGACTCGTGCCGTTCATGGAGAACCCGCAAGCGGTGTTCGCCGATCCCGCGATCCGCGCGCAGTCGGCGAAATTCAATGCCGCCCTGCAGGTGGCCTACTTCATCATCGGTGTCCGGGCAGCGGGCCTGGCGGCCGGTCCGATGGTCGGTTTCGACCACGAAGCGGTGGCTCGGGAATTCCTCCCCGACGGCCGCCACGCCCCGCTGTGCGTGGTCAATATCGGCAAACCCGGCCCGGATGCCTGGATGGGCCGCCTGCCCCGCCTCGAGTACGACGAAGTCATCACCGCCGTCTGATCCAGCCCTGCCGCAACCGGACATGGAGAACAGCATGCTCGCGAGTCGATTCGAAACGATCCCAGTTCCGCGTTCGGTGCAGGACGCGCAATCAGTAGCCCAGATCCTGCTGTCTGCCGTATTGCATCGCCCGTCATCTGGGATCATCTATTTGGACAACGCCGCCGACGGCACACCCGAAGTTCGCTCCCACCAGTCGAATCGCCAATTGCTCGACGAGGCAATGCTGTTGACGGGCGCACTGCACGCGCAGGGCCTGCGGCCGCAGTCGAAGGTGGCGCTGCTGCTCGATGATCATCGCGACTTCGTCACCACCCTGTGGGCCTGCTTCCTCGGCGGATTCGTACCGTGCACGCTGGTGGCGACCCCGGCCGACCCCGCACGCTGGGCCGCCACGCTGCGGCACGTCGACGAGCTGCTCGAGCACCCATTACTGATCACCTCGGCGGCTACCCGCCGAGCCTTGCCCGCGGTACCAGGCCTGTCCGTGGTGTCACTCGATGCCCTGCGCGCCGACGATTCCGCGCCCGCGCCCCATCTCGCGCAGCTCGACGATCTCGCACTGCTCGTGCTGACCTCCGGCTCGACCGGCAACGCCAAGGCGGTGACGCTCACGCACGGCAACCTGCTGGCGTCGATGGCGGGCAAGCAGCAGACGCAACAGCTCGGCGTCGGGGACACCACGTTCAACTGGATTTCCTTCGACCATGTGGCCGCGATGCTGGAAACACATCTGCTGCCCCTGTATGCCGGTGCGCAGCAGATCCACGCGCCATCGGAGCTGATCCTGCAGAACCCGCTGGAATTCCTCCGGATCATCTCGCGATACCGGGTCAGCATGACATTCACACCCAATTTCTTGCTCGGACAGATCAATTCGCTGGTCGACGCGCCGGTGGCGACCGCGGCAGAGCGTCTCGATCTGACCTGCCTGCGGCACATCGTCAGTGGTGGTGAGGCCAATGTGGTGGCGACTGGGCAACGGTTCCTCGACGCCTACGCCCAGCACGGGCTGAACTACGCCGCCCTGTGGCCTGCGTTCGGCATGACCGAGACCTGCGCGGGCAGCATCTACAACCGCGAATTCCCGGTCTGCGACGCCGGACAGGAATTCGCGAGCGTCGGCGGTCCGATCCCCGGTTTGTCGGTCCGCATCGCCGACGACGACGGAAATCCGTTGCCCGACGGGGAGATCGGCGAACTGCAGGTGCGCGGTGACATGATCACGCGCGGTTACTACCGAAACGACGCCGCGACGGCGGCTGCCTTCACCCCTGACCATTGGTTCCGGACCGGCGATCTCGGTAGCCTCGACGACGGCCGGGTGACCCTGGCCGGACGCAGCAAAGACAGCATTATCGTCAACGGGGTCAACTACTTCAGCCACGAGATCGAAACGGCGCTCGAGGAGCTCGACGGTGTCACCCGCGGCTACGTGGCAGCTTTCCCCACCCGCCGCCCGGACGCCGACACCGAACAGTTGGTGATCGCGGTCAACCTCGACAACGAGGGTGACGAAACCGAGTTGCATCGGGTGATGACCGCGGTGCGGTCGACCGTGGTGGTGTTGTGCGGGTTCCGCCCGGGAGTGATTGTGCCGCTGCCGAAGTCGGATTTTCCGAAGACCAGTCTCGGCAAGACCCTGCGTCCTCGGATGCGGCGGGCGCTCGAATCCGGCGAATACGGTGACATTCTCGCCGCCACCGCTGCCGCGACCACCCGCCAGCTCGGCGGGTTCGAGGCGCCGAACGGGCCGATCGAGACCGCACTCACCGAGATCTTCGCCGAACTCTTCGATCTTCCCGCCGCCGAGATCAGTGTCACCGCGAGCTTTTTCGAACTCGGCGGGACGTCGCTGGATATTCTGCGCCTGAGCAAGCTGGTGGCCAGGGACTTCGACGGCCGGGAACTGCCGGTGATCGAGATTCTCACCGGACCGACCGTTCGCGAACTCGCGGTCCACGTGGCGGGCGGCACCGGGCCGCGCGCCTACGATCCGATCGTGGCGCTGCAGCCGGTCGGCGACAAGACGCCGCTGTTCTGTGTGCATCCGGGTGTCGGTGAGGTCCTGGTCTTCGTGAACCTGGCGAAGTATTTCGTCGGTGATCGGCCGTTCTACGCTCTGCGCGCCCGCGGCTTCAACCCGGGTGAAGTGCCGTTCAGCACGTTCGACGAGATGGTCGACACGTATGTGGCGGCGATCCGGAAACGTCAACCGCACGGCCCGTACGCCCTCGCCGGCTACTCCTATGGTGGCGCGGTGGCCTTCGAGATCGCGAAGCGACTCGAATCCGCCGGTGAGCGAGTCGATTTCGTGGGCAGCTTCAATCTTCCGCCGCACATCAAATACCGCATGGACGAACTCGATTTCGTTGAGACCGCGACGAACCTGGCCATGTTCCTGGAACTGGTCACCACGGCGCAAGCGGCGCTGCTACCTGACCGGCTGCGGCCGCTGCCGAAGGAAGAACAACTGATCCGGCTGCTCGAACTCGCGCCCGCCGGGCGGGTCTCCGAACTGGACCTGGATCTCACGAAGTTCCGCGCGTGGGCCGAGCTCGCCGCCGGACTGACCGAACTCGGGGGCACGTACGCTCCGAGCGGGAACGTGCGGTCGATGGCCGTCTTCTACGCGATTCCGCTGCGCGGAACCAAGCAGGACTGGCTCGACAAGGAACTGCGCCGATGGGATGACTTCAGCCGGGAGACCAATAGTTACATCGACGTTCCCGGTGAGCACTACACCCTGATGGGTCCCCAGCACGTGGCATCCTTCCAAGCCACTCTCCGCAAGGAACTGGATCAGGCGCTCGCCGACGCCGACGCCAACCGCACCGATCGATAGGACGAGCATTGCAGGGCAAGAAGGTACTCATCACCGGCGCGACCGGGCTGGTGGCCGGTCCCGTCGCGAAGGCACTGGCCGAACACAACGAGGTGTGGTGCCTCGGCCGGTTCAGTGCACCCGGTTCGGAAGCGGCACTGCGGGACCACGGGATCACGACTTTTCAGTGGGATCTCGACAACCAGGGGCCCACCGCCTACGCCGGGCTGCCCGACGATTTCACCCATGTCTTCCACTCGGCGGTCCGCCGCGGCGATGGTACGGATTTCACTGAGAGCATCGCGGCGAATACCACCGCCACCGGCCGTTTGATGGCGCATTGCCGTACCGCCGAGGCGTTCCTGTTCGTCTCGACAGGCGCGCTGTACAAGCGCCAGACCCTCGACCACCGCTACCGGGAGACCGATCCGATCGACGGTGTCGCGGACTGGTTGCCGACCTATCCCGTCGGGAAGATAGCGGCCGAGGGCGCGGTCCGTGCGCTCGCGTCGGTGCTCGAGTTGCCGACCGTCATCGCGCGGCTCAATATCGCCTATGGCCCCAGCGGCTATGGCGGCGTGCCGATGCTGTACCTGAAGAGAATGCTGGCGGGCGAACCCATCCCCGTGCCGCTCGAAGGTCAGAACTGGTGTTCGCTGCTCTACATCGACGATCTCATCGCGCAGGTACCGAAGCTGTTCGCCGCAGCGTCCACGTCGGCGACGTTGGTGAACTGGGGCGGGGACGAATCGGTCGGCATCACCGACTGCGTCCGCTATTTGGAGGAACTGACCGGCGTGCAGGCCGACCTGGTGCCCAGCGAAATCACCAGGGAAACATACCAATTCGATCCGGCGCTGCGGCATTCCCTCACCGGCCCGTGCGCGGTGACCTGGCGCGAAGGCATTCGCCGGACCGTGGCCGAGCTGTTCCCCGAGCAGTTGCGCGAGTCGGTGTCATGAGCGAGACAACCAGGGGGTCGCAGACCCGGACGGACAATCTCGCCGTGATCCGCCGGTCATATGAAGGTTTCGCCAGCCGCGATGTCGACGCGATCCTGTCGGCGATGCACCCGGATATCGAATGGGTGCATCCGGAGGGGATGAACAAATACGGGCTCGGCGGAACGAAGTTGGGTCATGCGGGAATCAAGGCGTTCCTCGCGCACGTCCCGTCGGTGCTGGGCGGCATGAAGCTGCACCCACAGGAGTTCATCGAGCAAGGTGATCGGGTGGTGGTATTCGGAATCCGTGATGTGACCTCCCGAACCGGAACCACCGCCACTCTTTCCTTCTTGCACTCGTGGACGATGCGCGACGGGAAGGCGACCCGGATGGAGGACATCTTCGACACCGTCGAGTTCCACCGGCTGATCGAGAGTTGATCGCAAGCCGTTGGCAGGGCGCCCCGTGTCGTCCTGCCGACGGCTACGCCGTCGGGGTGCGCGGTCAGGCAGACGGCGGCCGGTCAGGGTGGTTGTTCCACCACTGGTCGGGTGGTTGGCCGCGGGAGTCGCGGGGTGGGGTGAGGCCGAATTCGGTGCAGTAGTCAGTGGCGAGGAACTCCAGGACCCGGCGGGCGTCGACAGCGTTTGCCCAACGTCGGGGCAGGGCGGAGTGGCCGTAGCGCCCGCCGAGGAGGCTGCCCGCGATCGAGCCGGTGGCGTCGCTGTCGCCGGAGTGATTGATCGACAGCAGGAGTCCGGTGCGGACGATGTCGTGGGGCGCGCCACCGAGACCTTCGGCGGCGAGGGTGGCGAAGACGGCGATCGAGAGGGCTTCGGGGCCGATCCAGCCCTGGCCGAGGGTCTCCACGTCTTCCGGTGTGGGATACCGCCGTTCGCGTTCGATTCGGGCGGCCAGCCGGTGTGCGGCATTGAGGGCGGCCGAGGTTTCCTCGTGCTCGGGGTACTTCGCGAGCTCGACGCGTGCGCGGGAGAGCGCGGTGGCGAGGTCGGCGCCGCGCGCGAGCTGATAGATCAGTGCGGACAGGGTGCCCGCGGGGAGCCAGCCGCTGGGGTGGCCGTGGGTGAGTGCGGCGGCGTCACAACCCAATTCGAAGACGGCGTCGGTAGCCGCACCGGAACGGTCCGCGGCGTAACCGAATCCGCACGGGGCGGCGCGCATCACGGCGCCACTGCCCTTGGAGTGGTTGATCGGCTGGGCGCGGGTGCCGAGCGGGTTGGTCGGCGCGCGCCGTTCCGCCGCGTGGCGCAGCGCGGTGTAGACCGAATTGGCCACGCCGCGTTGCTCGGTGAGTTCGGGGTAGTCGCTGAGCGAGCTGTACAGCGCGAACGGCTGGTCGGGCATTTCGGTGACCTGTCCGCGTAACCACACGAGCAGGCCCTGCTGGAGCAGACCCATCGTCGCGCCGCCGATGCCCTTCGCCCTGGCTCGCACCGAGCCGCGGATCAGCGCTTCGACGGTGAACGCGGTCAGCTGGGTCTCTTCGGAGATGCGCAGCGGGTCGATGTCGGTGACGCCGAGCGGGCCGAATTCGGCCCGTATCTGTGGCAGCGAGCGAGTTTCCACGGGAGCGCCGAGCGCATCGCCGATCCCGCCGCCGAGCAGGCAGCCGTGCACGGCGTTCAGCCACAGCGGGGCGGCGGTCGCTACGGCATCCCTGGTCCGTCGGGCGGGATCGGGGCTCGACGATCGCGTCCGTGACATGCCGTGTGCTGTCGGTTCCTGTGCGGGATGGACCTTCCGGGCCGCGTCGAGCCCACGACTGTTGAGTGAGACGAGACTTTCCGGCTCGATCGAGGTGTGGCGGACAGCAGTTGGGTCGTGGCGCCCGGCGGCATGCGGCTGACTCGGCGACCTGTGCGGCGCGGCACCGGTACCCGGCCGCAGCGCCGAGGTAGCCCCGGATGTCGGGCGACGGAGGGCTTCGGTGAGTGCGGTGGCGAAGGCGATGCAGGTGGGGAAGCGGTGGGCGGGGTCCTTGGCCATGGCCTTGGACAGGACCGCGTCCACCGCGGTGGGGAGGGTGGCGCGGCGGGTGCTGGCCGCGGGGGGTGGGGTGTTGAGGTGGCCGAGCATGACGGTGGCCGGGTTGGGTGCGTCGAAGGGGCCGGTGCCGGTGAGGAGGCGGAATACCGTGCAGGCCAGCGAGTATTGGTCGCCGCGGCCATCGAGGGGGGCGCTGCTGAGTTGTTCGGGGGAGGCGTAGGCGATGGTGGCGGTGAACTGGCCGGTGCGGGTGAGGCCGCCGGTGTCGTCGAGGAGTTTCGCGATGCCGAAGTCGGTCAATACGACTCGTTCGTCGAAGCCCGCGCCGACACCCGCGGTGCGCGACAACAGGATGTTGGCCGGTTTCACGTCTCGGTGCAGAACGCCCTGGCGGTGGGCGTAGTCGAGGGCGCTCGCGGTCTGGGTGGCGATCTGAGCGATCCGCTCGCTCCCGAACTGCTCTACCGGAACCGCCGACGCGTCGACACCGTCCACGAACTGCATCGCGATCCACAGTCGTTCCTCGTCGATGCCACGGTCGTAGACGGTGATGATGTTCGGGTGGTCGAGCTGGGCCACGAGGTCGGCTTCGCGTTCGAACCTGGCCCGGATCTCGAAGTCGGCGAACAGGTCACGGTGCATCAACTTCAACGCGGTCAGCCGTGGCAGCCTGCGGTCCCTGGCCGCGTACACCGCGCCCATCCCGCCCCGCCCCAGCTCACGCTCGATGACGAAACCGGCGAACACCGCCCCGCGCCGCAACATCGCCTCACTCCGTTCACCGAACCCGATCGTTGGCAGCCTAGTTGGCCCGGGCTCGGAACGCTCCCGAGTCTCGCCACCGGCCGCCGGCGAGATCTGTGGAAGACCACCCACGTTCCCGCCGGGGCGCGATTACACCGCCGGGGCGAAGGTGTCGGCCCAGCGCGTGATGTCGCCGCGGTCCAGCGCGGTGGCGAGTAGATCCGGGAACTTGTCGGGGGTGCAGGCGAAGGCGGGAATGCCGAGCGCCGCCAGGGCCGCGGCGTTGTCGTGGTCGTAGGCGGGTGCGCCCTCGTCGGAGAGGGCGAGCAGCACGACCACCTGGACGCCCGCTTCCTTCATCGCGTTGCAGCGGCGCAGCATCTCGTTGCGCACGCCGCCTTCGTAGAGGTCGGAGATGAGCACGAACAGGCTGTCGGTGGGGCGGGTGATCAGCGTTTGCGAGTAGGCGATGGCGCGATTGATGTCGGTGCCGCCGCCGAGCTGGGTGCCGAACAACACGTCGACCGGGTCGCTGAGCTGGTCGGTGAGGTCGACGATCTCGGTGTCGAACACGACCAGCGAGGTCTTCAGCGACCGCATGGAGGCGAGGACCGCGCCGAAAACCGAGGCGTAGACGACACTGGCCGCCATCGAACCGGATTGGTCGATGGCAAGGACCACATCGCGCTGGATCGACTGCGACTTGCGGCCGTAGCCGACGAGCCTTTCGGGCACGATGGTGCGGTGTTCGGGTAGGTAATTGGCGAGATTCTTGCGAATGGTCCGATTGAAATCGATGTCACGCAGTTTCGGGCGATGGGTGCGGGCGGCACGGTTGATGGCGCCCGACACCGCGGCCACGGTCTTGGCGGCGATGCGTTGCTCGATCTCGCGCACCACCTTCTCGACCACCATCCGCGCGGTGGCCTTGGTGGTTTCGGGCATCACCCGGTTGAGTCCGAGCAGGGTGCCGACCAGGTGCACATCGGGCTCCACCGATTCCAGCAGCTCTGGCTCCAACAGCAGCTGGGTGAGGTTCAGTCGCTCCACCGCGTCGCGCTGCATCACCTCGACCACCGTCGCGGGGAAGTAGGTGCGGATATCGCCGAGCCAGCGCGCTACCCGTGGAGCCGAACCACCCAGTCCGCCGGACCTTTTCGTCGAGCCGCCGGCCTCGCCGGTGTTGTAGAGGGCACCCAGTGCCTGGTCCATTGCCTGATCGGCGCCGGCGGACAGGCCGCCGAGCTGCTCGTCGGCGGCGGTGCCGAGCACCAGACGCCAACGGCGCGAGTGGGTTTCGTCGAGATCGGTCATCGGTGCTCCTGGTGATCGAGCGAGAGATCGGGTAGCGCGGGGGTGCGAGCCGCCGTGATGATCGCGCCGGATTCGATGCGCGGTGCGAAATCCTGTCGCGGCATTGCGGAGAACGGTTGTGACCTGCGGACCTGGCGCCGTGTGCGGTCCGGCGTTCGAGGTATGTGAAGGCGGGTCACCCTGCGGCTCCGAGGATCGCGGTCGCCGCGCGGAGTGCCAGTTCTCCGCGGATCGGATCGATGGCAGTGGGTCCTGCGGGGGTGGTCGGTGCTGAGCCGGTGTCGCGTAGGGCCTGGCTGATGGCTCGCCGTTCGCCGGATTCGAAGGACCCGAAGGTGCGGCGCAACAACGGGAGGGTGGCGACGAACTGGTCCTCGTTGAGGTCACGGAGCCATTCGTCGATGCGGCGCAACAACTCTCGGTCATGGACCAGGAGTAGGCCGCGGCCACCGAGGAAGCCGTCGATCCAGGCGGCTTTCGCGGCGGGGGTGTTGCCGATGGACAGCGCGGCGGCGAGGCGGCGGGCGGAGTCGGCGTCGTCGATGCGTTCGGCGTCGCAGAGCAGGCGCACCGCGCGCCCGCCGATCGCGCCGTGCACATCGTCGCGGTCGGCGATGCGCTGCAGGGTCGCCAGCCATTCGGTGGTGGTGTGCTCATCGTCGCGGGTGCTGATGGCGGTGTGCGCGGCGTCGATCTGGGTGCGCAGGGCCTGCGCGGCGTCGGTGTCGAGGCCGGTGACAGCGCCGGGCAGGCCCGCGCAGATCCGTACCAGCAGGCCGTCGGCGACGTGGGCCAGTGCCTTGGTGTCGGTGCCGCGGACATCGCCGTAGCGCAGCGTGCGGGTCAGGCCGGGTAGGGCGCCGAGCAGGTGGGTGACGTCGTGGTCGAGGGCGGCGGCGGCTTCGAGCCTGGTGATCAAACCTTCGGTGGCACCGCCCAAGTCGGCGAGCAGGGCCACTTCCAGTGCGTCGGCGAGTGCGGTGACGGTGACGTCGTCGCGGCTCGCGGTATCGAGGATCTTCGTCTCCGCGGCGGTGCGCAGGGTGGTGCCCCACACCGCGGCCTCGACGATGCGGACTTCGAATTCCGGTTCCCAGCGCAGGGTCCACGTCTCGCGGAAGGTGCCGGTGCTGCGGACCTCGCCGGTTGTCGGCGTGCCCCAGTCGATGCCGAGCAGGCGCAGCCGGTGCAGCAGATGCGAGCGTTCGACATCGCGTTCCTTGCGCAGGTCCAGGTCGACTGTGCGGGCAAGAGCCTCCGGCTTGAGCCGCAGGGTTTTGCTGCGCGCCCGCAGATCGGCCGCCAAGGGGACTGTCGGGGTGTCCTCGGGAACGCCGCCGAGCGTCTCGCCGACGACGAGTTCATCGATCACCAGCCGCAGCATGGTCTCGTCGCCACCGCACATCACCGACCGCACCGCCTCGGTGACCTCGGACAAGCCGGCCAGCGGCCTGCCGCGCAACGCCGCGAGCGTGTCGGCCAGCCGCACCGCCTCGATGATGTGCGCACTCGACACCGGCAGATCGTGCTCGCGCAGCACCCCCGCCACCTTGGTGAGCCAGCGCGCCACCGGCCGCTCGGTCTCGGTGAACAGATGGTGGTACCAGCCGGGCGAGGTGACGCCTGCCCCGTATCCCGATCCGGCCGCCAGCCGCGAATGTGTCCACGGCACCCACGTCAATGCCGCCTTCGTCTTCGGCAAGCCTGTGAGTAGCCGCTTGTCCGGCGCCGCAGGTCCCAGCGGGCCCGTCAGCGCGGGCGCATGCCAGGCGCCGCACACCACGGCCAGCCGCTTCGACCCATTCTTGAGAGCCTTCCGCATCACCTCCCGCATATGCGCCTCCCGCCGCAATGTGTGCTGATCGACAACCAGCGGTGCGAAGGCGCTGCGACTCTGATCCGGCGCAGCCGGAGACATGAATTCCGCTGCTGCTGACGTTGTTTCAGCGACATCGTCCGGTTCGGTGCCCGTCCGGGCCGCGCCGCTCGCTGGTGCAGACGGGTCGACGGGTGCCCGGTTGTTCGGTGGTGGCGCGTCCGCTGCGTGCGGTGTGGCGCCGGTCGCCGGGTGTGGGGCGTCCTCGCGTAGGGCGGTCATCGCTTCGGTGATCGCGTCGAAAGCCGCGCTGTCGGGGACGGATTCGACCACGGCGTCCCACCATCGTTCGGCGTCGTCGTAGCCGGCGGCCGAGGCGAGAGCTGCGAGTGGGTCGGAACCGCCACCGCGAGCATCGTCGTCGGCGGCGAGGACGTTCGCCGCTGGGAGGTCGCAGAAGCGGACGGGCACGGCGTGGTCGACGCCGTAGCGCATCGCCTGCCATTCCGGGGAGAACGCCGCGAAGGGCCAGAATGCCGCGCGGGCAGGCGAATCCGGGACGTAGGCGAGCAGCGCGACCGGTGGGATCATCGTGTCGGCGGCGACGAATCCGACGAGCGGGTCAGCGTCCGCGGGACCTTCGATGAGGATGGCGTCGGGCCGGAACTCCTCGAGTGCGTGGCGCAGCGAGCGCGCCGATCCCGGCCCGTGGTGACGGATGCCGAACACCCGCGTCACCACATCCACAGGCGGATCGCCCGCCGGATCGCCCGGTGTGGAATCACCGGTGGCAGAGTGGGCCGCCTTGTTGCTTTGACTCATCGAAAACCCCATGTGTGCTGTGTGTTCCGTCCTCCCATGCGGTGGTGTCAGCCGGCGATTTCGCGGCAGGCTCGGTAGAAGTCGGCCCAGTCGGGGCGCTCCCGGACGACGGCCTCGAGGTATTCGGTCCAGACCACGGTGTCGGCCACCGGGTCTTTGATCACCGAGCCGAGGACGGCGCCCGCGATGTCGGAGGCGCGCAGCACACCGTCGCCGAAGTGGGCGGAGAGGGCGAGGCCGTTGGTGATCACCGAGATCGCCTCCGCGGTGGACAGGGTGCCCGAGGGGGACTTGAGTTTGGTGCGGCCGTCGGCGGTGATGCCGGAGCGCAGTTCGCGGAAGACCCGCACCACCCGGCGGACTTCCTCGGCGGCGGCGGGAACCGTCGGCAATTCCAGTGCGGCGCCGAGCTGTTCGACGCGACGGCTGACGATGGCGACCTCGGAATCCTCGTCGGCGGGCAGCGGCAACACGACGGTGTTGAAACGCCGGCGCAGGGCCGAGGAAAGATCGTTCACGCCGCGGTCGCGATCGTTGGCGGTGGCGATGACGTTGAAGCCCTTGGCCGCCTGCACCTCGCCGCCGAGTTCGGGAACCGGCAGGGTCTTCTCGGACAGGATGGTGATCAGCGCGTCCTGCACATCAGAGGGGATGCGGGTGAGTTCTTCGATGCGGGCGATGGCGCCGGTTCGCATCGCGGTCATCACCGGCGACGCGACAAGCGCGGCGTCGCTCGGCCCCTCGGCGAGCAGGCGGGCGTAGTTCCAGCCGTAGCGGATCGCTTCTTCCGCGGTGCCGGAGGTGCCCTGCACGAGTAGCGTGGACTCGCCGCTGATAGCGGCCGAAAGATGTTCTGACACCCAGGTTTTCGCGGTACCCGGCACGCCGAGCAGCAGCAGCGCGCGGTCGGTGGCCAGCGTCGCGACCGCGACCTCCATCAGCCTGCGTGGGCCGACATATTTGGGTGTGATCACGGTCCCGTCGTCGAGGGTGCCACCGAGGACGTAGGTGACCACCGCCCACGGCGACAGCTGCCAGGACGGCGGACGCACGCGGTCGTCGACACGGGCCAGGGCGGCCAGCTCGTCGGCGAAGGCCTGTTCGGCGTGCGGGCGCAGCAGGGTGGTGGCGGGTTCGGTGGTGGTCATCGCAGCTCCTCGAGCATGGTGGCGCGGTCGGTGAGATCGTGGGCGAGTCGGTGGAAAGCCTGTTGCCAGGCGGGATCGTCGGTGGTGTCGGCGAGCTCGGTGATGCGTGTCGCGAGCTCGACAGGCAGGTGGACGCTCGCCGCGGTGAGCAGCGCCCGGTCGGTGTACACGCCGGCACTGGCATGGGGCTGACGCGCGGTGGTGCGGGCGCGCTCGCCGAGCAGACGCAGCACATGGGTGGCGACGGGTTCCGGCCACGGGTGATCGAGGCCGGGCAGGATCGCGTGGAGTTCGTTGAGTTGGTGTGCGTCGAGGTCGAGCACGTGCTCGATCCGGTCGGCGGCATCGAGCAGGGTGAACAGCTCGCGCCGCCGGAGCACGGCCTGCTCGGTCGGCGTCGCGTGGGCGAACAGCGCACGGGCCCACGTGGTGTCGCGCTGGGCGAGCGTGGCGTCGACCCAGCCGTCCACGATCGCCTTGGCATAGCGGGGTGGCAGCGACAAGGTCAGCGCGGTGGTCGCGGTGTTCTCCCGAGTGGAGTGCACGATCGGGGTCCACGCGGTGAGCGGCGTCGCGGCGATCGCCTGGTGCAGGGTCGTGATCGTCGAATCGGGGGTGTCCCAGCGCAATTTCGCTTGATCGGTCGCATCGGTGATGCCGTCACGCCGGGCCTGCGCGTCGAGCTCCGATGGCACCGTCACCTCGACGGTGCCGTCGTCGTCGACCCAAATCCACGACGCCACCAGAGTTGCCATCCGCCGCCCGAAAGCGGCGTCAGGGAGCTTGTTCAGCAGCGTGGTGGCGGTGCGCCGGACATCCCCTCGCCGATCATCGAGAGCCCGCTCGAGCAGGGCTTCGTCCGCCGAACTCAGCCCATCCTCCAGCAGTGCCAGCAGTTCCGCCTTGACCGGCCCGGACTCCTTCGGCCACGCCGATTTCAGCACGGCCAGGGCAGCGGCGGGATCGGCCCGGCGCGTACGCGCGAACCAGTCCTTTCGCTCGCCGGATGTGCCGAACAACCAGACATCATGGGCAGCGGCGGCTCCCGGCTCCGTGCCGGAGCCCGAGTCGGTACCGATATCCGCAGTCGTCGTCGGCTCGGAGTCCCTTTCGGTGGCTGCGCGCGCGCCTGTGTCAGCGCTGCGGGCAGTGCTCGCCTCAGTGTGGGTGTGGATGCCGGTGGTATCCACTGTTTGCTCCGGCCGGCTGTTCTCGGCTGCCCCGTCCGCGAGCGATATGGCCGCATCGGCGGGGAACTCGTCGACCAGTTTCGCCCAGGCGGGATTGCGGGCGGCGAGCCAGCGTCCGCGGCGGCCGGCAAGTCGCAGTAGTGGCGCTCGCAGCGCACTGTCGGAGGCAGCGGAGAGCGCCTGGACGCACAGCAGGTCAGGGAGCCGGAAATCGAAAGGTGTCGCCGCGGCGAACCACTCGGTAAGGAACGGGGATTTGTCCGCGAGCAGGCGGCTGAGGCGATCGGCGGCCGGACGGGGCAGCAGACGGCGCGGATCATCCACGGCGGGTTCGGGTTTCGACGCGGTTCGCGGGAGTTGCCCGCCGCGCAGGTACAGATCTTGCAGCGCGGCGGTGTGCAGCAGCCGGGTGGCCGGTTCGCCCGCGTGCTGCGGGACGGCGGTGGCGACCGCGGCGTCGAGGTGGATGCCATCGGCGCTGCGGCGGGCGGTGCCGAGCAGGGCTACCGAGACGAGTTCGGCCAGCGCGGGAGTCGGGGTTGTCTCGGTGGGGAACTCGGTTTCCAGGTCGCTCACCTCGCCCGCGCTGAAGACCGAGATCGGGTCGAAGCCGTCGGCCCGCCACTCGCCGCACACCGTCACCGGATGACCGCCCGCGACGGCGATCAGCCGCCACGGACGCGCGCCCGCGGGCAGCGGGAGCGCGGTGCCGTCG
Organism: Nocardia sp. NPDC059195; assembly: GCF_042754695.1. NCBI lineage: Bacteria > Bacillati > Actinomycetota > Actinomycetes > Mycobacteriales > Nocardiaceae > Nocardia > Nocardia sp. NPDC059195. Next base: position 37,359 of record NZ_JBHZBG010000011.1, on the reverse strand, counting down.
GACGCGACGAGCTGCCAGCCGTTCTCGTCGAGCACCGGTACGACATCGGTGAGCAGCGCGGGCCAGGCGCGCAGCCACGGATCGTCGCTCAACGCGCCTGCGTAGGCGTCCAGCGCGTCGTCGATCGTGGTGCCGCCGACAGCGGGGATGGACGTGAAGGGTTCGGGTACGTCGTGGCGGGTGCCCCATTGCGCGCGCAGGGCCGCCGCGCCGGGGTAGTAGTGCAGCTCGGCGTCCACCTCGCTGCCGGGCGCGGGCACCTCGCCGGTGAAATTCGGTGTGGCGAAGGAATGTTCGATGAGCAGGGCCCATCGTCCGCTGCCGCGACCACGCAGCCAGGTGCGACGGGTGTGCAGACGCTCCTCCTCGCTCACCCGCATGCCGAGCACCAGCCAGCGATCCCGCACGGCGGGCTCGGTCAGGACCGACTCGGCCGACGTCGGGTAGCCGACATGGGTGCGAATTCCCGCTTGCAGCGGCTCGGGCATGGCATCGAGCCTGCGATGGGCCAGCACCAGCAGGTGCAGGCGGGCGTACTCGCGCAACAGCAGTTCGGGCCAGTGCTCGGTGGTGACGACCGCGGTGGGCAACCTGCGCAGAGTCTCGGCGATGCGGGGCGCCTGGGCATCGACCATCCGTGCCGCGATCGCCTCGTAGGCGGCGAACGACCGGTCGGTCTGGGCCAGGCCGGTCCGGATCTGGTCGGTCAGCCAGACCTCCAGTTCGGTGAGCCCGGCGGCGACGCGGGTCCGCCGCTGCTCGACGGAGGCCTGCGACGGTGTGCTCGCGGCCTTGGCCTTCGGCGGTGCGGCGGCCTTCGCGGCCCGGCCCGCCAGCCACTCGGCCGCGAAATCGGCGGGGGCATCCCGGGTGGGTGCGTGGCCGCTCGACCATGCGAGCAACAGCGACAGCGTGTGCTTACAGGGGAACTTGCGGCTCGGGCACGAACACTTGTACGCGGGCCCATCCAGGTCGACGATCGCCTGGTACGGCTTGGCGCCACTGCCCTGACACAGCCCCCACACCGCGTTACCGGCGGTGCCGGTCTCGCGCCAGCGACCGGCCAGCTTGCGTGCGGCAGCCAGCGAGCTCGCGTCGGGTGCGAGCGCGCGGACCTGGTCCTCGGTCCACGGCGTGCGTTGCTCGGTCATCAACTTCCCCCGTTCTCTGTTCGCCGAATATCTACCGCAACCCACCGACAACTAGCGGTCCTGGCGGCGAGGCGCCTGGAAAATGCTGGAGCTGTGGAAGTTTCGTGCTCCAGCCCTTGCCGTGAGCCGCGATGTCTGGCATTCTGACCTGTTCGGCACCGCCCGGACCGCCCGCGCTGCTCGACGCAGCGTAACGCGGGTGTGAACACCTCATCGAGCTGCCCGCCGGGGTGGGCGAGGGGTGGACATCGAGGGCCGCCGAGGTACCGCGATGGCCATTCCACTCCCGCGGGCAGATTCGCTGGGGCCCTGCGCATCCCCTGGGCGAACATCCGGCGATCAGGTAGCGTTTCCACCAAAATCGCCGCGTTGCGCGCCGACGCGAAGGGGGATGTCGCAAGTGTGCTCGGATCGGATCGCCGAGGTGGTCGCACGCGAGCTCGCCGCCGACCCGGCAGTGGAGGAACGGGTCGCCGAATGCGTGCTCGCCGCGCTCACAGCTGTCGACGGTGACTCGGCCGCAACGGATTCCGGTGATTCCGGGGTTTTCCTGCGGTCGATCACCGTGCAGGGTTTTCGTGGGATCGGGCCCGCCGCGACGCTGCGGTTGAATCCGGGGCCCGGCCTGACGCTCGTGGTCGGTCGCAACGGCAGCGGAAAGTCGAGTTTCGCCGAGGCCGCGGAATTCGCGTTGACCGGTGGAAATCGGCGCTGGGACGGCCGCTCGACCGCATGGCGGGAGGGCTGGCGCAACCTGCACGAACCCGATACCGCCCGGATCGATGTCGAGCTGCTCACCGCAGGCGAGCAGCCGCAACTCTCGGTCGCCACCAGCTGGGACGCGAGTGCGGACCTGGCCGACGCGCAGTGGACCGAGCGGCGCGGATCCGAACCGGTGGCATCGGTCGACCCGCGTGGACGCAGGCAACGGCTCGATCTGTACCGCCCGTTCCTGTCCTACAGCGAACTCGGCGCGCTCGTCGACGGGAAGCCGAGCGACCTGTTCGACGCGCTGCATCGCCTGCTCGGCCTCGACGAGCTGGCCGCCGCGGCCGAACAGATCAGGCTGCGCAAACTCGAACTCGAACGCGCCGTGAAGGATTCGCGTCAGTCCCGCGCCGACCTGCTGGTCGAGCTCGCCGAGGCCGATGACGACCGTGCTCGCGGCGTGGCAGACCTGCTGCGGACGCCGGACCCCGATCTCGACGCGGTGGCAGGCGCGGTAGCGGGCTCGGTCCTCGGTATCGACGGGCCCGAGGGTTTGCGCACGATCTTGCGGCTGACGTTGCCCGATGCCAGGCAGGTCGCCGCCACGGCGGATCGGCTCGCCGAATCGGCCCGGAATGTGGCGCGCCACGCGACCGTCGATACCGACGCTGATCTGCGAGTTCTCGAATTGCTCACGCGGGCCCGCGAACACGTCACGGCGGCGGGTTCGTGTCCCTGCCCGGTCTGTGGACGCGACGAGCTCGGCGCCGACTGGCTCGCTGCCGCTGATTCCGAAATCGCGCACCGCACCACGGAACTCGCGGCGTTGCAGGCGGCCGCGGCGGAATTCGACACGGCTCTCGTGGCAGCCCGCAACCTCCCTGCGCAGCTGCCGATCGAGCTCGGCTCGGCGACCCACGGCGGAGCGGGCCGCTCCTACCCGGCAGACGTGCTGCCGAGCCTCGATCCGGAGCTCCGCGAGACGGATTCGCCTGCGGAGCAACGAGGTTCGTTTGGCGCCTCGGACTCGCTGCGTAAACAGCGCGAGATCGTAGGGCAGCTCTGGTCGGAGTGGGCCGAGCTCGCGGCAGCCGACTACGAAGATCAGCTCCCGGATCGACTGCGCGCGATACACACCGCCCTTGCTGTGGAACTCGGTGCACTACAAAGAGATACGCGCACCGAACTGGATCGACTCGATGCGGTGTGGTCGCCACTGGTCCCGCGCGTTCTCGCCTGGCTCGACCCCGCCCGCGCCGTCGCCGACCACGCGAGCGAGCTGCGGGTCGTAAAGAAGGCGGCCGACTGGCTCAAGGCGGCGACGGCGACGATCCGTGGGGAGCGGATGCGGCCGCTGGAGACCACCGCGCGCTGGGTGTGGAGCACCCTGCGCCAGCAGAGCAATGTGGAGCTCGGATCGATTCGGTTGCAGGGCAGTGCGGGGACCGCGCGACGGGTGTTGCTCGATGTCACCGTCGACGAAGTGGACGGCGCGGCGCTCGGAGTGATGAGTCAGGGGGAGCTGCACGCGCTCGGGCTGTCGCTGTTCCTGCCGCGAGCCACGGTGGCGCACAGCCCTTTCCGGTTCGTGATGATCGACGACCCGGTGCAGGCGATGGATCCCGCGAAGGTCGACGGGCTGGCCAGGGTCCTCGCCGAGGTGGCGGCGGGGCGACAGGTGGTGGTGTTCACCCACGACGAGCGCCTCGCCGAGGCGGTGCGTCGCATGCAGCTCGATGCGACGGTGCTCGAAGTCCAGCGTCGTGAGCGTTCGATCGTCGAGGTGCGGGTGACCGGCGACCCGGTTCGCCGCTATCTCGACGACGCCCGATCCCTGCTGCGCACACCGCAACTTCCCGCCGCCATCGCCGACGAACTCGTCGCGACCTGTTGCCGTTCGGCGATCGAGGCGGCCGGGCTGGCCAAGGCCCGCCAGGAACTGCTGGCGGGCGGTCTCGAGCACGGGGAAGTGGAACGGCGGGTGCGCAACGCGCACACCACCCGCGCCATGATCACCCTCGCCATCATGGGTGTCGGCGCCCGCGTGGACGACCTGAACAAGCACCTGAGCGCGGTCGGCGGACGCTGGCTCGTCGGCGTCCTTCGTGATGCCACCGCGGGCGCGCACGTGCCGATCGACCGTCCGATGCGTGAATTGATCAGTGACACCGAACGATTCATCACCTGGCTGCGAGCCCACGAGCCTGCCGCGGTGCGCAGGTGAGTGAGCTCACGGGGAAAGTCGGCAGGCAGCGTCGCGGTCGACGCGACCCGACGGCCGCGCGCCGCCGTCCCGGTACGGTGGGGTCGTGAATCGCCGCGGCAGGCCTGCTCGCGCGAAGTTCAGCCCGCGGCCCTCGGTGGCTCAGCGGCTGGAAGCGGCCGAGAATTTGCTGGACGGGTCGGTGTCGGACGCCGGTGGGGTGTGGTCGCGGGCGGTGGCGTGGATTCTGCGGTTGGCGCTCGAGCAGGCGGTGGATCAGCTGTGGGCGCAGGTCGCGCCGGAGCTGATGCGGTGCCCGATGCGTGCTCAACTACTCGCGTTGCGGGTGTATACGGGGCCGGAAACCGCCGGTCAGGTCGGTGCGCTGTGGGCGGCGCTGTCGCGCGCGGCGCATCACCTCGATTACGAGATGGCGCCGAGTGTCACCGATCTGCGGCGCTGGCGGGACCAGACGGCGGAGCTGGCGCGGGTGTTGGAACTCGCTCCGCTCGCGCAGCAGCCGTTCGGGTGATCGACGTCGGCGGACCTTGGGTGCCCGAGGTCGCAGGCCGGTCCGGCAGGATGGGCGGTATGGGTGAAGTGAGGCCGTGTCCGTGTCGTCGTGGTGAGCCGTTCGATGCCTGTTGTGGGCCGATTCTGGCGGGGGAGAAAGCCGCGCCGACCGCGGAAACGCTGATGCGGTCTCGGTACACCGCTTATGTCGTCGGCGATGTCGACTATCTGCTGCGCTCCTGGCATCCCAGCACCCGCCCGGCCGGCCTCGAGCTCGACGCGGACCAGCGATGGCTGTTCCTCGAGATCGTCGGCACCCAGCGTGGCGGCCCGTTCGACGACAACGGCACCGTCGAATTCATCGCCCATTACAAGCTCGACGGCACGCGCGACGCGATGCACGAGATGAGTACGTTCGTCCGGGTCGACGGGGCATGGGTCTACCTCGACGGGACGTTCCAGGCCTGAAACGGGGATACTGCTCACGTGCCCCGTATCGCGATCGAATACTGCACCCAATGCCGCTGGCTGCTCCGGGCGAGCTGGATGGCCCAGGAACTGCTGACCACGTTCGCCACCGAACTCGGCGAGGTGGCGCTGGTTCCCGGCCAGGGCGGCATCTTCCGCATCACCCTCGACGGTGAACAGCTCTGGGAACGCAAGGCGGACGGGGGTTTCCCCGATATCGCCATCCTCAAGCAACGGGTCCGCGACCGCATCGCACCCGACCGCGACCTCGGCCACCTCGACCGCCGCGACTGACGACCGGGCGGCGGCCGCGCACCTCCGATCGGCGGGTCAGCAGCAGCCGCCACCACCGCAGCAACCACCACCTGCCGGACGTGGCGCGGGCGCGGGGCTCGGAGCCGAGCCGCGCCCCACCGCCGCGAAGGTGGTGAGCAGTTTGACGGTGTCGTCGTGGCCGGCGGGGCACGTGGCAGGGTCCGAGGACTGCGCCATCGGCCGGTTGACGTCGAACGTGTCGCCGCAGGAACGACACCGGAAGCTGTAGTTCGGCATCGGCACAGTGTAAGCAGCAACGGCGCACGATGGATCGACCGTTCATCACGTCGCTTCCGTCTGTACCGCGGAGTAACTGTTACCTGCGGAAACGGCGCGTAGGGCGCGCGTTCAGGCGGCACGCACGTACTCTCGTAGGAAGTCACCAGGTGCTGCGACCCGCGGGAGCGAATACACAGGTACCCGTGCGGTCGTGCCGGCTAGGAGGTGTGCGATGAGCATTCAGCCCGATTTCGATCCGGACGCGCGGACCCACGATGCCGACCCGCTGGCAGAGACCGAATACGGACAGGTCGGTGGAACCTGGGACGGGCCGGTTGCGGTGTGGCGCAGCATTCCCTATGCCGCCGCACCCGCCGGACCTGCTCGATTCGCCGCCCCACAGCCGCCGAAGCCATGGGACGGTGTGCGCGACTGTGTGGTCTTCGGCGACATCGCACCGCAGGCCATGGGCGCGATGGTGCCGGTGGATTCCGACCTGCAGATGGGCGAGGACTGTCTGTGGGTCAATGTCTGGTCGCCACGGCCCGAGCCGAGCCAGGACGAACCGCGCCCGGTGATGGTCTGGGTGCACGGCGGCGCCTACTGCCTCGGCACTGCTGCCCAGTCCATCTACGACGGCCGCAAGCTGGCCGAGGCGGGCGACGTGGTGGTCGTCTCGGTGAACTATCGACTCGGGGTGCTCGGCTTTCTCGATCTGTCCTCGTTCGGCGAGCAGTTCACCGCCAACCTCGGCCTGCACGATCTGCTCGCCGCGCTCGCGTGGGTGCGCGAGAATATCGCCGCGTTCGGCGGCGACCCGGGCAATGTGACCCTCTTCGGCGAGTCCTCGGGCGCGGGATGCGTTACCGCACTACTCACCTCGCCTTCCGCTGCCGGACTGTTCCACCAGGCAATTGTCCAGAGTCCGCCCGCCACAACAGTTTTCGGACAGGATCGGGCCGCGGTCGTCGGGCAGCGCTATCTGGAGCTGCTCGAACTCGGGCCGGGCCAGGCGAATCGGTTGCTGGAGTTGCCGATCGAACAGCTCGTCGAGGTCGGTGCGGTGCTGCTGGACGAGGTGCCGATCAAGGAACCGGGCAGGCTCGCCGCGGCGCCGGTCGTCGACGGAAACCTGTTGCCGGGCTACCCGATCGACCGATTCCAGCAGGGGCTGTCGCATCGTGTGCCGTTGCTGATCGGCACCAATCGCGATGAGGCGTCGCTGTTTCGGGTGCTGCGCTCACCGATCATGCCGGTGACGCCCGACGCGGTGAACGCGATGCTGCGCGACGTCGCCGCGTCGCATCCCGAGATGTCGCCGGAGCGGATCGCCGAGATCACCTCGGCCTACCCTGATCTCACCAAAACCCGTGGGGCGCTGGCGATGTCGACCGACGCGGCCTTCCGGATGCCCGCGGCCTGGGTTGCCGAGGGGCATGCCCAGCATTCGCCGACCTGGATGTACCGCTTCGATTACGCCACCCCGATGTTGAAGGCGGCCAGGGTCGGAGCCGGTCATGCCACCGAATTGCCCTATGTCTTCGGCAATTTCGGCACCTTCAACCACGACCCCACCTTCTGGCTCGGCGGGCGCAAAGCGTCGGTCGCGGTCTCCGGCCGCATGCAGCGGCGCTGGCTGGCTTTCGCCGAACACAGCGTCCCCGCCGCCATCGACGGCTCCAAACACTGGCCCCACTACCGCCCCGCCGCCCGCACCACCCTGCTCATCGACACCATCGACCGCGTCGTGGACAACCCCGACGCCGACCTCCACACCGCCTGGGGTGACCAAGCCGTCGGCTTCAGCTGAACAGCACAACGCCGGGCCACCGACCGAGAACTCGGCGGTGACCCGGCGTGGTGTGGATCAGACGTCGGTGGAGAAGCGGATGCCGCCATCGGGGATGACCACGCCGGGCCACACGCGGGCGCCACGCAGGAGTTCGCAGCGGGCGCCGACGTTGGCGCCGTCACCGATCACACCGTCGCGAACCAGCGCGCGGGGGCCGATGCGGGCACCGAAGCCGATGATGGAGCGTTCGACGGTCGCGCCCGCCTCGACCACCGCGCCGTCGAAGATCACCGCGCCGTCCAGTCGCGCACCCGCGCCGATCTCGGCGCCGCGACCGACCACGGTCCCACCGATGAGCAGTGCGCCCGGTGCCACACCCGCGCCGGGATGGACGAGGGACTCGCCGCGCTGGCCGGGGAGTGCGGGGGAGGGCGCGATACCGCGGACCAGGTCCGCGGAGCCGCGCACGAAGTCCTCCGGGGTACCCATATCGCGCCAGTAGGAGGCGTCGACGTGACCCTGGACGCGGGCGCCCTCGGCCAGCAGCGCCGGGAAGACCTCGCGTTCCACCGAGACCGGACGACCGGTGGGGATCTTCTCGATGTACTCGCGGCGGAACACATAGCAACCCGCGTTGATCTGGTCGGTCGGCGGATCCTGGGTCTTCTCCAGGAACGCGGTGACGCGGCCGTTCTCGTCGGTCGGCACGCAGCCGAAGGCCCGCGGGTCGCTGACCCGGACCAGATGCAGGGTGACATCGGCGTTGGTCGACTCATGGGTGTCGAGGATCGCACCGAGGTCGGTGCCGCCGAGGACGTCGCCGTTGAACACCATCACGTTGTCCGCGCGCAGCTTGGGCAGCACATTGCGGATACCGCCACCGGTGCCGAGCGGTTCGGTCTCGGTCACGTACTCCAGGTCCAGGCCCAGTTCGGAGCCGTCACCGAAGTGCTCTTCGAAGACCTCGGCCTTGAAGGACGTGCCGAGCACCACATGGGTGATCCCGGCCTCGGCGATCCTGGCCAGCAGGTGGGTCAGGAACGGCAGCCCGGCCGTCGGCAGCATGGGCTTGGGCGCCGAGAGGGTGAGCGGACGCAGCCGCGTGCCCTGTCCGCCGACGAGGATGACCGCGTCGGTGCCTGCATTGCCTGCCATCGAGTTTCCCCTGTTCACAGTGGACCGGCGCCCACTCAGGCGCCGGTTCGCGCTTGCTCACGCAGCGCCGATCGAACCGCAATCCGGGAGCGAACCGCAAGTCCGACCCGCAGCGCGCCCCGCAACGGTGCCTGCCACCAGTGCGGATGCCGGTCCGCCTGGAAGCGGTAGGCGCTGGCATGGTGGGCGGGCAGCATCAATTCCGGATGCTTGCCCGCGGCGTGGCCCTTGGCGTGGGTCACCTCGGCGTCCGGGACGAATACATTGTGCCAGCCGGCCTTGCCCATGCGGTCACCGAAGTCCACGTCCTCCATGTACATGAAGTAGCGCGAGTCGAAACCGTCGATGGTGTCGAACGCGGCGCGGCGCACCAGCAGGCACGAGCCGGACAGCCAACCGACCACCCGTTCGGAGATCTCCTCGTTCTCCTGGCGGTAGCGCACCGACCAGGGGTTCTTCGGCCAAACCGAGCCCAGAACGGCGTGGCCCGCGCCGTCGGCGAGCCCGGGGACCCGACGTGCGGACGGGTAGATGCTGCCGTCGGGCTCACGGACCATCGGCCCGAAAGCGCCCGCGCGCGGCCAGCGCTTCGCCGCCTCGAGCATCTTGTCGATGGAATCGACGCCCCAGCGGATGTCCGGGTTGGCCAGGATGACGAACTCGATCGACGGATCGATCTCGGCGACGGCCCGGTTGATGGCACCGCCGTAGCCGATATTGCCGCCGGTGTGCAGCAGTGTCACGTGTGAGTTGGCCTCGGCGACGAGTTCGGGGACGCCGTCGGTCGAGCCGTTGTCGGCCAGGATCACCTGCGGCTTCTCGCTGGTCGCGTCGGCCAGGGTGGTGATGAAGTGCTCGAGGTGCTCACCCGGTGAATAGGTCACCGTGACCACGGCAAGGCCGGCGGGGGCTGGAGAATCGGCTGCGTCTGCTGCGTTCACGACTGCGGAGCCTAGTCGGACAACCGCCGCAGTGTGTCGGTGAGTGCGATACGCCAGGAGCGAAGCGGGGTGAGGCCTGCCGCGTTCCAGGCCGCGGGGGACAGCACCGAATACGCCGGGCGCGGTGCGGGTCTGGGGAATTCGCTGGACGCGCACGGCAGCACCCGGTTCGGGTCGGCGCCGAGGTCGGTGAACACCGCTGCGGCGAGGTCGAACCAGGTGGCGGTGCCGGAATTGGTGGCGTGCAGCACACGGGGAGCGTCGGGGCGGGTGCGCAATTCCAGGAGGGCGGCGGCGAGGTCGGCGGCGCTGGTCGGGGAACCGAGCTGGTCGTTCACCACGGTGACGGTGTCGCGTTCGGCTTCCAGCCTGCGCATCGTCGCGACGAAATCCCCCTCGACACCGGCGTACACCCACGCGGTGCGCACAACGTGTGCGCCCAGTTCGAGTACGGTCCGCTCACCGGCGAGCTTGGACTGTCCGTAGACCGTGGCCGGTCCGGTCGGATCGCCGGGCTCGTACGGTGTCCGCGCGGTCCCGGGGAAGACATAGTCGGTGGACACGTGGATCAGCCGCGCACCCGCCGCGGCGCAGGCGGCAGCGAGGACGGCCGGTCCGGTCGCATTGGCGGCGAAGGCCGCCTCGACATCGGTTTCGGCGGCATCCACCGCGGTGTAGGCCGCGCAGTTGATCACCACGGCGCCCGGCGTGAGGACCGCGTCGACGGCGGCGCGGTCGGTGATGTCGAGGTCGGCCCGCCCGAAGCCACGCGCATCGGGTGCCAGGCGCAGCAGCTGTCGCCCCAGCAGACCTCGTGCGCCGGTTACGATCAGCTGAGCGGGGGCGGGGAAATCGGCGTTCACGCGGCCAGTCTGGCACGCCGGAGCACCTGCGGTTGGGCCCGAGTGTGGTAACTGTTCGTTAGCCTGTGATGGCCGGTGTCCGCGGACGAGCCCGGGCTGACGACAAGGTGGTGTTTGCCGGGGGGAAGAGCTGACCGGGCGCGGAGTTCGTCGAGAGGATGCACGAGTGCGAGAGTCGACAAGACCGATCAGCGCGCCTGCGGGCACCTTCGGTCCGGCCAAATTGATGGTGGCGATCTCGGCGGTGCTGGTGCTGGCACTCACCGGATTCGCCTGGCGCAGTGTCGACAACCTGATCGCCAATATCGACCGGATCGGTGGCCTCGGCCTCGGCGGTGGACGCGACGGTGCCGTCGACATTCTGCTCGTCGGTGTCGACAGCCGCACCGACGCGCATGGCAACCCGCTCACCAAAGCCGAACGCGCCATGCTGCACGCCGGCGACGAGGTGGGCACCAATACCGACACCATCGTGCTGATCCGTGTCCCCAACGACGGCCGCTCGGCCACCGCGATCTCCATCCCGCGCGATTCCTACGTCGATGTCGGCGGCGGCCAGGGCAAGGCCAAGATCAACTCCGCCTACGGCTCGACCAAGGAGACCGAACGCGCGAAGCTGCTCGCCGCGGGTAAATCCGAATCCGACGCCGAGAAGGAGTCGACCAAGGCGGGCAGGCAGGCCCTCATCAAATCGGTGGCCAACCTGACCGGCATCACCGTCGACCACTACGCCGAGGTGAGCCTGCTCGGCTTCGTGCTGCTCACCGACTCGGTCGGCGGGGTCGAGGTATGCCTGAATCAGGCGGTGGACGAACCGATGTCGGGCGCGGACTTCCCGGCAGGCCGCCAGCGTCTCGACGGTCAGGAGGCGTTGAGCTTCGTGCGTCAGCGCCATGATCTCGAACGCGGTGACATCGACCGGATCGTGCGTCAGCAGGTGTTCATGGCGCAGCTGGTCGGCCAGCTGCTCAATGCCAAGACCCTCGCCAATCCGGGCAAGCTCAGCGAGATCAGCGAGGCGGTCGGGCGCACCGTCGTGCTCGACGAGGACTGGGACGTGCTGGCCTTTCTGCAGCAGCTCAAGGACCTGTCCGGCGGCAAGGTGGAATTCGACACCATTCCCGTCTCCGATCTCAACAGCATGACCTCGGCGGGGGAGTCGGTGGTGAAGGTCGACCCGAAGACGGTGCAGAGTTTCGTCGCCGCCCTGGTGGGGGAGGAGAAGGCCGAAGAAGAGGCCGCGCCGAAGATCGACACCTCCACGGTGACGGTGAGCGTGCTCAACGCGGGTGGCGCCACCGGGCTCGCGGGCAAGGTGTCGGCGGCCCTGACGAGCAAGGGATTCCGGGAAGGCACGATCAGCAACTACACCGGCGGCAGCGTCAGCTCGAGTCGGGTGCTGGCCGCCGATGCCGACGACCCGAAGGCGGTGGCGGTCGCCGAGGCGCTCGGTGGCCTGACGGTGGTCGCCGATGCGACAGTGTCGGCGGATACGGTGAGCGTGGTCCTGGCGAGCGACTATTCTGGTCCGGGCTCGGCCGCGGCAGGCATGTTCGATCTCGACGCGACATCCTCCGCGACCGCGACACCGATACCGCCCGCCCCGCCGATCGACGCAGGCCAGAACGGACCGAAATGTGTGAATTGACCCATGCGTGAGCCGAACTCGACCCTGACCGACGCCCTCCTCGACCCGATTCTCGAACGCGATCCCGCCGGACCGCGCGTCACCTGGTACGACGACGCCACCGGCGCGCGGATCGAACTGTCGGGGCTGACGTTGGCCAACTGGGCCGCCAAGACCGCGAACCTGATCCGCGACGAATTCGCGCTCACCCCCGGCGCCAGGGTCGCGGTGCTGTTGCCCGCGCACTGGCAGACCGCCGCGGTGCTGCTCGGATGCTGGTGGGCGGGAACCGAAGTGGTGCTCACGCCCGATCCTGATGCCGACCTCGCGCTGGTGACACCCGACCGGCTCGACGACGCCGACGGTGTCGGCGAGGTGGCGGTGCTGTCGCTGGACGCGATGGGGACGCCGGTGCGTGATCTGCCGGTCGGGGTCACCGATTTCGCGACCGCGGTGCGGGTGCACGGTGATCAGTTCCTGCCCGGTGGATTCCGGGCCGCGCTCGACGGCCTCTCGGTGAACGAAGTGCTGACCATGTCTCGGAAATCCGCCGCACTGCAAGGTTTTTCCGCTGGCGACCGGGTGCTGTCGAGCACACCGTGGGACACGGTGGAGGAAGTGATCGACGGGTTCGTCGCGGTGTTGTTCGCCGGGGCTTCACTGGTGCAGGTCGTCAATCCCGATCCGGGTGCGATCGACCATCGGGTCGTCACCGAAAAGGTGACCGTCCGGCGCTAGCTCCTACCCAGGTATAGGTTCGGGTCCACCTCGGGGACGTGTCGCATGTCACACACCGTCCGTACTGTGGAAGCAAGACTTCGGCAGAGCAGGGGTGGCGATGATTGCGCAGTACTGGGTTCGATGGTCGGCAGAACACGGAGCGCCGCGGGCGATCCTGCGGTGGCAGGTGCGTCGCGGCGATCCGTTCGCGACGTTGCTCAGCGGTCAGCGGGGCTTGCACAACCCCTATCCGCTGATCGATGAACTGCGCGGTCGCGGCGGATTGATCAAGACGGCGGTGTCCTTCGCCACGTTCGATCACGCGCAGGTCCGAGCGATCCTGCGCGACCCCCGATTCGGCGTGCGACCGCCCCTCAACGCTGAGCTACCTGCACCGTGGCACAAGCTCGCCGAGCGGGTCACGGTGCCACCCAACCCGGTCGAGCCGCCGTCGATGCTGGTCCTCGACCCGCCCGAGCACACCCGGATGCGCAAGCCGGTGGCCTCGGCATTCACCCCGCGCGCCATCGCCCGGCTGCGCGAGCGCGTGGAGGTGGTCACCGCCGAACTGCTCGAGGCGATGCCGGCGGACGGATCGGTCGATCTGATCACCGATTTCGCGGCCAGGGTGCCGATCGCGATCATCGCCGACATGCTCGGCTTCCCGCCCTCGGACCACGAGATGTTCCTGCGGTGGGGCGACAAGATGACGCCGTTGCTCGATCTGGGCACCTCGTGGCGGTCGTATCGGGCGGCGATGGCCGCGACCGAGACCATGGACGAGTACCTGGCCGACCACATCGCCACGTTGCGCCGCGCACCGGGCGAGGACATCCTGTCCACACTGGTCAGCTCGGGCGATCTGAGTCTGCGGGAACTGCAGGCCGGCGCGAGTCTGCTGATGGGCGCCGGATTCGAGACGACGGTCAATCTGATCGGCAATGCGGTCGCCGCGCTGTCGGCCAATCCCGACCAGCTCGCCCTCGCCCAGGACGACCCCGACCGCTGGCCCGACGTGGTCGAGGAGACGCTGCGGTTCGATCCACCCGTCCAGACCACCGCACGCCAGACGCTCGAGGATGTCGACATCGATGGCGTGCGGTTGCGGGCGAACAGCACGGTCATCCTGTCGCTGGCCGGAGCCAACCGCGACCCGGCGGTCTTCCCCGACCCGCACCGCTTCGATATCGACCGCCCGAATGTCAAGGAGCACGTGGCGTTCAGCAGCGGCATCCACGCGTGCCTCGGCGCGAGCCTGGCCAGGATGGAAGCGGAGCGCGCGTTGCGCGCGCTCTACACCCGCTACCCGAACCTGCGCTTACGCGGCGAGCCGACCCGCCGAAACCTGTTCACGCTGCACGGTTTCGAGCACATGCCGGTCGATCTCGGGCCGGTCGCGCGCACGTCGGCGCCCGACGATCTGGCAGGCGCCGCGCATCCGGCCTAGTCAGGTGGTCGAGCGCCAGCGGTAGCGGGTCTTCGGGCGACCGGCCCGGCCGTAATCGGCACGGCGCTCGGCCAATCCGTCGTCGGCGAGCTTCTCCAGGTATCGCCACGCCGTGATCCGCGAAACACCGACGGCCGCGGCGGCATCGGTGGCCGTGATGCCGGATTCGGCCGAGCGCACCGCTCGCGAGACTTCTTCCAGGGTGTGCTGCACAACGCCTTTCGGCGCGCCGGCCTTCTGGTCGGCGGTGCGCAGTGCGCCGAGCGCGCGGTCGATGTCGTACTGCGACAGGGCCGCCTCGCCCGCGGGCAGCGCGGTGTCGAAACCGCGGTAGCGTTCGAGCTTTTCGCGGAACGCGGCGAAGGTGAACGGCTTGAGCAGATACAGCACCACACCGTGCGCTACCGCACTGCGCACCATGTTCAGCTCGCGCGCCGAGGTGATCGCGATGACATCGGGTCGCGGCTGCAGTCCGTTGAGTGCGGCGGCCACATCGAGCCCGCTGATATCGGGCAGCCCGATATCCATCAGTACCAGATGGAACGGATTGCCCGCGGCGATCGCCTCGGCCGCCACTCGCAGCGCGTCGCGTCCGGTGTGCACGACGCCACCGGTGACGAAACCGTCGAGCCGTTCGAGATAGGCCCGGTGTGCCTGGGCGATCAACGGCTCGTCCTCGACGATCAGAACGCGGATCAAGGTGTCTCCCTCAGCGGAATGCGAACGATGACCGCGCTGTGTGGTGCGGCCGTGGTGGTGATGGTGCCGCGATGTCGGTCGACGAGGCGGTGCACCAGCGCGAGGCCGAGGCCCGCGTGGTCGGATTTCGTGGTGTAGCCGCGTTCGGCGGCACGCGAGAACATCTGGGCCGACATGCCGGGTCCGCTGTCGGATACCTGGACCCACAGCGCGCCGTCACGATGACACACCGACACCTCGACGCGCTTGGCGACGGTGCCCGCCGCCGCGTCGATCGCGTTGTCGATCAGGTTGCCGACCAGGGTCACGGTCTCGTGCGCGGACAGCGGGTCGGTGGAGTCCAGCGCGGTGTCCTCGCTGATGGCCAGGCTCACCCCGCGCTCGGCGGCCTGGTCGACCTTGCCGAGCAGCAGCGCGGCCAGCGCCGCGTCGCCGACGGCGGCCAGCAAACGGTCGATCAGCACCTGTGAGAGCTGTAGCTCCGCGGTCGCGAAGGCCACCGCTTCGTCGGGGCGGCCCAGCTCGACCATGGTGACCACGGTGTGCAGCCGGTTGGCGGCCTCGTGCGCCTGGGCGCGCAGCGATTCGGCGAAGCCGCGCACCGAGTCGAGTTCACCGAGCACCGCGCGCAGTTCGGTCTGATCGCGGATGGTGAGCACGGTGCCGATCTCGCGGCCCTCCCAGCTGACCAGGTCCTGGTTGACCAGCAGAATGCGGTCGGTGGTCACGTGTGTCTCATCGCGCACCACGCCCCCGCTCATCTGCTGCAGCGAGATGGGCAGGTCACCGCGGTGCACCGGACCATCGGGCAAGTCGAGCAGGGTGCGTGCCTGATCGTTGACCACCTCCGCGGCCTCGGCCTGGGCGCCGAATACCACCAGCCCCTCGTGGACGGAGTGCAGGACGGCGTCGTGGTGTTCATAGAGCGCGCGCAGCTCGTCGGGGGCGAGACCGTGGGTCTGGCGGCGCAGCCTACGGCTGATCAGGAACGACGACAGCGCGGCCAGCGCGAGCCCCACCGCGGCCAACCCGAGGATCAGGGGCAGCTGAGTGGCGACCTGGGTGCCGATCTTGGCTCGGGTGACCCCGGCCGAGACCAGGGCAACCACCCGGCCGTTGTCGTAGACCGGGGTGACCGCGCGGATCGAGGGGCCGAGGGTTCCGGTGAAGGTCTCGGTGAGGGTCTGGCCTGCCAGCGCACCGTCGATGCTGCCGATGAACGGCTTGCCGATCAGGTCGGGGTTGGTGTGGGTGTAGCGCGTGCGGTCCGGTGCCATCACGACGATGAAGTCCATGCCGGTGGCCGCTCTGATCCGCTCGGTGGTCGGCTGCAGCAGCCCGCTCGGGTAGGGCGAGTTCACCGCGGCCAGGGTCGACGGTGACCGCGACACCGTCACCGCGACGTCTCTGACCTGCATTTCCGCGGCCACGTCGTGGTCGCGCCTGGCATCGAACACGGCCAGGATGGTGCCGACGGCGATCAGCAGCCCCAGCACCACCAGCTGCCATACGAAGGCCTGCCCTGCGAGCGACAGTCGTACTCGTCGCACCTCTTGCCTCCGACCTGGATTTCTCGAACGTTATGCGCCTATATGAAACTTATGGAACAAAGTGACGGCCGTCACAATAGTTCCTCATGCTCGTCGGCATGAGTGATACCACCGCAGCGCGGAAACGCGACCATACCCACTGGCTGTACATCGCGGTGATCATCGCGGTCGTGGCCGGCGTCATTGTCGGCCGGGTGGCCCCGGAATTCGGTCAGTCACTGGCGCCGCTCGGCACCGTGTTCGTGAACCTGATCAAGATGATGATCGCACCCGTCATCTTCTGCACAATCGTCCTCGGCATCGGTTCGGTGCGCGCGGCCGCCACCGTCGGCAAGGTCGGTGGCCTGGCCATCGGCTATTTCCTGGTGATGTCGACGGTCGCGCTAGGCATCGGGCTCGTCGTCGGCAACCTCATCGATCCGGGTGACGGACTCGATGTCGGCACCGCGGGAGCGGGTGCGAAATACGCCGATCAGGCACACAGTGCGGGCGGCACGTGGGACTTCATCGAGAACATCGTGCCGACCACGCTCGTGTCATCGCTGACCGCGGGCAGCGTGCTGCAGGCATTGTTCGTCGCGCTGCTGGTCGGGTTCGCCGTACAGGCGATGGGCGATGCCGGCGCGCCGATCCTGCGCGCGGTCGCGCTGGGCCAGAAGCTGGTATTCCGGATCCTGTCGATGATCCTGTGGCTGGCTCCGATCGGCGCGTTCGGCGCGATCGCGAATGTGGTCGGGCGCACCGGCTGGTCGGCGGTGGTGCAGTTGGCGACGTTGATGATCGCGTTCTATCTGACGTGTCTGGTGTTCGTGTTCGGTGTGCTCGGCGTGATCCTGCGGGTGGTCTCGGGCGTCTCGATCCTGAAGCTGTGCCGGTATCTGTCGCGTGAGTACCTGCTGATCGTGGCGACCTCGTCGTCGGAGTCGGCGCTGCCGCGACTGATCGCGAAGATGGAACACGCGGGGGTGGAGCGCACCACGGTGGGTGTTGTTGTGCCGACCGGGTATTCGTTCAACCTCGACGGCACCGCCATCTACCTGACGATGGCCTCGATCTTCATCGCCGACGCCATGGGCAAGCCGCTCGCGCTCGGCGAGCAGATCGGCCTGCTGCTGTTCATGATCATCGCGTCCAAGGGTGCCGCCGGTGTCACCGGTGCCGGTCTGGCCACCCTCGCGGGCGGTCTGCAGAGCCATCGCCCCGACCTGCTCGACGGTGTCGGCCTGATCGTCGGTATCGACCGCTTCATGTCGGAAGCCCGTGCGCTGACCAACTTCTCGGGCAACGCGGTCGCCACGCTGCTCATCGGCACCTGGACCGCGACGGTCGACGCCGACCGGACCCGCCGCGTGCTCGACCGTGAATTGCCGTTCGACGAGGAGACGATGGTCGACGATCACGAGGTGGATCAGCCCGTCGAACTCACCAAACCTGCGCCAGCGCAGTCGGTCGAAGTGCGGTGAGAAAGCCGATAGGCCCCGCGATGAGAAATCGCGGGGCCTATCGGTGGTGTCGGATGCGGGACCGGCTGCGCCGTTGTGGGGGGTTAGATTCTGGACCACTTGCCGGGGTTGAGGTGGAACTGCACCAAGGCGCTGGCGTGACCGTGGCCGAGGCTGTGCTCGGACTTCAGCCAGCTGACCAATGCGGTGTGGCCGCTCGGCTCGGCCGCGGCGAGCAGCGCGAACCACTCGTCGACGGTGCGCCCGTACTTGGCCTCGATGGTGGGGAAGTAGGACGCGGGGCCGTGCGGTGCGTTCGCCATGGTGGTTCCTCCTCGATGGGTGTTCGTTATCGGTACAGACGGCGTGGCGGTAGGGAATTCATCGGCGGCGACTCATGCCGCGACGAGTGGGCGTTCGGTCGAGCTCACGCGGCGCTCGCGGATCAGCAGCACGCCGGCGAGCGCCACCAGGACCGCGGTGAAGCCGTGCACACCGAACGCGGTGGCGGTGGAGCCCTGCCAGCTCAGGACGGTGGTCATGTCGCCGAATGGGGTGAGTGAGGTGGCCAGCATGACGACGCCGAGCGCGAAGCGCTGCTTGGTGGCGAGCAGGGAGAGGATCACCACGCCGCTGACGATGTCACGGACGCCCTTGAGGTTCAGGAACGCCACCGCGTCGCCCGCGGGCACCGCGGGAAGGCCGAAGCCCGCGGCAGTCGCCTCCGGGGCGATCAGGTAGTTGATGCCGACGTAGATGATGAAGAGCCCGCCGAGCAGGGAGAGGGCGGTGGCGATGCGCGAGGTGGTCATGATGTGCTCCTGAATCTGTGCTGTGCTCTGAAATCTAGCGGCGCTAGGTGTTGAGAGAACCATAACCCAGCCTCGCTATCTTGTCTAGCACTGCTAGAATTTCAAGCATGAGCACGCAACAGCGCAAAGAACGCGACCGCGCCGAACGGCATCAGCGGATCATCGACGCCGCACGTGAGATGGCCGAAGCGGACGGCTGGGACGCGGTCACCATCCGAAAACTGGCCGACCGCATCGAATACAGCCAGCCCGTGCTCTACAGCCATTTCGCGAACAAGGCGGCGATCGTCGGCGCTGTTGCCCTGCAGGGCTGCGTCGAGTTCGCCGAGAAACTGAAGGTGGCCAGGGAGGCGGCGACCACCCATTCCGAAGTGGTCGCCAATGTCGCCCGCGCCTACCTCGACTTCGCCACCGACAACCCCGCCCGCTACGACGCCATCTTCGAGCAGAAGACCGACCTCGAGTTCGGCCTCAACGCTCCGCAGCCCCTGCGCGACGCCTTCGCCGGTCTGAAAGCGATGTTCACCCCGTACGCCGAAGGTGACGACCTCGGCGCCCGCACCGAAGTCGCCTGGGCCTCCCTGCACGGCCTCGCGACCCTCGAGCGCAGCAGCCGGCTGCGCCCCGAACTCCGCGAACGCCGCATCGCCTTGCTGGTAGACGGGGCCAGCGAAGCGGCGGATTGAGCGCTCATCGGCGCGCGGACCGGGTCCGCGTAGGTTGGAGCAGGTAGGCATGCGTGCGAAGGGACGGCAATGGCGGAAGTAATTGTGGTCGGCTCGGGGCCGAACGGTCTCGCCGCGGCGGTGATCGCCGCTCGCGCCGGGTTGTCGGTGCGGGTTCTCGAAGCGCAGGAGCAGGCGGGCGGCGGTTCGCGCACGGCCGAGCTGACCTTGCCCGGCTTCCATCACGATATCTGTGCCGGTGCGCATCCGATGGCATTGGCATCACCCTTCTTTCGCGCCTTCGATCTCGAGGCGCACGGCGTCGAACTGCTCGCCCCGACCGTTTCCTACGCACACCCCCTCGACGGTGGGATCGCCGGATTGGCTTGGCGCAACCTCGAATCCACTGTCGCCGACCTCGGGCGCGACGGCGGGGCCTGGCGCGACCTGTTCGCGCCGCTGGTCGAGCACTGGCCCGAGGTGGTCGAGTTGGCCATGTCGGATCTGCGGCATCCACCGCTGCGGGTCGGCACGGGTATCAAGTTCGCTACCCGCCTGCTCGAACAGGCATCCCCGTTGTCCGACAACCGTTTCAGCGGTGAGGTCGCGCCCGCGATGTTCAGCGGTGTGGCCGCCCACGCCATCACCTCACCGCGCGCCTTCCCCGCGGTCGGCGCCTCCCTGCTGCTCGGCACCCTCGCGCACGCGGGCGGCTGGGTGATCCCGCGCGGTGGCAGCCAGGCGATCCCGAACGCGATGATCGCCGAGATCGAAAGCCTCGGTGGCGAGGTGCGCACCGGGCACCGGGTCGACGATTTCGCCGAACTCGCCACCGCGCGCGCGGTGCTGTTCGACACCTCGCCCGCCGAACTCCTTCGCATCGCCGGTGACCGGCTGCCGTCGCGATACCGCAACGGCCTCGGGCGTTTTCAGTACGGAAACGCCGCCTGCAAGGTCGATTTCGCCCTGTCGGGGCCGGTGCCGTGGGCCGCACCGGGCGCCGACCTGGCGGGCACCCTGCACCTGGTCGGTACCAGGGCGCAAGCCATGCGCGCCGAACATCAGGTCGCCACCGGCAGATTCGCCGATCGGCCGTTCGTCCTGGCCATTCAGCCCGGCGTCGTCGACCCCACCAGGGCGCCCGAGGGCCAGCACACCTTCTACACCTATGCCCACGTTCCCAACGGAACCGATCGCGATATCAGCGACCAGGTGATCGACCAGGTTGAACGCTTCGCGCCCGGTTTCCGCGACCTGATCCTCGCGAAACACGTGCGCCCGGCGGCCTTCATGCCCGCGCACAATGCCAACTACGTCGGCGGCGATATCTCGGCGGGCGCGATGACCACGCGCCAGACCCTGTTCCGGCCGCTCGCTCGCTGGAACCCCTACTCCACCCCGATTCCGGGCACCTACCTGTGCTCGTCATCGACCCCGCCCGGGCCCGGCGTCCACGGGATGCCGGGGCTGCACGCGGCACAACACCTGCTGCGCAACCGTTTCGGCATCGTCACCGACCCACTCGACCTGTTGCGCGGCGAGGCACCCGCCTACCGGTAGCCGCTCAGCTCGGCTTCATCGGTATGTCGTGGACCTTGTCGGGCTCGAACAGATCGGGCTCGAGATAGATCGTGCACGCGTTCGGCACAGCGGCGTGAATGCGGCCGTCCGCGGCCGCGATCACCTCGGACACCTGCGTGATATCCAGGCCGGCGTGCAGCGCGATCTTGGCGTTGATCAGCAGGTCCTGCGGCCCGAGGTACTGGGTCTGCATCCGGATGACCCGCTCGATCCGCGGATCGGTGAGCAGCGCCGACCGAATCGCGGTGTCGTCCTTGGCCGTCGCGCCCTCACCGATCAGCAGACTCTTGGTCTCCACGATCAGGATCACGGCGTTCACACCGAGCAGAATGCCGATGAGGAGTGTGCCGATGCCGTCCCACACCGCGTTGCCGGTGAGCACCGTCAGACACACGCCCATGAGAGCGAACAGCAGGCCGATGATCGCGCCCGCGTCCTCCAGCAGCACCACGGGCAGTTCAGGATTGCGGGTGTGGCGGATGAAATGCCACCACGATTGCTGACCCTTCAGCGGCGCCGACTGTTTGCGCGCCGTGCGGAAGCTGCCGCTCTCCAACACCAACGACACACCGAGGATCCCGATCGCGACCCAGTGCGATTCGATCTCCGCCGGGAACCGGATCTTGTGGATCGCCTCGTTGATCGCGAACAGCGAGCCCATCACGAACAGCACGAGCGCGACAACGAACGAATAGAAGTACCGGTTGCGTGAGTACCCGAACGGGTGCAGCGTGTCCGGCGCCTGCTCGGCTCGGTGACGTCCGACCAGCAGCAGCGCCTCATTGCCGGTGTCGGCCACCGAGTGCACCGCCTCGGCCAGCATCGACGACGAGCCGGTGATGAAAGCGCCGATGAACTTGGCGACCATGATGCCCGCGTTCGCCCCGAGCGCGGCGATGATCGCGACCTTGCTGTCTCCACCTTGCTCGGCCATAAGCGAACGCTACCGCCAACGTAGAGCCACACTCCCGACCCCAGCACCGTGTCCCCGGGCCGCCGTGTTCTCGGCGCGCCTCCGCCGATGGACTGACCGAAGGGTGCGACGAAGGAGTGCCCGTAGGGAGGGAAGAGGTGGAGTTAAGCGCCGAGAACCGCGGCACCAGCCGCAAATAGATACAGCCAGCCGCTATTTGACTCTGTAGAGGTCTGGCTCGAGGTAGATCAGGCGGGCTGTCGGTACCGCGGCGCGGATACGCGTTTCGGCCGCGTCGATGGCCTCGGCGATTCCGGCGATGTCGAGGTTCGGTGCGATGGCCACCTTGGCGGCGACCAGCATTTCCTCGGGGCCGATGTACTGGGTCTTGAGGTGGATCACCGAGGTGATCTTGGTGCCGTCGACCAAGTTCTCGTGGATGGCCTGACCCTGTTCGGGGGTGGCGCCTTCACCGATGAGCAGGCTCTTCATCTCCACGATCAGCACGATCGCGATGATGCCGAGCAGGACACCGATGGAGAGGGTGCCGATGGCGTCGTAGATCGGGTCGTCGGTGACCATGGTCATCCCCACCGCGCCGAGGGCGAGAATCAGACCGATCAGTGCGCCGGTGTCCTCGAGCAGCACTACCGGCAGCTCGGGGCTGCGCGAGTTGCGGATGAACCGCCACCAGCTCGCATTGCCCTTGAGTGGCCGGGATTCGCGCACGGCGGTGAGAAAGCTGAAGGTCTCCAGGCCGATCGCGATCACGAGGATGACGACCGCGACGATCGGCTGACTCAGCTCCTCGGGGTGCTGGACCTTGTGGATGCCTTCGTAGATCGCGTACACCGAGCCGAGGGTGAACAGCACCAGCGCCACGACGAACGAGTAGAAGTAGCGGTTACGGCCGTACCCGAACTGGTGCAGGTCGTCGGCGTCCTTGGCGGCGGCGCGTTGCCCGAACAGCAGCAGACCCTGGTTCGAGGTGTCGGCGACCGAGTGCACACCTTCGGCCATCATCGATGCCGACCCCGTGATGAACGCGCCGACGAACTTCGCCACCGCGATCCCCGCGTTGGCCACCAACGCCGCGACGATCGCCTTCTTGCCACCACCAGCCGACATGCCGGCCCGCCCTTCTGCTCACTGAACACGACTCGCCACAGCCTAATAGGACACAGCCGCGAAGCGGTCATTTGTCTCTCGCGCATTGCCGCAGCGATGGGGGAGGTTTCGCCTCGGGCGCAGATCAGTTGCCGTCGCCGACGCAGGCGCTGAACAGCTGGGCGGGGCCGCGCAGCGCGCGCGCTTTGATGTCGGTGTCGGTGGCGGAGATCCAGGCCGCGCTGCCACGTTCGACGATGAGAGTGCGTCCGTTCTCGGAGAGCTCGACCGTGCCCGCGGTGCACAGCACGATGCCGGGTCCGGCATCGGCGAGTACGACCGGCTCGGCCTCGGCGCCGAGGTCGAAGCGGCACAGGGCGAATTCCGGTGCGGGCGTGCGGTATCGGATGCCGCCGTCGCCGCCGGGTTCGGGTTCGATCACCGGTAGGTCGATCGGTTCGAAGTCGAGTACCCGCAGGAGTTCGGGCACGTCGACGTGCTTGGGCGTGAGCCCGCCCCGCAACACGTTGTCGGAGTTGGCCATGATCTCCACCCCGACCCCACGCAGGTAGGCGTGCAGATTGCCGGCCGAGAGGAACAGCGCCTGGCCCGGTTCGAGGGTCAGCCGGTTGAGCAGCAGCGCGGCAAGGACACCCGCGTCGCCGGGGTAGACCTCGGCCAGTTCGAGCGCGGTGCGCACCTCGGCGGTGAACGCCCGCGCGCCCTTGCCGGACAGGTAGTGCACGCAGCCCTCTAGCACCGTGGGAAGCAGCTTCGACAGCGCGGCGGGCGGCAGGGTGATCCAGGTGGTGAACAGGGTTCGCAGGCCGGCCGAATCAGGCTGGGCGGCAAGCAGTTCGGCGTAGACATTGAGGCCGGGCACGTCGAGCGCGCGCAACAACTCGACGGTGCGATGCGGGTCGCGGAACCCCGCCAGTGCCTCGAAACGCTCCAGTGCGACAACGAGTTCGGGCTTGTGGCTGTCGTCGCGGTAGTTGCGCAGCGGCGAGTCCAGCGCGACGCCGGTGCGGTTCTCCCGTTCGAATCCGGCGCGCGCCTGCGCCGAACTCGGGTGGGCTTGCAGCGACAGCGGTTCCTCGGCGGCGAGGATTTTCAGCAGGAACGGCAGCCGGGTGCCGAAAGTGTCGGCCACCGCGCCCAATTCGCCCGCCGGGTCGGCGGTGAGTACCTCGAGCAGTGAGCGCTCGCCCGAGTCGGTCTGCACGTGCGCGGGATCGGCCGGGTGCGCGCCGAACCAGAGTTCGGCTTCGGGATGGGCCGAGGGTACCGGCCTTCCGCACAGCTGAGCGAGCGCGGTGCGCGACCCCCATGCGTAGGAACGCAGCGCACCAACGAGTTCCTGCACTAGTAGCGTCCCCCGTCGTATCGATCCGGTTCGGGCGCGGTGACACCGCGCGCACCGGTCAGTCGAAGATAAGCCGCGGCCATGTCCAGCCGCAGCGCGAGCACGGCCAGCTGCTCGAGTTCACTGCCGTGACCGCCCCCTGCGGCGGACTCGGCAGCGGTTCGTTCGATCGCGGCACCCGGGTCGGCGAGCTGAGATTGCAGCACATCGACATCGGCATGGACCAGATCGGCGTCGACCAGTCCCGCGCCGGCGCCTTCGAAGACCGCGAGCTTGCGCCGGGCGGCGGCCTGATCGGGGTGCACGCTCAAGGCCAGCACCCGCACCCGGTCGACCGGGGCCGGTCCGTCGAGCTCCTCGTCGTGGAACAGCGGATCGAAGCCGGGCGCGGTGCCGCCGGTGGTCGCGGCCAGGCGGCCGACCGCGGCGACAGCATCGGCGAGATCGGCGGCCGAAACCAGCTTGCCCGCGGATTGCAGCAGCACCTCGGCACCGTGACCGGCCAGTTCGACAGCGGCTGGCGAGTCGCCCGCGAGGACGACACCGACACCGTGCATGCGCGCGGCGAGCGTCTTGGCCGGGTTGTGGAAGACCTCGTTGGTCGGGCCGTCGCGCAGTGCTTCGGCATCGAGCATGTCGGCCAGCGCGGTGAGGTCCGGCGTGGCCGGGCCGCTGCGCTGGGCGTCGACACCGCGTAACACCGCGATCCCGACGGCGAGGAAACGTAGCAGCCGGTTGTGGTCGAGCACGGGCACCCGCGGTTCGAGCACGATCGCGCGACCGGCGGCGACCGCACGCAATGGACCCTCGTTGGGCGCGGCGATCACCACTTCGGCGCTGCGGCGCAGGGCACGGTCGACGGCGTCGATGAGCCGCGGATCGCCCGCGTCGTCGCCGGCGACCAGGACCACGTCCAGCGGGCCGACCCACGGCGGCAGCGAGGTGACGGGCACGATCGGCAGCCCGGCCCGGTCGCCGAGCGTGGCGACCAGCAGCCCGGCCGCGCGCGCGGCCCGACCCGAGCCCGCGACCAGTACGAGGCTGCGCGGGCGCAGGTCGGAGAGCCGTTCGATGAGCGAGGTTTCAGCGACCGCGGCGGCCGTGGCACGCACCTGGGCGCCGCCCGAAGCCGCCGAGCGCAGGGCGCCGCCGGTGTCGGCGGCCGCCAGCGACTCGGCATCGTCGAGGTCGAATACCGGTGTTCCAGCGATCATCGCCGAATCCACCTCCCCTCATCGCGCTGTGTCGTCCGTGACTCCACTATTCCAGCCGGGCACCGGCAATGCTCGTAATCTGCCGTCGCCGAATACCGGGCATGTGATTCCACTGGTACTGGTTTCATCTTCCCAGTCAGGCGCGGACGATGCTCAGGATCTCGGTCACGAGTGCGTTTACTTCGTCCTGCGATCCGGCCTCGACATTGAGTCGAAGTAGCGGTTCGGTATTCGAGGCACGCAGGTTGAACCAGGCGTGGTTCCCCAGGTCGACTGTGACGCCGTCCATCCGGTCCACCGACTCGGTGCGGTCGGCGAACGCGGCGAGCACCGCGGCGGTGCGGTCGGCGGCGTCG
The DNA here is from genome assembly GCF_042754695.1 of Nocardia sp. NPDC059195. Classification (NCBI taxonomy): domain Bacteria; kingdom Bacillati; phylum Actinomycetota; class Actinomycetes; order Mycobacteriales; family Nocardiaceae; genus Nocardia; species Nocardia sp. NPDC059195. The sequence goes on along the minus strand of NZ_JBHZBG010000011.1, from coordinate 11,532 downwards.
GCGACGGTGGAGTTGATCTCCCCCGAGGCGGCGTACACGTCGTAGGCGGCCATCAGGTCCGAGACCGGACGTTCACCCTCACCGAGCGCGGCCAGCACGTGCAGCGCGGCCAGCATGCCCGAGTCGGCACCCCAGAAATCGCGGAAGTAGTAGTGCGCCGAGTGCTCGCCGCCGAACACCGCGCCGGTCGAAGCCATCTCCTGCTTGATGAACGAGTGCCCGACCCTGGTGCGCACCGGCTTGCCGCCGAGCTCCTCGACGAGCTCGGGCACCGCGCGCGAGGTGATCAGGTTGTGGATCACGGTGGCACCCGGCTCCTTGGCCAGCTCACGCTGCGCCACGATGGCCGTGATCGCCGAGGGCGAGACCGGCTCGCCGCGCTCGTCGACGACGAAGCAGCGGTCGGCGTCGCCGTCGAAGGCCAGGCCGATGTCGGCGCCGCTGGAACGGACGAGCGCCTGCAGGTCGACGAGGTTCTTCGGATCCAGCGGGTTGGCCTCGTGATTGGGGAACGAGCCGTCGAGTTCGAAGTACAGCGGCACGATCGTGATGGGACCGAGCGTGCCGAGGACGGCGGGCACGGTGTGGCCGCCCATGCCGTTGCCCGCGTCGACCGCGATGGTGAGCGGGCGGATCTCGTCGAGGTTCACCAGCTCGCGCAGGTAGGTCGCGTAGTCGGCGAGCAGATCGGTAGTGGTCGCGGTGCCCGGCGTGCCCTCATAGGCGGGCACACCCGCGATGACCTCGGCGGCGATGGTGGCCAGCCCGGTGTCCTGGCCGACGGGCAGCGCGTTCGCCCGGCACAGCTTGATGCCGTTGTACTTGGCCGGATTGTGGCTGGCGGTGAACATGGCGCCGGGGCAGCCGAGCTTGCCGGAGGCGAAGTAGAGCTGGTCGGTGGAGGCGAGGCCGATGTGCACCACATCGAGGCCGTTGGCCTGCACGCCCGCGGCGAAAGCCTGGGACAGCGCGGGGGAGGAGTCGCGCATGTCGTGGCCGATCACGACGCGGGTGGCGCCTTCATCGCGCATGAGGCGGGCGAAGGATGCGCCCACATCGCCGACGAACGCCTCGTCGATCTGCTCGCCCACCACCCCGCGGACGTCATAAGCCTTGATCACGGCATTCACGAGTTCGCCAGAGCGCGCGAGGGTCGTCATATGGCTAAGCGTATCCGCCACTCCGCGACTTCGGCCGTACAGGTCCGCCTAGCGCGACAGTTTCGGCGGCCCCTGTGTGGGGAGGCAGGCTGGGAGGTGGTCCATGTACTCGCGAGACCAGTTACGGATCTGGCAGAACCCGTAGGTGGCCGCGTCGGCCCGTGCGTGCGGTGCGGGGGGCCGCGGGGGCGTTGTCGCGGTAGCCCGGCTGGTCGGCTTCGGCGGGGCGGCGGCGCAGGCCCGCTTCGCGGACAGCTTCGGCGAGGGCGGTGAGGTCGTCGTCGTCCGGGGTGCTCGAGGAGAAGCCGCCTTCGTGGCGGACCAGTTCCCAGCCCTTGGGCGCGGTGATGCGGCAGGCGTGCGTTTCGCAGAGATCCCAGGAGTGTGGTTCGGCGACGGTGGCCAAGGGTCCGACGACGGCGGTCGAGTCGGAGTACACATAAGTCAGCGTCGCTACAGCCGGGTTCTTGCAGCCGGGTCGGCAGCAACGACGCATAGGGATCACGACGTCGAGATTAACCCTCCGCGCGCCGAAAGTGGATACGGACACGCCTTTATTCGGGCTCCGGATCGATAAGATCGGGGTCTACGCCGAGGTAAGTTGCGATCTGCTGGACGAGTACCTCGCGGAGCAACTCGACCAGATCGTCGGGATCGGCGGCGCGCAATTCCAGCGGCTTGCGGAACAACACCACCCTGGCGCGGGTGGCCGCACCGTGGCGGTCGACGCCCGCGGGGATGAGCCGCGACAGTGGCACCGGTCCGTCGGCGACGACCTCGTCCGGCCAGGTGACCGAATCAGGATGCAGCGGACGGATTTTCGGGACATCGTCGACGGCGATATCGAGCTTGGTGAGTCGATCGTGCCAGCGGGTGTCGAGCGGAGCGAAGGCCTCGAGCACGAGCCGATCGAATTTCTGGCCCCTGGTGCGCCACGCGGGCACCGTCGGCGGGAGCATGGGGCCACGGACACCGCGGCCGCGGCGGGTCACCGAACGAGCGGTGGGTGCCGGGGAATGACGCCGGGAACGTGCCATGGGTCTTTCACCTCTCTCGCCTGCACCGTGAAGATCAACAAGGGCGTTCGCCCGGAGACACCGACGTACTGCGCCTGCGTGGCTCCGGGCCAGGCCTGGAGAGAGTCTACTTTCGAACAGTCACTTAACCGATTCCGCGCTTCAGCCTGCGACGCTCTCGTTCCGAGAGACCGCCCCAGATTCCGAAGCGTTCATCATGTGCCAGTGCGTATTCCAGGCACTGGTCACGTACTTCACAGCCCAAGCAGATTCGCTTGGCCTCACGCGTCGAGCCGCCCTTCTCGGGGAAGAACGCCTCGGGGTCGGTCTGAGCGCAGAGGGCACGTTCCTGCCACTGCTCCTCGATCGACTCGAACATCTCGTCGAAGCCCGTGACGACCAGACTCAGCCGGGGAGCCGCGACTTCGCTTACCACGTCCGGTTCCTGCCAGCTCATGTCAGCGCAGACAGCGTGAGCTGCGCCTGCTGTGGAATCGGTCGGCGAGACCAGATCTTCGGTCATCGTTCCGCCTCCTCACTATGTGTTAGCGCAGAATGATTCTTTCCGTCGGTCCGATGAGAACTCCGACGGCCCAACACCGCGACGTAGTCTCGCGGGCTTCCCCAAGCCTGCCTTCCGGCGAGATCGAAACTCTCGTGAACGTCCACCGCGCTACGACCTCGCGCTGTGTCCGTTTCGGCGAGCTGGAACCTTCTCGCAAACGCCCCCGCGCTATGCCCTCTCGCGGTGACCGGAATGACATGTCTGTGATTAGACACGCCGCACTTGCCGGTGGTCAACCCGCCGTCACCCTTCCGTTACACTCCGCACCCGCCTTTCGTGTTGATCTTGTTATGTGCTGTGGCTAACGATCAGCAAATTCACTGGACTTCGGCGCGGAACCAACCGGCAACCGCCACTCACTAGGCTGTGACCCTGTGACTGCACAACACGCGGTGCGCGAGCCCAAGATCGCCGTTCTCGTCGGCGGCGTCGGCGGTGCCCGGTTCCTCCAAGGCGTCCGGCAGCTGCTGCCCGAAGCCGACATCTCCGCCATCGTCAACGTCGGCGACGACGTCTGGATGCATGGCCTTCGCATCTGTCCCGACCTCGACACCTGCATGTACACCCTCGGTGGTGGCATCGATACCGAGCGTGGCTGGGGCCACGCCGACGAAACCTGGCACGCGAAAGAGGAGCTGGCGAAATACAACGCCCAGCCCGATTGGTTCGGCCTCGGCGATCGCGATATCGCCACCCATCTCATTCGCACCGAAATGCTGCGCGCCGGATATCCGCTGTCCGCGGTCACCGAGGCACTGTGCAATCGGTGGCAACCGGGCGTGCAGCTGATTCCGGCTACCGACGATCGCTGCGAAACCCACGTGGTGGTCAGCGATCCCGACAATGCTGGCGAACGTCGCGCGATCCACTTTCAGGAATGGTGGGTGCGGTATCGCGCGGCCCTCCCGACCCACGGATTTGCCTCGATCGGCGCCGAGCAAGCCGCTCCGGCGCCGAATGTGACCGAAATCATAGGCACTGCTGACGCCGTGTTGCTGGCCCCGTCGAACCCCGTGGTGAGCATCGGCGCGATCCTCGCCGTGCCCGGGATCCGGGGTGCGCTGCGCACCAGCGAAGCCAAGGTGATCGGGCTCTCGCCGGTGATCGATGGAAAGCCGTTGCGCGGCATGGCCGATGAGTGCCTCGCGGCGATCGGCGTCGAGTCCACCGCGGAGGCGATCGGTCGCCACTACGGCGCCCGCTCGGCCACCGGCATTCTCGACGGGTGGCTGGTGCACTCCACCGACTCCGCGGATGTCCCCGGCGTCGAGGTGCGCAGCGTACCGCTGTTGATGAGCGACCCCGAGGCAACCGCTGAAATGGCGCGCGCCGCACTGGAATTGGCGGGAGTGAAGGCATGAGCGCACACGAGGCGGCCCCCTCGATCCGGCCGGCGAACGGCGGCGGTGCGTTGCCCGACCATGCCGCCGACGAGCTGCGGATCCTTCCGGTGACCGGCCTGCCGGAGTTCCGGCCGGGTGACGACATCGCCGAACATCTTGCGGCACAAGCGCCCTGGCTCGCCGACGGCGACATCCTCGTGGTCACCAGCAAGATCGTGTCGAAGGCCGAGGGGCGCATCGTCGTCGCGCCGATCGACCCCGAGGAGCGCGACACCGCTCGGCGCAAGCTCGTCGAGGACGAGGCCGTCCGGGTGCTCGCGCGCAAGGGCCGCACCCTCATCACCGAGAACCGGCTCGGCATCGTGCAGGCGGCCTCCGGGGTCGACGGCTCCAATGTGGCCGAGGGTGAATTGGTGCTGCTGCCTATCGATCCCGATGGCAGCGCGAAAGCCCTGCGCACCGCGCTCGCTGCGCGGCTCGGCGTCGACGTGGCCGTTGTCATCACCGACACCATGGGTCGCGCCTGGCGCAACGGGCAGATCGACGCGGCCATCGGGTCGGCCGGATTGCGGGTGCTCCATGATTACGCCGGCTCTGTTGATGGGCAGGGCAACGAACTGCACGTCACGCTGGTGGCCATCGCCGATGAACTCGCCGCGGCCGCCGATCTGGTCAAGGGCAAGCTCGGCGGAGTCCCGGTGGCGGTGGTGCGCGGGCTCGACACCGACGACGACGGATCGACCGCGGCGGCGCTGCTGCGCGGCGGCGTCGACGACCTGTTCTGGCTCGGCACCGCCGAGGCGCTCGAGCAGGGTCGCAAAGAGGCTGTGCCGCTGCGTCGTTCGGTGCGCGCGTTCGCCGACGAAGCCGTCGACCCGGAGCGGATCCGCGCCGCCGTCGCGGTCGGCCTCACCGCCCCCGCGCCGCACCACACCCGCCCGGTGCGCTTCGTCTGGCTGCGCGAGGCGACCCTGCGGGCGCGGTTGCTCGAGGCCATGGCCGAGAAGTGGAGCGCCGACCTCACCGCCGACGGGCTCGCCCCCGAACGCGTGCAGCGTCGAATCGCGCGCGGTCGCATCCTTTTCGACGCACCGGAGGTGATCATCCCGTTCTGCGTGCCCGACGGCGCACATGACTACCCCGACGCTCGTCGCCAGGCCGCTGAGCAGACGATGTTCACCGTGGCAGTCGGCGCGGCGGTGCAGGGCCTGCTGGTCGCGCTGGCCGCCGATGGCCTCGGCAGCTGCTGGATCGGCTCGACCATCTTCGCGCCCGAGATCGTCCGCGAGGTCCTCGGCCTCGGCGAGGATTGGATGCCGTTGGGCGCCATCGCAATCGGTCATCCACTGGAAGAGCCTGTCCCGCGCACCGTCAGCTCGCCCGGCGCTGGGCTGGTGGAGCTGTGACCGCGCAGTCGCGCGCCGCCGCGTCGGAGCTGCGTGCCGCGACCACAGAGCCGGCACCTGCCGCACAGCCGGAGCCCGGCGCGGTGCCGCACGCCGCGATGACGGAGCTGCTCCGATGAGCGCGGAATCGCTGCACGCCTCGGCAACCGGATTGCTCACCGAGTGGGAGCCGGACACGAACGCGGATCGCTCACTGCGCGAAGCGATTCTGGCCTTCCTCGGCTCGGCGCCGCGTGGCTGCCTGCGCGAACACGCCCCCGGCCACATCACCGCATCGGCCATCGTGTTGTCCCATGACCGGCGCGACATCCTGCTCACCCTGCATCCGCGCGTCGGTCGCTGGATCCAGCTGGGTGGTCACTGCGAACCCGACGACAAGACCGTGCCGGACGCGGCGCTGCGGGAGGCGGTGGAGGAATCCGGCATTCCCGACCTGACCCTCACGTCGGGTCTCTACGGCGTGCAGGCGCACCCGATCACCTGCTCGCTCGGTGTGCCGACGCGGCACCTCGACCTGCTCTTCGAGCTCGTGGCACCCCCGGGCGCGGTGCCGGTCCGCAGCTCAGAATCGACCGATCTGCGGTGGTGGCCGGTCGACGGGCTACCGGCGGGCGCCGACGTTCTGCTTCGGTCAGAAGGGTGATGTAAAGGCCCCTGAAAAGGTCTCTGACCTGTAACGACGACGACCGTGTCCCGATGGGCACGGTCGTCGCTTTCGTTATTCGATCATGTCGACTTTACAAATTGCGAAATTTGTCTAGACATCGAACATCTGCGCACCTATCGTCTGTGACAGAGAGTTACGCACATCACAGGTGTGAGATGTGCCTCGGGATGGAGACGATGATGTCGACCGATGCAGGAGCGTCCGAGCAGCGGGTCGCGCCGCCGCAGTGGCGAGATTCCAAGCGATATCTGTGGCTGTGGGGGTTGTTCGCCCCGACCGGCCTGTTCACGATCGCGATCCCCCTGATCTGGGGCCTCAATCAGCTCGGCTGGCATCGCCTCGCCGAAGTGCCGTTCTGGCTCGGTCCGGTGCTGGTGTACATCGTGATCCCGCTGGCGGACCTGTTCTTCGGGCCCGACGGCGACAACCCGCCCGACGAGGTGATGGAGTACCTGGAGAACGACAAGTACTACCGCTACCTCACCTACCTGTACCTGCCGTTCCAGTACGCCTCGCTGATCTTCGCCTGCTACATCATCACCGCGCCGAACCTGCACTGGCTCGGCTTCTCCGGCGGCGCCAACGTGGTCGACAAGATCGGCATCGCGATCAGCGTCGGCATGATCGGCGGCATCGGCATCAACACCGCCCACGAACTCGGCCACAAGAAGGTCGAACTGGAACGCTGGCTCGCGCGCATCGCGCTGGCCCAATCGTTCTACGGGCACTTCTACATCGAGCACAACCGTGGTCACCACGTGCGGGTCGCCACCCCGGAGGACCCGGCGAGTTCGCGCATCGGCGAGTCCTTCTGGGCCTTCTGGCCGCGCACGGTCCTGGGCAGCCTGCGCTCGGCCTGGCACCTCGAGAAGCAACGTCTGGGTCGGCTCGACAAGGGTCCGTGGACGCTGCGCAACGATGTCCTCAATGCCTGGGCGATGTCGGTGGTGTTGTGGCTCGGATTGATCGCGGTGTTCGGCATCGAGGTGCTGCCGTACCTGATCCTGCAGGCCGTGATCGGTTTCAGCCTGCTCGAGTCGGTGAACTATCTCGAGCACTACGGCCTGGTCCGGCAGAAGACCGCGAGCGGACGCTACGAACGACCGGCGCCCGCGCACAGCTGGAACAGCGACCACATCGTCACCAACATCTTCCTCTACCACCTGCAGCGGCACAGCGACCATCACGCGTATCCGACCCGGCGCTACCAGACACTGCGCAGCTGGGACGGTGCGCCGAACCTGCCGAGCGGCTACGCCAGCATGATCCTGCTCGGCTACTTCCCGCCGATCTGGCGCAAGGTGATGGACAAGCGCGTGCTCGCGCACTACGGCGGGGACGTCACCCGCGCCAATATCGAACCCAAGCGCCGCGCGCAGGTGCTGGAAAAGTACGGAACCGAGGTCGGGTCATGAGTGCCTACAAATGTCCGGTGTGTGATTTTGTCTTCGATGAAGCCAAAGGCGCGCCACGCGAAGGATTTCCGCCTGGCACACTGTGGACTGCCGTTCCTGACGACTGGTGCTGTCCGGACTGTGGGGTGCGGGAAAAGATCGACTTCGAGGCGGTAGGAGAATCGCTGTGACCGACTACAAGCTGTACCAGTGCGCACAGTGCGGTTTCGAGTACGACGAGGCCCAGGGCTGGCCTGACGACGGCATCGCGCCCGGCACTCGCTGGGACGACATCGCCGACGACTGGACCTGTCCGGACTGCGGTGCCCGCAAGTCCGACTTCTTCATGGTCGAGATCGAACGTTCGTGAGCGTCGCGGGCACTCCGCGCACAGGTTCGCGCATCCCGTACCAGGAGGCCGCGCGCGAACTGCTGCGCAATTCGGTCCTGGACGGGATGCGCGAACTGCTCACCGAGCGTGACTGGTCCAAGGTCACGCTCGGTGACGTCGCGGCAAGGGCCGGGGTGAGCAGGCAGACGCTCTACAACGAGTTCGGTTCGCGCTCAGGGCTCTCGCAGGCCTACGCGCTGCGCCTGGCCGACGACCTCGTCGACCATGTGCGTGAGGCGCTCGACGCCAACATCGGTGACGCGCGCGCGGCGATCCGGGTCGGGATGACCGGGTTCTTTCTCTCCGCCGCGGGCGACCCGCTGGTCCGTTCGCTGCTGAGCGGGGAGATGAAGCCGGACCTGCTGCGGTTGATCACCCTCGACGCGGCCCCGCTGCTCGAGCACGCTACCGCACGCCTGACCGAGGTTTTCATGCACAGCTGGGTGGACGCGACGCACGCCGAGGCCGATGTGATCGCGCACGCGCTGGTCCGCATCGCGCTGAGCTACATCCCGAATCCGCCCGTGCCGGAACGCGACGCCCCGGCCGAGATGAGCGCCCTGCTCAGCCCGTATGTCGAGGCAATTGTGCAGGTACGAGGCATGTGCGTCCCCTCGGGTGAAGTGGATCACTGAGAGAAGTCACTAGCCTGAATTCGCTCCGGTGTAACCATCACCACGTTTGATGATCTGCCGGTGTGTAACGCGTCTACGGTCTGTCAGTATTCACATCGGTCGACGATTAGTCTTTTTACAGCGGAGCGGGTGTGCAAACGGTTGGCAAACCGGGGGGTTTTCGTGATCCCAAACGGTATCTCTGGGCATTAGGGCTGATCGCCCCGGCGTGCGCGCTGTTGCCCTCCCAGCTGGTGTTCCATACCAAGGCTGAAGTGTTCTGGTGGATCGGACCTGTCATCGTCCTGATCGCCATTCCCGTGCTGGACTGGATCGTCGGTGAAGACGGCAACAATCCCCGCGACGAGGACTACGCGGCGCTGTCGGCCGACCGGTACTACCGGTGGTGCACCTACCTGTTCCTGCCGATCCAGCTGATCAGCCTCGCCGTGGCCTGCTTCATGTGGACAAGCCCCGAGCTAGCCCTCGTCGACAAGCTCGGATTGGCCGCCACGGTCGGCTTCGTCAGCGGCATCGGCATCAACGCCGCCCACGAATTGGGTCACCGGGTGGAGAGTGCTGAAAAATTGCTGTCGAAGATCGCGCTGGCCCAATCGGGGTACGGCCACTTCTTCGTCGAGCACAATCGCGGACACCACGCACGCGTGGCCACCCCCGAGGATCCGGCCAGCGCCCGGATGGGTGAATCGCTGTGGGAGTTCTTGCCGCGCAGCGTGATCGGCGGGTTCGCCTCGGCCGTGCAACTCGAGCGCGCGCGCCTGTACCGGCAGGGTCGCAGCTGGTGGAGTATCGAGAACAACATCCTGCAGGCCTGGGCGATGACGGCGGTGCTGTTCGGTTCGCTGACGCTGGTCTTCGGCCCGGCTATCCTGCCGTGGCTGGTCATCCAGGCCGTGATCGGCTTCGCGCTGCTCGAGACCGTCAACTACGTCGAGCACTACGGGCTGTTGCGCGCGCGCAAGCCCAACGGCCGCTACGAACGGTGCTCCCCGCGCGACAGCTGGAACTCCGATCGCCTGGTCACCAACATCTTCCTGTTCCATCTGCAGCGCCACAGCGACCACCACGCCAACCCCGGTCGGCGCTATCAGACCTTGCGCAGCACCGAAGATGCGCCGCAGCTGCCCGCCGGGTACGCCACCATGATCCTGCTGGCCGCCGTCCCGCCGCTGTGGCGTGCGGTGATGGACCCCAAGGTCGCGGCCCATTACGGCGGTGACCTGAGCCTGGCCAACGTCGCGCCCGAGAAGCCGCGACGGTTGCTGGCCCGATACCGCGCGGCGGCCTGAGACTCCACCTCGACGGAGCCGGGAACTCGCGCGGCCCCAGACGGTAACCTAGCCAACGTGACGACCTCAGAACTTCCCGCGCGCACCGAGCTCACCCCTGACGTCCGTAACGGCATCGACTACAAGGTGGCAGACCTCTCGCTGGCCGAATTCGGCCGCAAGGAGATCCGCCTCGCCGAGCACGAGATGCCGGGCCTGATGGCGCTGCGTCGTGAATACCACGACGTCGCCCCGCTCAAGGGTGCGCGAATCTCCGGATCGCTGCACATGACGGTGCAGACCGCCGTCCTGATCGAAACCCTCGTTGCCCTCGGCGCCGAGGTGCGCTGGGCCTCCTGCAACATCTTCTCCACCCAGGATCACGCCGCCGCCGCGATCGTGGTCGGCCCGAACGGCACCGAAGACGAGCCCGCCGGCATCCCCGTCTTCGCCTGGAAGGGCGAGACACTGGAGGAGTACTGGTGGGCCGCCGAGCAGATGCTCACCTGGCCCGGCGAGCCGGCCAACATGATCCTCGACGACGGTGGCGACGCGACCATGCTCGTGCTGCGCGGTGCGCAGTTCGAGAAGGCCGGTGTGGTCCCGCCCGCCGACGCCGATCACTCCGCCGAGTACACGGTGTTCCTCGACCTGCTGCGTGAGAGCCTCGAGGCCGACAAGACCAAGTGGAGCGTCATCGCCGAGTCGGTCAAGGGTGTCACCGAGGAGACCACCACCGGCGTGCTGCGGCTGTACCAGTTCGCCGCCGCGGGTGAGCTGGTGTTCCCGGCGATCAATGTCAACGACTCGGTCACCAAGTCCAAGTTCGACAACAAGTACGGCACTCGCCACTCACTGATCGACGGCATCAACCGCGGCACCGACGTGCTCATCGGCGGCAAGAAGGTGCTGATCTGCGGTTACGGCGATGTCGGCAAGGGCTGCGCGGAGTCGCTCGCGGGCCAGGGCGCGCGCGTGCAGGTCACCGAGATCGACCCGATCAACGCGCTGCAGGCGCTGATGGACGGCTACGACGTGGTCACCGTCGAGCAGGCGATCGGCGATGCCGACATCGTCATCACCTCGACCGGTAACAAGGACATCATCACCCTCGAGCACATGAAGGCGATGAAGGATCACTCGATCCTGGGCAATATCGGCCACTTCGACAACGAGATCGATATCGCGGCGCTCGAGCGTTCGGGTGCGTCCCGGATCAACATCAAGCCGCAGGTCGACGAGTGGACCTTCGATTCGGGCAAGGCGATCATCCTGCTGTCGGAGGGTCGACTGCTGAACCTGGGCAACGCGACCGGCCACCCGTCGTTCGTGATGTCGAACAGCTTCTCCAACCAGGTGATCGCGCAGATCGAACTGTGGACCAAGCCGCAGGAATACGACAACGAGGTCTACCGCCTGCCCAAGCACCTCGACGAGAAGGTCGCCAAGATCCACGTCGAAGCCCTCGGTGGCACCCTGACCAAGCTCACCAAGGATCAGGCCGAGTACATCAACGTAGACGTGGAAGGCCCGTACAAGCCGGACCACTACCGCTACTGATCCCCGCATGACTGCCGGCCCGTCGACCATCCGGTCGGCGGGCCGGTGTCGTTGTGACGGTGCGAAGCGGTGTGCTACCGGCAGGCGGGAGCCCCGCAGCGGTGATGCGGGGGGGGGGGGGTGGTTG